>NZ_DAIMHV010000124.1:0-7784 GCF_036723115.1 Phenylobacterium sp. | reverse complement strand
GACGTGCACGACATCTTCAACGAGGTGTTCGGCGACGTCTTCGGCGACATGTTCGCACAAGGCGGCCGCGGTCGCCGAAGCGGCCCGGCCCGGGGCCAGGACCTGCGCTACGATCTCGAAATCACCCTGGAGCAAGCCTTCGCCGGCGCCGAGGTGGAGATCGTCGTGCCTGCGGCCATGACCTGCGAGACCTGCGAGGGTTCAGGCGCCAAGCCCGGCACCAGCCCCACAGTCTGCGGCGCCTGCGGCGGCGCCGGCCGGGTGCGGGCCAGCCAGGGCTTCTTCTCGGTAGAGCGCACCTGCCCCCGCTGCGGCGGATCTGGGCGGCTGATCCAGGACCCCTGCGCCACCTGTCACGGCCACGGCCAGGTGCGCAAGGAACGCAAGCTGCAGGTCCGCATTCCGGCCGGCGTGGACGACGGGGCGCGCATCCGCCTGGCGGGCGAAGGCGACGCCGGCGCCCGGGGCGGCCCCCGCGGCGACCTCTATATCTTCATCTCCGTGGCGCCCCACGACCTCTTCGAGCGCGACGGCCTGGACCTCTTGTGCACCGTGCCCGTCCCCATGGCGGTGGCGGTGCTGGGCGGCGAGATCGAAGCCCCCTGCCTGCTGGGGGGCGAGAACTGCGACGGCGCCTGCAAGATTTCCGTCCATGTGCCCGAAGGCGCCCAGACCGGCCGCACCGTGCGGCTGAAGGGCCGCGGCATGCCCTCCCTGCGCTCCCGCGAGCGGGGGGACCTGGTGGTGGAGTTGTTCATCGAGACGCCGTCGCGCCTGACGCCTCGCCAGAAGGAGCTCATGCGCGAGTTCGCCGAACTCTGCGGCGAGCAGAGCCATCCCAAGTCCTCGACCTTCGTGGGCAAGGCCAAGCGGTTCTGGGAAGAGGTGACCGGCGGAGCCTGATCGCCTCCTCCCCCCGGGAATGAGACGGGCCGGAAGGCCCTATTCCGCCGGCTCGGCCACGCGGGCGGCCACAGCCGGCTGGTCGTCATAGCGGAAGACCGGGCCGTCCAGATCGATGGCCGGCAGGTCCGAACGTTCCACCCAATAGTCCTGGGTGTGGCGCCATTCGGCGCTGTCGCCGCACTTGGGCATCTTGTCCATGTCGCGCATCAGATAGCCCGGATTGAAGTTGTCCGGATCGATCCAGGGGCCGCGGGGCATGGCGGCGCCGGCCTCGCCGGGATCGACCATCACCTTGTGGGCGCCCTTGGCCTTCATATGGGCCAGCAGCCGGGCCACGAAGTCGCCCATCAGATCCACCCGCAGGGTCCAGCTGGCGCGGAAATAGCCGAACACCCACACAAGGTTCGGCACGCCGGTGAACATCATCCCGCGATAGGTCAGCGTCTGACCCCAGTCGACCGCCTGGCCGTCCACCTCGAAGGGGATGTCCCCCATCACCGACAGGCGGAAGCCCGTGGCCGAGATGATGATATCGGCCTCCAGCAGGTCGCCGGACTTCAGCAGGATCCCCTTTTCCGTGAAGCGCTCGATCTGGTCGGTGACCACCGAGGCCTTGCCCGCGCAAATGCCCTTGAAGAGGTCGGCGTCCGGCACGAAGGCCAGGCGCTGCTGCCAGGGGCGGTAGCTGGGGGTGAAGTGCTTCATGTCGTAGCCCTCCGGCAGGACGGCGGCGACATTCTTCAGGATCTCGTCCTTCACGGCGTCGGGATATTCCCGCGCCATGTGGGCGAACATGCCCTGGTCCTTGAGGATCTTCCGGCGGACGATCTCATGCGTCCATTCCTCGGGCACCTCCAGGTCGCGCAGGGTGTCGGCCAGTTCGTTGGCGTTGCGCCCGGTGGCGAAATAGGTGGGCGACCGCTGCAGCATGGTCACGTGGCCGGCCTTTTCGGCCAGGGCGGGCACCAGGGTCGCAGCCGTCGCGCCCGAACCGATCACCACCACCTTCTTGCCGGCATAGTCCAGGTCCTCCGGCCAGGTCTGGGGATGGACGATGGGCCCCTTGAAGTCGGCCATGCCCGGCCATTGCGGCATGTAGCCTTCATCGTGATGGTAATAGCCCTGGCACATCCACAGGAAGCCGCAGGTGAAGGTCAGGGCCTCGCCGGTGGCGACCTTGGTCACCTGCACGGTCCACACCTTGTCCTGGCTGGACCAGGCCGCGTGGGTGATCTTGTGGCCATAGCGGATGTGGCGGGCGAGGTCGTTCTCCTCGATCACCTCTTTCATGTAGCTGAGGATTTCAGCCGCCGTGGCGATGGGCGCCCCGCGCCAGGGCTTGAACCGGTAGCCGAAGGTGTAGAGGTCGCTGTCGGAGCGCACCCCCGGATAGCGGTGGGTCACCCAGGTGCCGCCGAAGGTCTCCTTGACCTCCAGCACCGCAAAGCTCGTCTCCGGCGACTGGTGCGTCAGGTGCCAGGCCGCGCCCACCCCCGAAATGCCCGCGCCCACCACCAGCACGTCGAAATGCTGCGCCTTGCCCATGGGAAGCCTCGTCCTTTTTCCGTTTCGTCCCTGGCCGTCGGTGTCATGCCCGACGATCCTCATCGCTGATCGAAATCAAAGTAGGTGATCACCGATCACTTGGCGAGAAGTTGTTTCGGGCCACAGGATGCCGCCCTCAGGGCGTGGACGCCAGGGGGATGACCGAATCCCTGCGCGCCGCTAGCGTGCCCGCCTCATGAACGCCCCCGCCCCGACCCTTCCGGACGCGACCGGCGCCACCCCGGTCATGGCCCAGTTCTTCGACGCCAAGGCGCGCCAACCCGACGCCCTGGTCTTTTTCCGCATGGGGGACTTCTACGAGCTGTTCTTCGAGGACGCCCAGAAGGCCGCCGCGGCGCTGGGCATCAGCCTGACGGCGCGGGGAACCCATGCCGGCCAGCCCATCCCCATGGCCGGCGTGCCCGCCCATGCGGCCGAGGCCTATCTGGCCAAGCTGATCCGGGCCGGGTTCAAGGTCGCCGTCTGCGAGCAGATGGAAGACCCCGCCGAGGCCAGGAAGCGGGGCTCCAAATCCGTCGTCCGGCGCGAGATCGTGCGCGTGGTGACGCCCGGCACGCTCACCGAGGACGGCCTGCTGGACGCCCGCGGCGCCAACCGCCTGGCCGCCGTGGCGGTGCGGGCCGGCCAGGCGGCGGTGGCCAGCGTGGAAATCTCCACCGGCGAGGTGGAGTGCCTGAGCCTGGGGGTCGCAGGCCTCGCCTCGGCCCTGGCCGCCCTCGCCCCTTCGGAGACGCTTGTCCCCGACCGCCTGTTCGCCGACGAGGCGACGGCCGCGGCGCTCAAGGCCGCCGGGGGCTATCTGCAGCCCCTGCCCCAGGCCCTGGCCGAGCCCTCGGCCTCCGAGGCGCGGCTCAAGCGCCTCTATGGGGTGGAGACCCTGGACGGGTTCGGGGCGCTCAGCGGGGCGGAGATTTCGGCGCTCGGCCTGATCGCGGCCCATCTGGAGACCACCCAGGCCGGACGCATGCCCGCCCTGTCGGCCCCGCGCCGAGTGGGCGAGACCGAGGTCATGGCCATCGATCCGGCCACGCGGACCAGCCTGGAGATCGAGCGCAGCCTGTCGGGCGGCCGGGAGGGCAGCCTGCTGGGCGCCATCGACCGCACCGTGACCGCGCCCGGCGCCCGCCTGCTGGCCAGCCGCCTGGCCCGCCCCCTGGTGGAGCCGGCGGCCATCGATGCGCGTCTGGACGCCGTGGCCTTCTTCTGCGAGCGGCGGACGCTGCGGGCCGATGTCCGCGCCCGGCTGAAATCCATGGGCGATATGGCCCGCGCCCTGTCGCGCCTGGCCCTGGGCCGAGGCGGCCCCCGGGACCTGGGCTGCCTGCGCGACGGACTGGCCTTCGGCGGCGAGATCGCGGATCTGTTCGCCAGGCCCGCCCCCCTGGACCCGGACCCGCCGGCCGAGGTGGCCCAGGCCCTGGAGGCCCTGGACCTCGCCCGCCAGGGCGGCCTGGCCGAGTTCCAGGCCCTGCTGGCCGCGGGCCTTTCCCAGGACCTGCCCGCCCAGGCCCGCGACGGGGGATTTGTGGCGCAGGGCGTCCGCGAGGAACTCGATCAGGCCCGCGCCCTGCGCGACGACAGCCGCAAGGTCATCGCCCGCCTGGAGGCCGATCTGGCCGCCCAGAGCGGGGTGGCCCTGAAGGTCCGGCACAACGCCGTGCTGGGCTATTTCGTCGAGGCCACGGCCAAGGCCGCCGAGCCGCTGATGAAGCCGCCGCTCAACGCCGCCTTCATCCACCGCCAGACCCTGGCCAATCAGGTGCGTTTCACCACCGTGGAGCTGGCCGAGCTGGATGCGAAGATCGCCCAGGCCGCCGAGCGGGCCCTGGCCATGGAGCTGTCCACCTTCGAGGCCTGGCGCGAGGCCGCCTGCGCCCTGGCGCCGGCCCTGCAGGACGCCGCGGCCGCCGCGGCCTGTCTGGACGTCTCCGCCGCCCTGGCCGAATGGGCCGAGGAGGCCGGCGCCGTGCGCCCGGTGGTGGACCGATCCTGCGCCTTCGAGGCCCAGGGCGCCCGTCACCCGGTGGTGGAGGCCGCGGTGCGCCGCACAGGCGACGCCTTCACCCCCAATGACTGCCGCCTCGACGGGACAGGGGCGGGCGGCGCCCGGCTCTCCATCGTCACCGGCCCCAACATGGCGGGCAAGTCCACCTTTCTGCGGCAGAACGCGATCCTGTGCGTCCTGGCCCAGGCCGGCGCCTTCGTCCCGGCCCGGGCCTTCCGGCTGGGGGTGGTGGATCGGTTGTTCAGCCGCGTGGGCGCGGGCGACGACCTGGCCCGGGGCCGCTCGACCTTCATGGCCGAGATGGTGGAGACCGCCGCCATCCTCACCCAGGCCACCCCGCGCTCCTTCGTGATTCTGGATGAGATTGGCCGGGGCACGGCCACCTATGACGGCCTGGCCATCGCCTGGGCCTGCGCCGAGGCCCTGCACGAAACAAACCGCTGCCGCGCCCTGTTCGCCACCCACTATCACGAGCTGGCCGTGCTCGAGGACCGGCTGGGCCATGTGTCGAACCTCTCCATGCGGGCCAGGGAGTGGAAGGGCGACCTGATCTTCCTGCACGAGGCCGGACCAGGGCCGGCCGACCGCTCCTACGGGGTACAGGTGGCCAAGCTGGCCGGAGTGCCGCCGCCGGTGGTGGCCCGGGCCCGCCAGGTGCTGGACCGGCTGGAGCGCGAGCAGGGCGCGCCGGCCCATCTGGAGGACCTGCCGCTGTTCGCCCAGGGCGTGGCCGAACCCGAGACCCGCGGCCCCAGCGCCGTGGAGGAGGCCCTGCGCGTCCTCGACCTGGACGGCATGAGCCCGCGGGAGGCCATGGAGGCCCTCTATCGGCTCAAGGGGCAGCTCACGCCATGAGCGTCCGCACCCTGATGATCGATGTGGACGGAGTGGTGATCCGCCATCCGCAGGGCCTGCGATGGGACCACGCCATCCAGGCCGATCTGGGCGTGGATCCGGAGCGTTTCCAAAGCGCCTTCTTCGCCGTCCACTGGCCCGAGGTGATCGTCGGACGGGCCGGTCTGCACGAACGGCTGGCCCTGGCCCTGCCGGACTTCGCCCCCCACCTGACGCCGGAGCAGCTCACCGCCTACTGGTTCGCCCAGGACGCCCATCTGGACCTGGACTTTCTCGACCAGATCGCCGCCCTGAAAGGCCAATACGCCCTGCACCTGGCCACTGTGCAGGAGCATTTGCGGGCGGCCTATCTCTGGAATGATCTGGGCCTCAAGGACCGGTTCGAAGCCATCCACTATGCGGCCGACTATGGCTGCGGAAAGCCCGATCCGGCCTTCTTCGAGGCGGTGGCGGCGCGCACGGCCCACGCGCCGCACGAGCTTCTGCTGATCGATGATTCGGCGCGCAATGTGGCGGCCGCCCGGGCCTGCGGCTGGCGGGCGGGCCTGTGGGACGGGACGCAGACCGTGGCCGATGTGATCGCCGGGGCGGAAGCGCGCTGAATCCCGCCGCTTGGCACGGCCCAGGCGCATTCTTTTTCCGGTTCCTAAAGCATCGCCGGGATGACCCGGTCGGGGGGCCTGTGGCCGTCCATCCAGGTGCGGATGTTGATGATCACCTTCTCGCCCATGTCGATCCGGCTCTCCACCGTGGCCGAGCTCATATGGGGTAGGAGGACCACATTGGGCAGCTTCAAGAGCTTGGGATTGACCGCCGGCTCATGCTCGAACACGTCCAGGCCGGCGCCGGCGATGGCGCCCTTGGCCAGGATGTCGATCAGGGCGTCCTCGTCCACGATCTCGCCGCGGGCGGTGTTGATCAGGATGGCGTGGGGCTGCAACAGCTTCAGCCGGCGGGCCGAGAGCAGGTGGAAGGTGGCCGGGGTGTGGGGGCAGTGGATGGACACCAGGTCCATCCGGGCCAGCATCTGGTCCAGGCTGTCCCAGTAGGTGGCGTCCAGCTCCTCGGCGATCCGCGGGCTGACGGGCTTGCGGTTGTGATAGTGGATCTGCAGGCCGAAGGCCTTGGCCCTGCGGGCGACGGCCTGGCCGATCCGGCCCATGCCGACGATGCCCAGCCGCTTTCCCGTCACCCGGTGGCCCAGCATCCAGGTGGGGGACCAGCCGGTGAAGCCGCCGGACTGCACCACATTGGCGCCTTCCACGATCCGCCGGGCCACCACCATGATGAGGGCGAGCGTCATGTCGGCGGTGTCTTCGGTGAGCACGCCGGGCGTATTGGTGACGATGATGTTGCGCTTGGCCGCGGCGGCCACGTCGATATGGTCCACACCGGCCCCGAAGGAGGCGATGAGTTTGAGCTGCGGCCCGGCCTTTTCGATCAGCTCGGCGTCGATCCGGTCGGTGATGGTGGGGGCCAGGACCTCGGCCCGCTGGACGGCGTCGATCATCGCCTCGCGGCCCATGGGGGCGTCGGCGAGGTTGAGCTCGGCGTCGAACAACTCTCTCATTCGCGTCTCCACCGGATCGGGGAGCTTGCGCGTGACGATGACTTTGGGCTTACGGGCGGCCATGACCAAGTCTGCGACGGGGACCTTGCGACGGAGCGCGATGGGCGCGCGAGGTCCAACCTCTAGCAAAGGGACCCAGATGGGCCAAGGCGAGCCTGCGCCCGATCACGGTTCCAGGAGCCGGGCGCCCCTGCGACGGGCGTTGCTGGCGGCCGGGCTTTGCGCGGGAATCGCCGCCTGCAGCCCCGCCGGCGGCGAGGCGCAGGCCGAGCGGCCGACCCCGTCGGGCTATCCGGTGCCGCGCTATCTGGTGCTGAAATTCGACACGGTGAACGCCCGCGCCGGCCCCGGGGACGATCATCGGGTGCTCTGGGTCTATCATGCCCGCGGCCTGCCGGTTCAGGTCATCGCCGAAACGCGGGAATGGCGTCAGGTGTGCGATCCGGACGGCGGCGTGGCCTGGGTCCATCGGCGCGTCACCGATGGCGGGCGAAATGTGGTCCGCCTGGCGGAGACCCCGCTGCCCCTGCGGAAACGGCCCCGGGAAGGCGCCGAGGTGAGCGCCTATCTGAACGCCCGCGCCCTTGCCGCGTTGGACCGCTGCGAGGGCGGCTGGTGCCGTCTGAGCATTGATCGTGTGCGCGGCTGGGTCCCCGAGAGCGAGGTCTGGGGGGTCGATGAGGCCGTCCAATGTCGTTGAGCGGCGCCTTGGCCTCGTGCTAGGGCCTGACCCCTTCTGTTTCGAGGCGAGCTGAAAAGGCGGCCAGACCATGCATGAGGCCAAGAGCCGTTACGACCTGGAAGAGCTGCTGGCCTGCGCCCGCGGCGAGATGTTCGGCCCGGGCAACGCCCAGCTGCCGGCGCCGCCGATGCTGCTGTTCG
>NZ_DAIMHV010000123.1:0-7796 GCF_036723115.1 Phenylobacterium sp. | reverse complement strand
AGGTTTCGCGCTGGATCGGGGCCAGCATGCCCGAGAGCACGCCTTTGATGTCGTCGATCAGGTCGTAGATGATCGCGTAGTAGCGGATCTCCACGCCCTCGCGCTCGGCCAGGTCGCGGGCCTGCTTGGAGGCGCGGACATTGAAGCCGAGGATCGGCGAGCCGGCGCCCTTGGCCAGCATGACGTCGCTCTCGCTGATGGCGCCGGCGCCCGACAGGATGATGCGCGCGCGCACCTCGTCGGTGCCCAGCTTGTCCAGCGAGCCGACAATGGCCTCGGCCGAGCCCTGAACGTCAGCCTTGATGATGACCGGCAGCTCGGAGACCTTCTTGTCGGCCAGCTTGGCCATCATGTCGGCCAGGGAGGCGCCGGCCACGGGGGCCCCGGTCTTCTCGCGCTTCAGGCGCTGACGGTACTCGGTGATCTCGCGGGCGCGGGCCTCGTTCTCCACCACGGCCAGGGGTTCCCCCGGCTCGGGCGTGCCGTCCAGGCCGAGAATCTCCACCGGAGTGGAAGGTGCGGCCTCATCCACCTGTTCGTCCCGCTCGTTGAGCAGGGCGCGCACGCGGCCCCAGTTGGCGCCGGCCACCACGATGTCGCCGCGCTTCAGGGTGCCGCGCTTGACCAGCACGGTGGACACCGCGCCGCGGCCGCGGTCGAGCTTGGCCTCGATGACCACGCCCTCGGCGGTACGTTCCGGATCGGCCCGCAGCTCCATGAGCTCGGCCTGGACCAGGATGGACTCCAGCAGATTGTCCAGGCCCATGCGCTTGAGCGCCGAGACCTCGACCACCTGGGTGTCGCCGCCCAGGCTTTCCACCACGATCTCGTGCTGCAGCAGCTCGTTGACCACGCGGGTGGGGTCGGCGTCGGGTTTGTCGATCTTGTTGATGGCCACGATGATCGGCGCGCCGGAAGCCTTGGCGTGCTGAATGGCTTCCACCGTCTGGGGCATGACCCCGTCATCGGCGGCCACCACCAGGATGACGATATCGGTGACATTGGCGCCCCGGGCGCGCATGGCCGAGAAGGCGGCGTGGCCGGGGGTGTCGAGGAAGGTCACGCGCTGACCATCTTCCAGCCGCACCTGATAGGCGCCGATGTGCTGGGTGATGCCGCCGTGTTCGCCGGCGGCCACGTCGGTGGCGCGCAGGGCGTCCAGCAGCGAGGTCTTGCCGTGGTCGACGTGGCCCATGACGGCCACCACAGGGGGCCGCAGGGGGGCGTCGGCCGCGTCGGTGTCCTCGGACAGGAAGCCCGTTTCCACGTCGGCCTCGGACACGCGCTTGACGGTGTGGCCGAACTCGGTGGCCACCAGCTCGGCGGTGTCGGAATCGATGACGTCGTTGATCTTCATCATCACGCCCTGACGCATCAGGAACTTGATGACCTCGACCCCGCGGGTGGCCATGCGGTTGGCCAGGTCGCCCACGGTGATGACGTCGGGGATGATGACCTCGCGGGCCACGCGGGCCTGCTCCTGGCCGCCGCCCTTGCGCTTTTCGCGCTCGCGTTCACGGGCCCGGCGCACCGAAGCCAGAGAGCGCATGCGCTCCACCGCGCCCTCGTCGCCGGCCGCCAGGGCCTGGATGGTCAGGCGGCCTTCGCGGCGCTGGGGCGCGCCCTTGCCGCGGCTGAGCGCCTTGCCCGGCGTGTTGGTCTTGCCGCGGCGGTCATCCGTCTCCTCGTCGGGGCGACGGTCGAGGCTCGCCGCGCCGGGCCGGGGGGCCTGGCGGGTGGCGCGCTGGATCTCAGGCGTGGCGGGCGGCGCGCCGGGCGCCGGGCGGGCGCCGGCCGGACGCGGACCGCCGGGACGGGCGCCGTCCCGCGGCGCCGCCGGGCGCGGGGCCAGGGCGGAATAGCGCACGGTGTCGCCGCCGGCGGCAGGCGCGCCGGGACGCTGCGGGCGATCGCCCCGGGGCGGGCCGCGGTCGTCGCGCGGGGGCCGGTCAGGCGCCGCCGGCCGCTCGCTGCGCGCGCCTTCGCGCTCAGGGCGCGGCGCCCGCTGGTTGAAGCTGGACGGGTCGAAGCGCGGGGTGCGCGGCGGCCGATAGGTGGTGGTGCTCGCCCGGTCGTCGCGGCGCTCGGGCGAGGGGGTGTAGGTGCGGGTCTGGCCGGCGGCCGCGGCGGACCGCGCCTCGGCGTCGGCTTCCTTCTGCGCGGCGGCGGCGGCGGCGGCCGCGGCGGCGGCCTGTTCAGCCGCGGCGCGGGCTTCGGCGGCCTTGGCCTCGGCGGCCTTGGCTTCCACAGCCTTGGCCTCGGCGGCCTGGCTCTCAGCGGCCTTGGCCTCGGCGGCGCGGGCTTCGGCGGCCTTGGCGGCGGCCTCGTGCTCGGCGCGGACGCGGTCTTCCTCGCGCGCCTTGGCTTCGGCGGCCAGGCGCGCCTGATGTTCACGGGCGCGCTCGATGGCGTTCTGGCGGGCGCGGACCTCTTCGGCCGAGAGGCCGGAATTATCCTGCGGCGCGCGGGAGGCGGGGCGGGAGTCGCCGCCGCGGCGTTCGGCCGAGGAGGGTCCGGCGAGATTTCCCGCCGCCGGGGCGTGAGCGCGCGAGCGCTTGGTCTCCACGACCACGGTCTTGGAGCGGCCATGGCTGAAGCTCTGCTTCACCGTCCCTGCGCTGACCGAGCCCGCACCACGGGGCTTGAGAGTCAGGGGCGGGCGTCCGCCAGGGTTCCGGCCGTTGTCTTTGTCGTCGCTCATGCGCTCGCTTTACTCACCGACCGGTGGATCCGGCCGCAGTCCATTTCAGTCTCAAAACAGTCGTGGCGCGCGGAACTGCCTCCAGTTCCGCTCGCCGCGTCAGGGCTCCTCGCGCCAACTCTCGGGAAGGAGCGGGCGAAAACCGCCCAATCGCCGGACGTCCGCCGCCCAGCGATCGGCTGATCGCCCCGCAAGGAAGGCGGTGTGTATCACATTCTCCAGCCCCAAGGCCAAACCCAATTCGGCTGAGGTGAAGACGCCAAGCCATTCCACGGGCCGGGGGGCCCGCCGGGCGGCGGCGAAAATCTTGCGGCGACCGTCAGCCGCCCCGTCGGCGGCCTCGATCAGCCAGGCCGCCTGGCCAGACCCCAGGGCGGCGGAAACCTTTTCAAATCCCGAGATAAGCTGTCCTGAGCGTCGCGCAAGGCCCAGGCCGTCCAGAACGCGCCGGGCCAGCAGGGCTTCGACCTGGTCGGCCAGGTCCGCAGGGGCCTGAGCGCGGGTCTTGGCCGAGCGGGCGAAGGCGCCCTTTTTCGCCGCCGCCTGCAGGGAGGCGCGGTCGGCGCCCACCCAGACGCCCCGGCCGGGCAGCTTGCGCGCCAGGTCAGGTACAACCTGACCCTCAGGCCCGACCACAAACCGGATCAGTTCCTCTTCCGGGCGCACCTCGCCGGTGACCACGTCCCGACGCTGGCGGGCGGCCTCGGCCAGGGTGGCCGGCGCCGCGGGGTCCCGCGGCGCGCTGTGACCGGCCGAGGCCAAGGGCCCTAGGCCTCCTCGCTCGCGGCCGAGGCCGCCGCGCCGAAGACCATTTCCTCCTCGGTGAGCTCGCGCTCCACCTCTTCGTCCTCATATTCCGGCTCGGGCTCGGCCTCGATCCAGCCCATGGCCACCCGGGCGCGCATGATCAGGGCCTCGGCCTCGGCGGGATCCAGGCCGAAGCTCTCCAGGATGCCCGTCTCGCGAACTCGCTCGCCGTTGCGGCTCTCATACCAGCCGCGCAGGTCGTCGGGGGTCAGGCCGGCCAAGTCCTCGACGGTCTTCACCTCGCCCTGGCCCAGGGCCACGGCGATGGGCAGGGTCACGCCGGTGATGTCGAGCACGGCGTCCTCCACGCCCAGTTCCCGGCGCTTGGCGTCCAGCTCGGCGGCTTCCCGCTCCAGATAGTCCCGGGCGCGGGCCTGGATCTCGTCGGCGGTGTCCTCGTCGAAGCCCTCGATGGACGCCACCTCGGCCTGGTCCACATAGGCCACGTCCTCGACGCTGGCGAAGCCTTCAGTGACCAGCAGCTGGGCGATGACTTCGTCCACGTCCAGGGCTTCCTGGAAGAGGGCGGTGCGCTCGGCGAACTCGCGCTGGCGGCGCTCGCTCTCCTGGCTTTCGGTCATGATGTCGATCTGCCAGCCGGTGAGCTGGCTGGCCAGGCGGACGTTCTGGCCGCGGCGGCCGATGGCCAGGCTGAGCTGCTCGTCGGGAACCACCACCTCGACGCGCTCATCCTCCTCGTCCATGACCACCTTGGACACCTCGGCCGGGGCCAGGGCGTTGACGATGAAGGTGGCCTCGTCCGGGCTCCACTGGATGATGTCGATCTTCTCGCCCTGCAGCTCGGCGACCACGGCCTGGACGCGGCTGCCGCGCATGCCCACGCAGGCGCCGACCGGATCGATGGAGCTGTCGTTGGAGACCACGGCCATCTTGGCGCGGCTGCCCGGATCGCGGGCCACGGCCCGGATCTCGATCACCCCGTCATAGACCTCGGGGACCTCCTGGGCGAACAGCTTGGCCATGAAGCCGCCGTGGGCGCGGGAGAGCAGGATCTGCGGACCCTTGGTCTCGCGGCGCACATCATAGATGTAGCAGCGGATGCGATCGCCGATGTTGAAGTTCTCGCGGGGGATCGACTGGTCCCGGCGCATGATGCCTTCGCCGCGGCCCAGATCGACGACCACATTGCCGTATTCGACCCGCTTGACCGCGCCGTTGATGATCTCGCCGACCCGGTCCTTGAATTCCTCATGCTGGCGCTCGCGCTCGGCCTCGCGGACCTTGCCGGTCACCACCTGGCGGGCCATCTGGGTCTGCACCCGGCCGAACTCGAAGGGGGGCAGGATCTCTTCATAGACCTTGCCCACCTGGGCGTCGGGGTCGCTGCGGCGGGCTTCCGACAGGCGCTGCACGCCCGGAGGCTGTTCTTCGCCGGCCTCCTCGTCCCAGGCCGCGTCGTCGGCGACCACGGTGATCACGCGCTTGATGGTGGTTTCGCCGGTCTTGGGATCGATGTGCACGCGGATGTCGTGCTCGGCGCCGTAGCGGGCGCGGGCGCCCTTCTGGATCGCCTCTTCGATCGCCTCGATGACGATCTCCTTCTCGATCGACTTCTCGCGGGCCACCGCCTCGGCGATCTGCAGAAGCTCCAGCCGGTTGGCGGAAATGCCAGTCAGGCTCATGGTCTTAATCCTCTCGGTGGGATGCGTCGTCGTCGGCGCCGAGGCGATCGGCTCTTTGCGCAGCGCCGCGTTTCATGAGTTCGTCGGAGAGCACCAGCTTGGCCTCCACGATCCAGTCGAAGGGCACGAGGACGGTGTCGGTCTCGCCCTCCAGGTCCAGGCAGACCTGACCGTCCTCGATCCCCGCCAGCACGCCGCGGAAGCGCTTGCGCCCCTCGGCCATGCGGTCGAGCTCCAGCCGCGCCTCAAGGCCCTCATAGGTCTCGAAGTCCTTCAGGCGGGTCAGGGGGCGATCCACGCCAGGGGAGGAGACCTCCAGCACATATTCCCCGCTGATGGGATCGGCGGCGTCCATGACCTCGGAGACCGCCCGCGACAGGGCCGCGCAGTCATCCACATTCATCTCGCCGGCCGGAGTCTCGGCCATGATCTGAAGACGGCGCTGGCGGTCTCCGCCCATGAGCCGGATGCGCACGATCTCATAGCCCGCCGCCTCGGCCACGGGGTCGAGCAGGTCCAGGAGCTTCAGATCTTCTGCGGTCTTGCCGCGCATATGCAGGCCGCCCTTCGGCAAAGAAAAAAGCGGCTGGGCCGAAGCCCGCCGCTCGAAAGCGCCATCCAGCGCTAACGGACGATGTTGCCGACAATATAGGCGCAAGCCGCGGCCTTGTCATCCGGCTCTTTGCGCCTGCGCGCGCGGGGCGAAATCGGGCGCCCAGGGCGGTTCAAACCCCGTTCCCCCGCGGGGGTTTTAGCCCTATGGAGGCGCATCTCCTCCCCGAGACAGATCACACGCGAGTCATTTCCCACATGGACCTTTCCAAGATCGCCATCGGCGCCAACCCGCCCTATGACGTGAACGCCGTTATCGAGATCCCTCAGGGCGGCGAGCCGGTGAAGTACGAGATCGACAAGGAATCGGGCGCCATCATGGTCGACCGCTTCCTGCACACGGCCATGTTCTATCCGGGCAATTACGGCTTCATCCCCCACACCCTGTCCGAGGACGGCGATCCCATGGACGTCATGGTGGTGGGTCCGACCCCCGTGGTGCCGGGCGCGATCATCCGCTGCCGCCCCGTCGGCACCCTGATGATGGTCGACGAGGCCGGCGCCGACGAAAAGGTGTTGGCGGTTCCGGTGGACAAGCTGCACCCCTTCTATACGGGCGTGGAGTCCTGGCGCGGCCTGCCCTCGATCCTCACCGAGCAGATCGCCCACTTCTTCAAGCACTATAAGGACCTGGAAAAGGGCAAGAGCGTCGATATCGTCCGCTGGGCCGATCCCGACGAGACCGCCGCCCTGATCCGCGCCGGCATCGAGC
The DNA here is from genome assembly GCF_036723115.1 of Phenylobacterium sp. Classification (GTDB taxonomy): domain Bacteria; phylum Pseudomonadota; class Alphaproteobacteria; order Caulobacterales; family Caulobacteraceae; genus Phenylobacterium. Next base: position 1,321 of record NZ_DAIMHV010000123.1, on the reverse strand, counting down.
GGGCCCAGCAGGCCAAGGGCTGAGCGGGGCCGGCGCAGGCGAAGGCGAAGGCTCGGACGCCTTCGCCGGTCAGCGCCGGATGAAGTCCAGGAAGACCGGGGCGCAGTCGCCCAGGCGCTTTTCCTCATAACGCGTGGTGATGTGGTCGGCGGGCGGGATTCGCCAGTCGTCCGCACGCGCGGCCGGCCAGTCGAAATGCGGGCTGGCGAGCAGGCGCGCCAGGCTCCAGTCGGCATAGTCGGCCCAGTCGGTGGCGAAGCGCAGCCGGCCGCCGGCCGCCAGCACCCGCGCCAGGTCCTCCACCAGTTCGGCCTGCAGCAGGCGGCGCTTGTGGTGGCGCGCCTTGGGCCAGGGGTCGGGGAAGAGGATGAAGACCCGCTGCAGGCAGGCCGCCGGCAGCCGGGCGATCAGATCGCGCACGTCCCCGTCATGCAGCCGCACATTGGCCAGGCCCTGTTCGTCCATGTGGCGCAGGGCGCTGGCCACGCCGTTCTGGAACGGCTCGGCGCCCAGGATCAGCACGTCGGGCCGCCGGGCGGCCTGGGCGGCCATGTGCTCGCCGCCGCCGAAACCGATCTCCAGCCACACCTCCGTCGCCGCGGGCGCCAGCGCCCGGGGATCGAAGGGCGTCTCCGGGCAGCGGACCTTAGGCAGCAGGCTGTCCATCAGGGCGGCCTGGCGCGGCTTGATCGGGCGCGACTTGATGCGCCCGAACGAGCGCATGTGCGGATGGGAGTCTTTGCTCATGGCCTGGAGCGCGTTCCGATAGGTGGGAACCGGTTATCGGTTCACGGGGCGGGTCCCACAAGAAATTCAGACCCTGATCGGGTTGTGAAACCGGATCAGGGTCTGGTGAAACACGCCCTCGCCCGCCCGTCCCCGCCGGTGCGGGAACGGGCGCGGGGGTCTTGGCTCAGGCCAGGCTCTTGAGCTGGTCGACCAGGTCGACCTTTTCCCAGGAGAAGCCGCCCTCGTTGTCGGGGGCGCGGCCGAAGTGTCCATAGGCCGCGGTGCGGGCGTAGATGGGACGGTTCAGGCCCAGATGCTCGCGGATGGCCCGGGGCGTGCCGCCGCCGATCAGCTCGGGCAGGACCAGCTCCAGCTTGGCGGGATCCACCTCGCCGGTGCCGTGCAGATCCACATAGAAGGACAGGGGCTCGGCCACGCCGATGGCGTAGCTGATCTGGATGGTGCAGCGCCGGGCCAGGCCCGCGGCCACCACGTTCTTGGCCAGGTAGCGGCAGGCATAGGCCGCCGAGCGGTCCACCTTGGTGGGGTCCTTGCCCGAGAAGGCGCCGCCGCCGTGCGGGGCCGCGCCGCC
>NZ_DAIMHV010000122.1:0-7855 GCF_036723115.1 Phenylobacterium sp. | reverse complement strand
GCATCCAGGGCCGGGCCCAGGAACCGGTGGATCTGCGGTTCATCGTCGATGACCAGGATACGGGGACGCGAACCGCTCACAGAAGGCCTTCCGGGGTGGCCCGCGACTTGGGCAGGCTGATCAGGATACGTGTGCCACGGCCCTCATGGATCGGCGAGGCCGCGGCGATGCGGCCGTCCATCACCTCGATAAAGCCCTTGGCGATGGCCAGACCCAAACCCGATCCCTTGCCGCGGTCGCTAGCCTCGTCAAGCCTGCGGAACTTCTCGAACACGCGCTCCAGTTCGGCGGTCGGAATGCCACGTCCCTCATCCTCAATGCTGATGACCACGTTCTTGTGGTCCTCATAGGCGGCGACCTCGATCGTGCTGGCGTCGGGGCTGTAGGCGATGGCGTTCTCCAGGATGTTCACCAGGGCCTGCTCCAGCAGGGTTGGGTCGGCCATGACAAGGGTCACCCGGTCTGGAAAATCCCATTCGATCCTTCGCCCGCCCAGGCGGCGCGTCACCTGCTCAACGGCGGCGCGCAGCACGTCGCGGGCGTCCAGCCAGTCGCGGCGGGCCACCAGGGCGCCGCCCTCCAGCCGAGTCATATCCAGCAGGTCGCCTACATAGCGGCTCAACCGCTCGGCCTCCTCGCGGATCGATTGCAGGAGGTCGTCGCGCACCGCCGCCGACAGCCCGGCCCCATAGTCGATGAGGGTGGTGACTGAGCCCAGCACCGTCGAAAGCGGCGTGCGCAGGTCGTGGCTGACGGAGTTGAGCAGAGCGGCCCGGAGGCGGTCGGTGCGACGCAGGGCCTCGGCGTCCGCGGCCGTCGCGGCGAACTCCGCCCGCTCCAAGGCCACGGCGCCCTGGTCCAGCAGGGCGGCGACGAAGCGTTCCCCGTCCTCGGAGGCCACGGCCTGGGCGCTCACCGCCGCCACCCCGGCCCGCGTCTTCACCCCCTGAAGCGGGCGAAAGACCCAGGGCAGGTTGGGCATGGTGCCGGTCCCGGCGCCGGCCGGCTCCCCTCGCTCCCAGGCCCATCTGGCCGCAGCCATGTCGCCGGGCGTGAGGGCCGCAGCGCTGAGCGAGGCTCCGCTCAGTTGCAGATCGTCGCCCGCCGGGGTCAGAACGACGGCGTCTCCGCGTGTGGCCGCCGCCAGCTGCTCGGCGAGCGCCGCGGCCGCAGCCCGGGCGTCGGGCGCCGATGAGATCTGACGGGTGGCGGCCAGGACCGCCGCGATGCCCGAGGCCCTTCGGGCCACCAGCCGGGCCTGATCGCGGACCCGGCCGGTCAGCCAGCCGGTTGTGAGGGCCACAGCGAAGAAGACCGCGAAGGTCAGGACGTCTGCGGGATGGCCGATCCACACGGTGAGCCGCGGCTCAAGGAAGAAGAAGTTGTAGAGAAAGGCCGACGCCGCGGCGGCGACGACGGCCGGCCATAGGCCATAGGCCAGGCCCGCCACCAGGACGCTGAGCATGAAGACCATGGCGAGGTTCACGCTCTGGATGTAGCGGTCCAGCCCGTGGGCGATGGCGAAGGACACGCCGACCAGGGCCAGGGCGGCGATCTGTGGCCGCCAGGCCAAGCTCTTGTCTGCGGCCACGGGGGATGCCGCCTGGGCCGGCGGCTCGGACCCTTCTGTGACGACATGCAGCGCCGCGCCCTGGGTGCGGGTGAGCAGGGCTTCAACGAGGCTTGGCCGGAAGGGGCGTCTTGCTCGACTCTTGCCGATGACAATCTGGGTGACGTTGTTGCGCCGGGCGTAGTCGAGGACGGCGGCGACGATGTCGTCGCCGGTCAGGGTGACGCTGGAGGCGCCGAGCTGTTCGGAGAGCTTCACCGCTTCGCGCAGTCGCTGGGCGGCCTCGCCCGACATACCGGCCCGGTTGGGCTGCTCCACATGGGCGACGCTCCAGGGGGCGTCCATCATCATGTCCGACAGGCGTCGGCCCGCGCGCACCAATGAGCCGGCCATCGGGTCTGGACCGATCAGGACCAGGATGCGCTCACCCGCCGCCCAGGGTCCTTCGACACCGGCGCGCTTCATGGCGCCGATCAACTGATCATCGACCGCCTGGGCCGCACGGCGCAGGGACAGTTCCCGCAAGGCGGTCAGGTTCTCGATCTTGAAGAACCGCTCAGCCGCCAGCCGGGCGGTCTCCGGCACATAGACCTTTCCCTCGCCCATCCGCTCGCGCAGTTCGGCTGGGGTGATGTCCACCAGTTCGATCTCGTCGGCGCGGTCGAGCGCCATGTCCGGGACGGTCTCTCGCTGGCGAACCCCGGTGATCTTCCAGACCACGTCGACCAGGCTTTCCAGGTGCTGGATGTTCAGCGTCGTCCAGACGTCGATCCCTGCGGCCAGGAGTTCGTCCACATCCTGCCACCGCTTGGCATGCCGCGAGCCTGGGGCGTTGGAGTGGGCGTATTCATCGACCAGGAGCAGGGCGGGTCGTCGCGCCAGAGCGCCGTCGAGGTCAAACTCCAACAGCGTCGCCCCGCGGTGCTCCCGGGGCGACCTGGGCATGACATCCATCCCTCTGAGCAGGGCCTGTGTCTCCTTGCGCCCATGGGTCTCGACCAGACCGACCACCACGTCCTGGCCCTCGGCCTTCCGGCGTCGCGCGGCCCGGAGCATCTCGTAGGTCTTGCCCACGCCGGGCGACATGCCCAGGAACACCTTCAGCCGACCGCGCCCCGCCCGCGTGGCCGCAAGCAGGGCGTCAGGATCGGGCCGGCGGGGGGCTTCGGCGGTCATGGACGGTCAGGTTGCTCCGGCGCGAAGGCGTCGTCGAGGGCGAGGTTGGTCTGAAGCACGTTGACCCGAGGTTGTCCCAATATGCCGAAGGTTCTCCCCTCTACATGGGCGGCGATCACGGCCCGGACCTGGCTGATGTCTGCGCCTCTGGCGGCGGCGATGCGCTCAGCCTGGGCCAGGGCATTGGCCGGCGAGATGTGGGGATCCAGGCCGGAGGCCGAGGCGGTGACCGCATCGCCCGGGACTTCAGCGCTTCCGGTCTCCGCCCGCCACGCTGTCGCGCGGTCTGAGGTTTCGGCGATCAGGTCAGCGTTCAGGGGGCCAAGGTTGGAGGCGCCGGAGCCCGTGGCGTCATAGTCCACCGCAGACGGCCGCCCCTGCAGGTAAGCCGGCGAGGTGAAGGCCTGCCCCACTAGAGAGGAGCCGATGATGCGACCATCCCGGAGGATCAGGCTCCCGTCGGCCTGCTGCGGAAAGGCGGCCTGGGCGACGCCGGTGATGGCCAGGGGATAGGCCAAGCCCAGAAGGAGGGTGAACAGGCCCACCGAAACCATGGCCGGGCGGAGGAGGGAGAGCATGGGGTTAGCCTTGATCTGAAGGGAGAGGGGCGCCGCTGGGGGCATAGGCTTTCGCGGGCTGAGGATGATCGAGCGATGACGGATCCTCCCCGACATGCTCGAGAACCTGAACCAGGACGCTGAAAGCGAGGCAGAGGACGCCGGCGAGCTTGAACCAGAAGCCGCGGCTTTCGAGGAGGCGGATCATCGGAGCGCCTCCCCTTCGATGGCCGGTGTTACAGGCGCCAGGCTTGAGCCCTCCGCCCCACTCAGAAAGGCGAGGCCGAAGACCAGACCAAAGAAGACGCCTGCGGCCAGCAGCTGACGGAGCAGGTCCCGGTCCATCAGGCCAGCCCCAGAGATGAAAGGGCCAGGTCAATCAGCTTGATGCCGATGAAGGGGGCGATCAGCCCCCCCAGGCCATAGATCGCCAGATTGCGCGACAGAAGCTTGGCGGCCCCCAGAGCCCGGTAGCGGACGCCGCGCAGGGCCAGCGGGATCAGTAGCACGATGATCAGGGCGTTGAAGATCACCGCCGAGAGGATCGCGCTCTGCGGGCTCGACAACCCCATGATGTTCAGCGCGCCCAGGGCCGGCAGGCTGGTGACGAACATGGCCGGAATGATGGCGAAGTACTTGGCCACGTCGTTGGCGACCGAGAAGGTGGTGAGCGCGCCGCGGGTGATCAGCATCTGCTTTCCCACCTCGACGATCTCGATGACCTTGGTGGGGTCGGAGTCGAGATCGACCATGTTGCCGGCTTCCCGGGCGGCCTGGGCGCCAGTCTGCATGGCCACCCCCACATCAGCCTGGGCCAGCGCCGGGGCGTCATTCGCGCCGTCGCCGCACATAGCGACGAGGCGACCCTTGGCCTGTTCGGCGCGGATCAGGCGCAGCTTGTCCTCCGGCGTTGCCTCGGCCAGGAAGTCGTCGACTCCGGCCTCGGAGGCGATGGCCGCAGCGGTGACCGGATTGTCGCCGGTGATCATCACCGTGCGCAGGCCCATGCGCCGCAGGTCGGCGAAGCGGGCCTTCACGCCGGGCTTCACCACATCTTTCAGATGGATGACGCCGACCAGCACCCCATCCTCGCTGACCGCCAGGGGCGTGCCGCCAGAGCGTGCGATACGGTCGACCGCGGCTGCGACCTCCGGCGGGATCTCCTCAGATGTCAGGCCGACGGTGCGCAGCACCGCATCCACCGCGCCCTTGCGCCAGGCGCGGCCTTCGGCGTTCAGACCAGACTGGCGGGTGACGGCGGAAAAGGCGATCGGCTCGGCGCCTTGCGGGGCCTCTGCGACCTCGCCCTGCGAGCGGGCCAGGTCGACAATGGAGCGGCCTTCCGGCGTCTCGTCGGCGAGGGAGGCCATGAGCGCCGCGCGCAGAGCCTGCTCGGGCCGCACGCCTGGGGCCGGGATCACTTCGGTGGCCATCCGGTTGCCGAAGGTGATGGTGCCGGTCTTGTCCAGCAGCAGTGTGTCGACATCGCCCGCGGCCTCCACAGCCCGGCCAGACGTGGCCAGCACATTGACCTTCAGCAGCCGGTCCATGCCGGCGATGCCCACCGCCGACAGCAGCCCGCCAATCGTGGTGGGGATCAGGATGATGAACAGCGCGCCCAGCACCAGGGGCGAGAGGGTCACGCCCGAATAGGCGCCCAGCCCCACCAGTGTGAGCACGGCGATGAGGAAGACGAGAGTCAGGCCCGCCAGCAGGACGGCCAGAGCGACCTCGTTCGGCGTCTTGTGGCGGTCGGCGCCTTCGACCATGGCGATCATGCGGTCCAGAAAGGTCCCGCCGGGCTCCGAGGTGATCTTCACCTTGATCCAGTCGGAGACCACGGTGGTGCCGCCGGTGACGGCCGAGCGGTCGCCGCCGCTCTCACGGATGACCGGGGCGCTCTCGCCGGTGATCGCCGCCTCGTTGACCGAGGCCACGCCCTCGATGATCTCGCCGTCGGCCGGGATGACATCGCCGGCCTCCACCAGCACCACCTGGCCAGCGCCCAGTTCGTGGGCTGGGGTGGGGATGATGGTCCCGGTAGCCTCGTCGATGATCAGCTTGGCCCGGGTGGTGACCCGGCTGGCGCGGAGGCTGTCAGCGGCGGCCTTGCCGCGGCCCTCGGCGATGCTCTCGGCCAGATTGGCGAACAGCACGGTGGCCCAGAGCCAGCCGGCCAGCTGGATGGCGAAGGCGCCATTTTCGCCTCGTCCGATCAGCAGGGTGGCCGAAATGGTGCTCAGCACCGCCACCAGCCAGGTGGCGAAGATGACCGGATTGCTGGTCAGGCGGCGCGGGTCGAGCTTGACGAAGGCGTCCTTGGCGGCCCGCGCCAGGGCCGGGCCATCAAGGCTGGCGACGAGGCTGGAGGCTCTGCGGCGATTGTCGCCCAGCGGGATGTCGGTGGTGCTCATGAGACTGTGCTCCGCGAGACTTAGAGGCCGGCCAGGGCGTCAAGCGCCTGGAAGTGCTCGACGATTGGGCCGAGCGCGAGGGCCGGGAAGAACTGGAGGCCGCCCAGGATCAGGATCACCCCGATCAAGAGGCCGATGAAAAGTCCGTTGTCGGTGGGCAGGGCGCCGGCCGAAGGGGCGAGCTTGGGCTTGGCCGCCAGGGCGCCGGCGATGGCCAGCATGATGACGATGCCGGGGAAGCGGCCCATCAGCATGGCCAGGCCAAGCGTCGTGTTCCACCAGGGGGTGTCGGCGGCGAGCCCCGCAAAGGCCGAGCCGTTATTGGCGCTGGCCGAGGTGTAGGCGTAGAGGATCTCCGACATCCCGTGCGGTCCGGGGTTGGCCAGGCTCTCCAGCGCCACGGGCAGCACCGCCGCCGCCGCCGAGAAGCCGAGGATGGTGAGCGGCAGGACCAGCACGGCCAGCATGGCGTACTGGACCTCGCGGGCCTCGATCTTCTTGCCCAGATATTCCGGCGTACGGCCGACCATCAGGCCCGCCACGAAGACCGCCAGCAGGGCCATCATCAGCATGAAGCCGACGCCAGTGCCGATGCCGCCGGGCAGGATTTCGCCAAGCTGCATGAAGAACATCTGCACCCCGCCGCCGAGCGGCATGTAGCTGGCGTGCATGGAATTGACCGAGCCGTTGGAGGCGCCCGTGGTCATGGCCGCCCAGACGGCCGAGGCCGGCGCGCCAAAGCGGACCTCCTTGCCTTCCATGTTGACCGCGGCCTCGGCGCCGGCGGCGACCAGGGCCGGCGGGGCTTGGGTTTCGGTCCAGTAGAGGGTCGCGGCGCCTGCCGACAGCAGGACGAGGGCGGCGATGGCGATCGCCCTCAGATTTCGGCCCGCCAAGGCCGTGCGGCCAAAGGCGAAGAAGGCCGCCCAGCCCAGGACGTTGATCGAGATGGCGGCGATGAAGTTGGCGAGCGGCGTGGGGCCTTCCAGCGGATGGGCCGAGTTCACGCCGAACACGCCGCCGCCATTGATGCCGAGCTGCTTGATGGCGAGCTGACTGGCCGCGGCGAACATTGGAATGGTCTGCTCGCCGCCCTCGACCGTGGCTGCGCTAGCCGACGCCGAAAGCGTCTGGGGCACGCCTAGAGCGGCCAGGAGCAGCGCCACCACGATCGAGATGGGCAGCAGCACCCACAGCGTCGTGCGCACCAGGTCGGCCCAGAAGTTGCCCAGTCCCGTCTGGCGGTCGGCGGCGAACGCGCGGGCCAGAGCCGCGGCTACGGTCGCGCCCGTGGCGGCCGACAGGAAGTTCTGCACCGTCATCCCCGCCATCTGGCTGAGGTGGGTCAGGGTCGTCTCGCCGCTATAGGCCTGCCAGTTGGTGTTGGTGACGAAGCTGACGGCCGTGTTGAAGGCCAGCGGCTCAGACAGCGCGCCGAACCCCTGGGGGTTCAGCGGCAGAAAACCCTGCAGGCGCAGGATGGCGTAGAGCAGGACAAAGCCTGCCGCATTGAAGGCGAGCAGGGCGGCGGCATAGCCGGTCCAGGTCTGGGATTGGTCGGGGCGGACGCCGAGCGCGGCGTAGAAGCCACGCTCCACTGGTCGCAGCACTGGATCGAGCCAGGTGCGCTCGCCGTTCCAGACCCGCGAGATGAAGATCCCTATAGGCCAGCCGAGGAGGAACGGCAGCCCCAGGGTCAGGGCGATTTCCGCCCAGCCTTGCCAGTTCATGATGTGAGTTCCGTCAGAAGCGGTCAGGCCGCAGCAGGGCGGCCAGCATGTAGCCGCCGATCACAAGGGCGCCGGCGCCCCAGAGCACGAGTTCGGCCATGTCAGAGCCGCCGAAGCCCGGCGACCAGCGCGCCGAGCAGGGCAAAGGCGCCGAGCGCCAGAGCCAGATAGAGAATGTCGAGCATGTCCCGCCGCTTTCAGTGAGCGATGCGGGACCATCGCCCTGATCGGCATAAGGGCGCGAGACGGCGTTGTGCGCTGACGCATAAGGGAGACGTAAGGGTCGCACGCCGCAAACGTGCTGGCGGCCTAGCCGTGACGGTACGGCTGCTGGCGCCGTCACCTAGGTCTTCGACTAAATCTCTGTTTTACCGAGAAGAAATGGCTGTTATGCGAGTCCTGCCGGGC
>NZ_DAIMHV010000121.1:0-7899 GCF_036723115.1 Phenylobacterium sp. | reverse complement strand
CGCATCCTCATCACCTCGGCCTTGCCCTACATCAACGGGATCAAGCACCTGGGGACGCTGGCGGGCTCCATGCTGCCGGCCGACGTCTTCGCCCGGTTCCAGCGCGCGCGCGGCCGCGAGACCCTCTATATCTGCGCCACGGACGAACATGGCACGCCGACGGAACTGGCGGCCGCCGAAGCCGGCCTGGACCCGGCCGCCTTCTGCGCTCAGCAGCACGACATCCAGGCCGACCTCGGCGCGAGGTTCGGGCTGTCCTGGGACCATTTCGGCCGTTCGTCCTCGCCCCAGAACCACAAGCTGACCCAGCGCTTCGCCCAGACCCTCTGGGAAGCCGGCTTCATCGAGGAGCGGGTCACCCAGCAGGTCTATTCCAACGCCGACAGGCGCTTTCTGCCCGACCGCTATGTGATCGGGACGTGCCCGCACTGCGGCTATGAGGCCGCCCGCGGCGACCAGTGCGAGAACTGCACCCGAGTGTTGGACCCCGCCGACCTGATCGCGCCCCGCTCGGCGGTGTCGGGATCGACCGACATCGAGATCAGGCCCTCCAAGCACCTGTTCCTGCGCCAGAGCCTGTTCTCCGACAAGCTGCGCGGCTGGATCGACGGCAAGAAGGGGGACTGGCCGCTGCTGGTCACCTCCATCGCGCTGAAGTGGCTGGACGAAGGCCTGCAGGACCGTGGCATCACCCGCGACCTGGAGTGGGGCGTGCCGGTCAACGCCGCCGATTGGGGCCCGAACCCGCAGGGGGCCAAGCCCGACGTCGCTGGACTGGCGGGCAAGGTCTTCTACGTCTGGTTCGACGCGCCTATCGAATACATCGGCGCCACCTGGGAGTGGGCCGACGCGCGCGCGGCCGCCGAAGGCCGCGGCCAGGCCTCAGACGCCGAATGGGAGCGTTGGTGGCGGGGGCCTGAGGCCGCCGACGTCACCTATGTGGAGTTCATGGGCAAGGACAATGTGCCCTTCCACACGGTGGGCTTTCCCTGCACGCTGATGGGCGCGAACGAAATCCGTGGAGCTGACGGCGCGTGGCGTCCGGCGACCAACGCGCCCTGGAAGCTGGTGGACCGGCTGAAGGGCTTCAACTGGCTGGACTATTACGGCGGCAAGTTCTCCACCTCGCAGAAACGTGGGGTGTTCATGGACCATGCGCTGGAGCTGCTGCCGGCCGACTACTGGCGCTGGTGGGTCATCGCCAATACCCCGGAAGGGTCGGACGCCACCTTCACCTGGGAGCAGTTCCAGGCCCAGGTGAACGCCGACCTGGCCGACGTGCTTGGGAACTTCGTCAATCGCATCCTGAAGTTCACCGAGAGCCGCTTCGAGGGCGTCGTGCCCGAGGGCGGCGAGGCCGGCGAGTTGGAGGCCAAGCTGGCCGCCGATGTGGAGGCCAAGCTCGCCGAACTGACCGAGTTGATGGACGCCATGGAGATGCGCAAGTCGGCCCAGGCGCTGCGCCAGCTCTGGGTGCTGGGCAACCAGTACCTGACCGAGGCCGCGCCCTGGACCGCCATCAAGACCGATCGCGAGCGGGCCGCCGTGGCGGTGCGCACGGGCCTCAATCTGGTGGCCCTCTTCGCCAAGGTGTCCGAGCCCTTCATTCCCTTCGCCTGCGAGAAGATCGCCGCCGGCGTCGGCCAGTCCTATCCCGGCCGCTGGCCGGAGGCGGGCCAGGCGCTGAACGCGCTGGCGCCCGGCCAGGCGGTGGCGGCGCCCGAGGTCCTGTTCCGCAAGATCGAGGACGCCCAGGTCGCGGAGTGGCGCGAGCGGTTCGGGGGGGCGGAGGCCGAGCCGGCCTAGCCTCGCTCAGCCAGCCAGCCAGTCGGCCAGGCCCAGCGCCGCGGCGCGGCCGGTGGCGAAGCTGGCCTGCAGCAGGTAGCCGCCGGTGGGCGCCTCCCAGTCCAGCATCTCGCCGGCCAGGAAGACACCGGGGCTGGCCTTGAGCATCCAGCGGGCGTCCAGGCTGGCCAGGGTCACGCCACCCGCGCTGGAGATCGCCCGCTCCAGGCCCCTGGACGCGCTCAACCTCAGGGGCAGGGCCTTGATCGCGCCGGCCAGGGCCAGCGGCTCCCGGGGCAGGGCGGGGCCATGGGCTTCCCTCAGAAGGGCGATCTCCAGGGGGCTGAGCCGCAGGCTCTTGCGCAGGCGGTTGCTCAGGCTGTCGCCCGCCCGTCCGGCCTCCAGCCGCGCGGCCAAGGCCCCCACAGTCCGGTCGGGGCGAAGGTCGATGGCGATCTGGGCGGCGCTTTCGGCCTCCAGGGCCAGGCGCAGCGGCCGCGACAGGGCGTAGAGGGCGCCGCCCTCAAGCCCGTAGGCGGTGATCATCGCTTCGCCCAGCACCCGCCGGCCCGCAAAGTCCACGGCGATCGCCTTCAGCGGCTGGCCGGCGAAGCGCGCGGCGAAGTCGGGGCTCCAGGCGTGGTCGAAGCCCATATTGGCCGGCGCAAAGGCGGCGAGGTCCGCGCCCGCCGCCGCCAGGGCGGGCGTCCAGGCGCCGTCGGCCCCCAGGCGTGGCCAGCTCGCTCCGCCCAGGGCCAGCAGGGTGGCGTCCGGCCGGGCCAAGACCTCCCCCTCGGGCCCTGAGAAACGCAGGGCGCCGTCAGAAGTCCATCCGGTCCAGGCCGTGCGCAGGACGATCCGCACGCCCAGCCCGTTCAGCCGGGCGAGCCAGGCCCGCAGCAGGGGCGAGGCCTTCATGGCCTTGGGGAAGACCCGTCCGCTGGCGCCGACGAAGGTGGGCTGGCCCAGCTCTTTAGCCCAGGCCCGCAGGGCGTCCGGCGGAAAGGCCTCAATGGCGGCCGCCAGATGCGGGCGGGCTTCCCCATAGCGGTCCAGGAAGGCGGCGAGCGGTTCGCTGTGGGTCAGGTTCAGGCCGCCGCGCCCGGCCATCAGCAGCCGCCGGGCGAGACTGGGCATCTTCTCATAGACGGTGACGGCGTGGCCGCGGACGGCCAGGGTCTCGGCGGCCACGAGCCCGGCCGGGCCGCCGCCGATCACGGCGATGTCGGCCATCAGAACCAGCTCAGCTCGGTACGCTCGCCGTCGATCTCCACACCCTTCAGGCGCGCCCGGCCATCCCGGCCGATGGAAACGAGCGCGAAGGCCTGGAGGCCGCCCGGGGCCGCGGCCTCCCGCAGGGCGGCCTCCATGGTTTCAGCGGCGGCCTGGTCGGCATAGAAGCGGGAGACGCCGATATCCAGGGTGACGATCTGCTGGGGGGTGCGCGCCTCGGCGTCTTCGGCCGCGTCCCTGGGCGGGGCGAGGAAGCCCTCGCGGCAGGTCGCCTGACCGCGCACCACCAGGGGGCCGTGGCGGGCGGCGGCCTCGCGGGTTGCGCCGGCCCCGCTCACCTGATGGCGGCCATCGGCGCCGGGGCTGAGCGCCACCCAGCTGTCACGGCCGGCGAAGTGGGCGTCCAGGTCGGGCGGGCAGGGGGTTCCGGGCGGCAGGGCCTCGGTGAGCTGCAGGGCCGCATAGTGGCCGCTCAGCAGGTTGCGCGGATCAAAGGCCTCCATGGCCAGGCGCACCTCGGCCCCCTGGCGGCGGGCCTGATCCTCGCGCACCAGCAGGCCTGTCAGGGCGAGGATCAGCAGCAGGGTGACCAGGCCGATCCGCAGGGCGAGGCCCCGCGGTGTGCTCACCGTGACAAGGAGGCCCTTCATGCGCGCCGCCTCCGGAGCAGCGCCCCGGCCAGCAGGGCCAGCAGAGCGCAGCCGGCGAAGACGCCTGCGGCGGTCATCAGCCCCAGGCCCAGGTCCATGAGGATGGCGCTGACCGCGGCGATGGTGGCGAGCACGCCGGCCGCCGTCACCGGCCCGGTGCGGTCGTGCAGGCCGAGCGCCACCGCAGCGCCGGCGAGGATCAGCCAGGCCAGGCGATGGATCAGGCCAAGGCCGTCTCCGGCCAGCCCGCCCACGGCGAAGGCCGCCAGGGCGCCGAGCGCGAGCCAGCCATAGAGGATGCCGGCCGCCGGCCAGTCCCGCTCGTGGATGTGACGCGCTCCGGCGCCGGCCAGGACGAAGGCGCCGGCCAGGGCGAGATAGCCTTGCGGGCGGATGTCGGGGGCGGCGAACAGCCAGCCGATCACCAGGGCGGGGCCGGCCAGGTGGGCCAGGCTGCGCGCCTTCCAGCCCAGGGCCAGCAGGGCCCCGGCGGGGGCGGCCAGGGCCAGCCAGCGCAGCTCAAGCCCCAGCAGGCCCGCGGGACCTGCGAAGTCGCCCAGGCCGATGAGGGCCAGCCCCGCCACGGCGGCGGCCTGGGACCGGCCGGCCAGGGCCAGCAGCACCGCGGCCAGGCCCGCGCCGCGCAGGGCCGCCTGAGGGTCGCCGGCCAGGTCGAAGATCTGTCCGGTCAGGCCGATGGCCGCGGCATAGATCAGAGCAGCCACCCCCAGCAGCACGTCACGGGTGAGGCGCCGGCCGGCCAGCTCGGCCCAGGCGGCGCCCGCCGCGGTAGCGGCGAAGGCGCCCAGGATCATGGCGAAGCGGACCAGCCGGGGAATGGCGTCCCAGTTGGCCGCCACGAAGGCGATGACGGCCAGACCGGCCAGCACCGCCCCCAGGATCGCGAGCGCGGCCCCGGCGTCCAGGCGGCGGCCCTCGGCGGCGCTGGCCAGGATCGGTTCGCGGGAGGCGGCGGGCACCAGCCCGGCCTCGATCCAGCCGTCGAGATCCTTGGCCAGCCTGGCCTTGTAGCCTGCCATCACGTCTCCAGCAGCGGGGCGAGGGACGGCCCGGAGGCCGGCCCTGGCCCCTGGGGGCTAGTGCAGCCTGTGCTCGGCGGCTTCCTCGGGCGAGATTTCGAGGAAGCCCGGCATGACCGCATTGTAGGACGGAACAGCGTCCAGCTTGACGATGGCGTTCCTGTGGCCTTCCCAGACCATGTTCAGCGCCACATAGAGCACCACGGCCAGACCGAAATAGCCGATCCAGCGATACTTGTGCAGGAGGCGGGCGATGTAGGTGGCGGCCACCCCCATCAGCGCGATGGAGAGCAGCAGGCCGAACACCAGAATGCCCGGGTGTTCCCGCGCCGCCCCGGCCACGGCCAGCACATTGTCCAGGGACATGGACAGGTCGGCGATCAGGATCTGGATGAAGGCCGCGCGGAAGGTCTTCACCGGCCGGGCGCGGGGTTCCGTGGCGGGGTCGCCGTCAAGCACCGCCTCGGCGTCGGCCTCGTCGGCCACGGCCTGCTCGCGCAACTCCTTCCACATCTTCCAGCAGACCCACAGCAGCAGCAGGCCGCCGGCGAACAGCAGGCCGATGATGCCCAGCAGCTGGGTGGTGATCAGGGCGAAGCCGATCCGCATGGTCACGGCGGCGGCCAGGCCCCAGAGGATCGCCTTGCGGCGCTGCTCCGGGGGCAGGGCGCCCGCGGCCAGACCCACGGCCACGGCGTTGTCGCCGGCCAGCACGAGGTCGATCAGAAGGACTTGGAAAAGGGCTGAAAGGGCGGGGCCGTGTTCGGCGAGTAATGACTCAAGCATGCGGCTTCAATGCGCCAGCCCCTGAGCCTCCGCAACGCCAATTATGGCGCTGCGGAGGCGAAGTTCTGAGGAAAGTAATCGCGGGCCGGAGCGTGGGCTCAGGCTGGCTCGGTTTCCCGGGCCGGAGCCGTCTCGGCGGGGGCGGAGTCCGACGCATTGTGGACCGCCGTGGCCGCTGCGGCGCCGGCGGCTGCGGCCGCCACGGGGGCGGCCAGGCCGGAGCCGCGGTCGGCCTCCGGTTCGGAAGTCTCGCCATAGCCGAAGGTGCGGAAGCGGCGGCGACGCTGCTCCTCCTTGCGACGGGCGGCGACGTTGCGGGAGATGGCGGCCAGGATCAGCACGGCGGCCAGGACGGCGAGCGCCATGAGCAGGGTCGAGCCGCTGATGTTGGACTCCTGCGCGGCTTCGGCGGCGTCGGTGGCCGCCGACTCCACGGCCGAGCCCGCGTCGGAGGCGGCCTGGCCGGCGCCTTGCAGAACTTCTGAGGTCTCCGGCGCGTCCTCGCGGCCCCAGAACTTGAACCGCTCCAGGAAGCTGCGGATGCGGCCGGTGGATTCGCCGCCTTCGGCCTCAGGCGCAGCGGCGATGGCCGGCGCGGCGGGCTGGGAGGCCACGGGCGCGGGCGCAGGGGGCTTGGCCACGGGGGCCTGAGCCGACGGAGCGGGGCGGGCTGGCGCCTGGGCCTGAGGCGCCGCCGGCCGGGCGGGTTGAGCGGTTGCGGCCGGGGCCTGGACCTGCGGCGTTGCGGGACGGGCCTGGGCCACGGCGGGCTGGGAGGCGCGCGGCGCCGGGCTCAGCTGGCCAGACGCCCGGGGCGCCGGCGCGGCCAGCCTGGCCTGCCGCTCGCCATAGATGCGCTGGCGCTCGGCCCGGGACAGGTCCTCAGGATTGGGGATCGGCCGCATGGTGGTGACCAGCACCCCGTCGGCGCGGCGGAAGCGCACGACGCCATTGGGCTGCTGGCCGGCGGGCGGCAGGCCGCCCTGGGCGTAGACTTCGCCCGGCGCGGGCGGCAGGCCGCCCATGAGGCCGTCATGATGGGCCGAGGGCGCTTCCCCCAACAGGGGCGGCGGGGGCGGCGGGGCCTCGGTATAATAGTCCGGCGACTGGGCGCTGGGCCCGCTGGCCGGGCTGCAGCCCGCCAGAGCCATGAGGCTGACCGTGAGCGCGAGGCCAAGGCCGCCGCCGGCCCGCAGGCCTCCGTTCAAAGTCCTGATCGTCATGGGACGTCCCCTCATTCCCGTGTCCGAAGCGAACACCTGCCCGCGCACAGGCCGAGTCCATGGTAAATCAAGAAATCATGACGCGGGCTTGAAATCAAAGCGCGCAATCGGGGCGCGGGAACCGCCTTCGCCTCAGGGGCGAGAAGCCGGCTTTGCTTGCGGGACCGTGTTGGTCCGCGCAGCCCGCCTTTCGCCCGCGCCCGGAAACCGGGTTCAACGCCTGGGGCGGCTGGCCTCGTACAGGGCCACGGCGGCGGCGGCCGAGACGTTCAGGCTCTCGAAGCCCCCCGGCATGGGAATGCGCGCCAGGACGTCGCAATGCTCGGCCACCAGCCGGCGCAGGCCCGCGCCCTCCGAGCCCATGACGATGACGACGGGGCCGCCGTCCAGGGCCTGGTCCAGGTCAAGCTCGCCCTGGCCATCCAGCCCCACGGCGCGCCAGCCGGCCTCGGCCAGTTGCTCCAGGGCGCGGGAGAGGTTCACCACCCGGGCCACGGGGATCTTGTCCACCGCGCCCACCGCGGCCTTGGCTAGGGCGCCGGTGAGCTGGGGCGCGTTGCGGTCCTGCAGGATGACGCCCGCCGCGCCGAAGGCCGCGGCCGAGCGCAGTATGGCGCCCACATTCTGGGGGTCGGTCACCTGGTCGAGCATCACCAGCACCCGGCCGGCCTCGGCGGCGAAGCGCTCCAGGTCCGCCTCGGGCAGGTCGCCGGGGCGCAGGGCCAGGCCCTGGTGGACCGCGCCGGGCAGCAGCTGGTTGAGGCGCTGGGCCTCCACCGTCTCCACCCGCAGGCCAGGAAATCGGGACGCCAGCTCCGCCGTGCGATCAGGGGTGGCGAGGATTCGTTCTGGGCGTCCGCGCAGGGGGTTCTCCAGGGCCGCGCAGACGGCGTGCCAGCCCCACAGCCAGCCTTGCGCGGGGGCCTCGGGCCTTTTGCCGAAAGGCTTTTCAGCCCCTTTTCGAGCCTTGTTGCGGGGCGCGTTGCGTTCCCGGATCGACGACACTATAAGACGCGCTCCATTTTGAGGCCGGGACAGGTCTCCGCCGGTTTCCCGGGTGTTGGCGCCGCTTCTAGCAGAGGCCGCAACCGGGGGCGGAGGGAATTTGTTTCAGGTCTTGGAAAGGTTCCGAGCGCGCGGGGGAATGTCCCGAGTGGCAAAGGGGGCGGACTGTAAATCCGC
>NZ_DAIMHV010000120.1:0-8086 GCF_036723115.1 Phenylobacterium sp. | reverse complement strand
CGGCGGCCCTGCGCCCCGGCTTCCATCTGGCGCCGGGCATGCGGGTGGGGCTGTTCGGCGGCTCGTTCAATCCGGCTCATGGAGGCCACGCCCATGTGGCCGAGACCGCCCGCCGTCGCCTGGGGCTGGACCTCGTGATCTGGCTGGTCTCGCCGCAGAACCCCCTCAAGGCCCGGCACGAGACGGCCCCCCTGGCCCAGCGCCTGGCCGGGGCCGAGGCCTTCGCCCGGCAGCGGGGGATGAAGGTCTCTGACGTGGAGACCCGCCTGGGCTCGCAATACACTATAGACACGATCCGCGCCCTGAAGGCCCGGTTTCCCGGGGTGCGCTTCGTCTGGATCATGGGGGCCGACAGTCTGGCGAGCTTCCATCGCTGGCGGGGGTGGACTCAGATCATGCGCGAAGTGCCCGTGGCGGTGGTCTCCCGGCCCTGGATCTCGCTCAAGAGCCGCACCTCGCCCGCGGCGCGCCGGTTCGCGCACCGGCGGACACCGTCGGCGGAGTCCCACGGCCTGCCCCTGCGCCAGGCGCCGGCCTGGGTCTTTTTGCGCGGCCCGCTGAACTTCCAGTCCTCCACCGCCCTGCGGGAACGGATGCGCCGGTCAGGACCTGCGAAGGACCGCTGACCTGGGCGTCAATTCGTGCTAGGGTAGGTCTTGCGTGGACCTAAGAGGAGTTTCCCGCTGAATAGTGAAGCCGCGCCTGGCGCGCAGGAAACCGCCGGCCCCGAGGCCGCCGTTTCTGAACCCGAGGACCGTATCGAGGCCTTGGAAGACCTGATCCTGAGCCGCCTGGACGATGACCAGGCCCAGGATGTGGTGGTGATCGATCTCAAGGGCAAAAGCGCCGTGGCCGATGGGCTGATCGTCGCCTCGGGTCGCTCCCAGCGGCACGTGGGCGCCATCGCCGATCACCTGCTGCGCGCGCTAAAGGAGCATGGCTATGGCCGGGCCCGCGTCGAGGGCCTGCCCCACTGCGACTGGGTGCTGATCGACACCGGCGACATCATCGTCCACCTGTTCCGTCCCGAAGTGCGGTCCTTCTACAATATCGAGAAGATCTGGTCGGTGGACGCATCGGGCCACGCCGTCGCCGCCTCCTGAGCGGAGGCGGACTTGCGTGTGACCATCCTGGCGGTGGGCCGCCTGGCGCGCACGCCGGAGGCTGAGCTGGTCCGGCTCTATATCGACCGCGCCACCGCTGCGGGCCGCAATCTGGGCCTGGGCCCCTTCGAGGTGATCGAGGTCGAGGGGCGAAAGCCCGGCAAGGCCGCCGAGGCCGAGGCCCTGAAACCGCACCTGAAAGACGCCCACATCATCGCCTGTGACGAACGGGGTCAGGCGCGGGCCTCCCGCGCCTTCGCCCAGGAGCTGGCGGCCCTGCGCGACGGCGGGGCCCGGCGCCTGGTCTTCCTCATCGGCGGGGCCGACGGGCTCGATCCCGACCTGCGGGAGGCGGCCCAGGGTCGGCTGGCCTTCGGACCTCAGACCTGGCCCCACGCCCTGGCCCGCGCCATGCTGGCCGAACAGCTCTACCGCGCCGTGACCATACTGGGGGGCTCCCCCTATCACCGTGACTGACGCCCGGCTTCGCCTTTCCCGCGCCCCGGTGCTTCTGGCCGTCGCCGCGGCGGCCGCGGGCCTGGGCGTGCTGGCGGCCGCCGCCTCCGAGCCCAGCCGCCTGGCGGCCCTGGACGCCCGGGAGCAGGCCCTGAACGCCGAGCGGGGCCGCCACGACAACCAGCTGGCCCGCCTGCTGTCGGTGCTGGTGCAGTTGCGCCGCGATCCGCCCCCGGCCCTGCTGGTGCGCCCCGACGACGCCCGCGACGCGGTCCGCGCCGCCGTGCTGGTCAAGGCCATGACCCCGGAGCTGCAGCGCCGCGCCCAGGCCTATGCCGCTGAGGCCGGCGACCTGGCCCGTCAGAGGCGCCTGGCGGCCGTGGCCAGCGAAACCCTGTTCACCGGCGAGAGCGAGCAGGCCGACACCGCCGCCGAGGCGGTGGACCCCGAGGGCGCGGCCTTGCGCGGCTATTCCCAGGCGCCGGCCCAGGCCGCCTTCCAGGGGCCGCTCACCCCGCCCGAGGTGCTGGTGGCGCCGGCCGCAGGGGTGATGACCCACCGGTTCGGCGATCCCCTGAACGGCGAGGCCCGCTCCAAGGGCGTCGTCTTCCTGACCGATCGGGGCGCCCGTGTGCAAAGTCCAGGCGCCGGCCTGGTGCAATATGTCGGTCCCGTGCGGGGTTGGGGCGTTATCTTGATCTTGCGGATGGGCGGTGGATACCATCTGGTGTTGGCAGGCCTTGATCGGGCGACCGTAGAGGTCGGACAATCGGTCGCGGCCGGGACGCCTGTCGGCTGGATGGCCGATGGGGGACAGTCGGCCTCGGAACTCTATCTCGAGGTCCGGGAACGGGGCGCTCCGGTCAATCCGGGGCGCTGGCTGAAAGAAGAAGCGGGCTGATCGTCGCACCGTGCGAACGAAAGCCCCGGGCGGCGCCAAATCGCCGCAAAGGGAGACTTAGGCTAGGCCTATGAAACAGTATCTGATGATCGGCGCGGCGGCCTTCGTCCTGGGGGCGGGGTCCATGGCCTATGTGAGCCAGCAGGCCCAGGCTTCGGCCAACCAGCCGTCGCGGGAAACCTATCGGATGCTGGAGCTGTTCGGCGACGTGCTCGACATCGTCGAGCGGCAATACGTCACCGAGGTGGACGAGACCAAGCTGATTGAGTCGGCCGTGGACGGCATGCTCACCTCCCTCGACCCCCACTCGGGTTATCTGACGCGCCAGAGCTTCGACGAGATGCGCGACACCACCCGCGGCGAGTATGGCGGCCTGGGCATCGAGGTCACCAGCGAGGACGGGGTGGTCAAGGTCATCTCGCCCATGGACGACACGCCCGCCGCCAAGGCCGGCATCAAGGCCGGGGACTATATCACCGCCGTCAACGGGGCGAGCGTCCTGGGCATGAGCGTCAACGAGGCGGTCAAGCAGATGCGCGGCAAGCCGGGCGAGGCGGTCACCCTGTCCATCGCCCGGGAAAAGTCCGACCCCTTCGACGTCGTGGTGGTGCGCGAGGTGATCAAGCCCAAGTCCGCCGTGGCGCGGATGGAGGGCGACTTCGGCTATCTGCGGGTCTCGGCCTTCAATGAACGCACCACCGAGGAGGCCGAGCGCGTCTTCACCGAGCTGCGCGCCGCCAATCCCCGGATGAAGGGCCTGATCCTGGATCTGCGCAACAATCCCGGCGGTCTGCTGGACCAGGCCGTGGGCCTGTCGGACCTGTTCCTTGAGGGCGGCGAGATCGTCTCCCAGCGGGGCCGCGGCGCTCGGGACGTGGAGCGCTACAACGCCCGCCCCGGCGACATCGCCCAGGGCCTGCCCATGGTGGTGCTGATCAACACCGGCTCGGCCTCGGCCGCCGAGATCGTCGCCGGCGCCCTGCAGGACCGCAAGCGGGCCGAGCTGGTGGGCCTGACCTCCTTCGGCAAGGGCTCGGTGCAGACCGTGATCCCCCTGCGCGGCGGGATGGACGGCGCCCTGAAGCTGACCACGGCGCGCTACTACACCCCCTCGGGGCGCTCCATCCAGAAGACCGGCATCGAGCCGGACCTGGAGGTGGCCGCCAACCGCAACGAGGCCCAGGCCATCGCCAACCGCGCCTTCCAGTTCAGCGAGGCCTCCCTGCGCAACGCCCTGAACGCCGGCGAAGGGCTGGAGCGCCGCGGCGCCCACCAGCCGGCGGAATCCCCGCCGGAGGACTTCGACGAGAAGAAGGACTTCCAGCTGGTCCGGGCTCAGGACGTGCTGCGTTACGGCTCCGTGGCGGCGACGCCCAAGCTGCCCAAGCCGGAGGCCCGTCTGGCCGAGGTGATCGGCGGCAAGGACCGGGTGGCCGAGGCGCCCCGACCCAACTGAGTCCCCTGCGGGCCAGGGCCGGTCGCAGCGGCCGACGGCGACGGTAAGGCCTTCGTTAACCGTGTTCGCGGCAGGGTGGCGCGAGAGGGTCGAGGCCTGTGTCCAAATTCTCAAAGAAGCCGATCGGGCCGGCGGCGCCGGCGACAAGCCCCGCCACGGGCGGCGGTCTGGCCCAGGTGCGCGCGGCCCTGGCCAATCCCTATATCAGCGCGGGCGGGGCTGGCCTGCTCTTCCTGCTGACCCTGAGCGCCCTGGTTCTGATCATCGGCGATCCCAAGGCGGGGCTGCCGGTGGTCCGCCTGCCGCTCGCCCAGGCCGTGGTGGCCGCGGCGCCGCCGGGCTGGCGCGAGGCTCTCACCGCCGAGGGCGCCGGACCCGGCGTGACCGAGGAGGTCTTCGAGCTTTCCGAATCGCCCCTGGCCGATGACGGCCCCTCGGGCGAGGCGGTGATCACCCTCCCTGGCGCCAAGCCCGCCCGCCACCGACAGCCCCTGCCGGCCGCGCCCCTGGCCGGTCTCTCCGCGCCCGGACCCAATGGCCCCCTGCCGGTGATCGCCCCGGACGGCCGCACCCCGGCCCAGGCCTATGCCCGCCCCTTCACCGCCAACGGCAAGCCCCGGGTGTCCCTGGTGGTGGGCGGCCTGGGCCTCAACAGCCGCGCCACCCGCGAGGCGATCGAAACCCTGCCTCCGGAGATCACCCTGTCCTTCGTGCCCTATGCCGAAGGTCTTCAGGGTTGGATCGACCTGGCGCGCGAGCACGGCCACGAGGTCCTGCTGGAGACTCCCATGGAGCCGGTGGACTATCCGGACAACGATCCAGGCCCCTACACCCTGCTGGCCAGTTCGCCGGCGGCGGAGACCACCCGGCGGCTGGAGTGGATTCTGTCGCGGGCCACGGGCTATTTCGGCCTGACCAACTATCTGGGCTCGCGCTTCCTGGCCTCGGACCCGGCCATGGCGGCCTTCACCACGGCCTTGCGCACCCGCGGCCTCGCCTTTGTGGACGATGGTCAGGCGGCTGGCCGCGGCCTGGGCGTTCCGCGAGCCACGGCCGGGCGCGTGATCGACGAGCAATTGTCCACCGAGGCCATCGACCGCCAGCTGCTGGCCCTGGAGGCCCAGGCGCTGGAGCGCGGCCAGGCCCTGGGCTCCGGCTTCGCCTATCCCCTGACCATCTCCCAGGTGGCCGCCTGGGCCCAGGGGGTGGAACAACGGGGCTATCAGCTGGCGCCGGCCTCGGCCCTGACCCGCCGATGAGCGCCGCCGTCGGGGACGACGCGCCCCCTCACCTCGCCCCCTATCGCCCCAATGTCGGCGTGGTCCTGTTCCATCCCGACGGGCGGGTCTGGTTCGGCCAGCGGGCGGCGACCCCGCCGCCGCACAACTGGCAGTTTCCGCAAGGGGGCGTGGACGCCGGCGAGGATCTCCAGGCCGCCGCCCTGCGCGAGCTGGTGGAGGAGACCGGGGTGCGCAGCGTCACCGTGCTGGGCCGCACAGACGGCTGGCTGACCTATGACTTCCCCCCCGAACATGCCGGCAAGCCCATCGGCCGCGCCTGGAAGGGGCAGCGCCAGGTCTGGTTCGCCCTGCGCTTCGACGGCCCGGAGTCCGAGATCGATCTGGAGGCCCACCCGCCGGTGGAATTCGAGGCCTGGCGCTGGGCCTATCTGGCGGAAACCCCCGACCTGGTGGCGCCCTTCAAGCGGGAGGTCTACAGGCAGGTTGCGGACGCCTTTGCGGTGTTCGCAGCCTAGAGCCTGATTCAGAGACTTGAGCGCGTTTCGATCCGATAACCGGTTCCCACTTGTCGGAGCGCGCTCTAACCGCGCCACACGAAGGAAGCCCATGGCGGCGCCCATCATCATGGTCCACGGCGCATTCTGCGGCGGATGGACCTTTGACCAGTTCCGCAACCCCTTCGAGGCGGCGGGCCACAAGGTCCTGACCCCCAGCCTGCCCGGCCATGACCCCGGCGATCCCGCCGATCGGGTGCGCGGCCTCTCCATGCTCGACTATGCCCGCCATGTGGCGGACCTGGCCCAGGCCCAGACGAGCCCGCCGGTGCTGGTGGGCCACAGCCTGGGCGGGCTGGTGGGCCTGCTAGCGGCCCGCCGGGCGCCTGTGGCGGGCCTGATCCTCTTGGCGCCGTCCCCGCCCTGGGGGGTCAGCGGATGGACCCTGGAGGAAGGGGTGACGGCCTTCGGCCTGCAGATGCTCGGCCCCTATTGGACCCAGGCCGTGGCGCCCGATCGCAATCTCATGCTGCGGTTCAGCCTCGATCGCCTGCCGGCGGGAAGGCGGCGGCCCATATTGGAGCGGATGCGGCCAGAAAGCGGGCGGGCCCTGTGGGAGACCCTGAACTGGTGGCTGGACCCGGGCATGACCACCCATGCGGGGACGGGACCCGACGCGCCGGCGCTGGTCCTGGTGGGCGAGCGGGACTCCGTCCACCCGCCGGCGACCGCCCAGGCCACCGCCGCGCGGATCGGCGGCGACTGCGAGGTTCTGCCCGGCATGAGCCATTGGCTGCCCGGGGAGCCCGGCTGGGAGGCCGTGGCGGGGCGTTGCCTGGCCTGGATGGACCAGGGCCTGGCGGGCGTGGGCCGGACCCGCTGACGCGGCCGGCCCGGCCGATCTCAGAACGTCCGTTCGCTATAGAGCAGGGTCGCCTTGTCGTAGCCCCGCTCCAGCGGCGTATCGTCGGGGTTCTTCAGCTGAACGAAGACCAGGCCGGTGGACTCGCTGTCGGTGAAGTGTTCCCAGGCCAGGGTGATGCGCTTGATGTTGTCGGCGCCCACCTGGAAGTCGTTGCGCTGCAGGACCAGCTCCGGCTCGTGCAGGAAGGCCCAGATGTTGAGGGCCTCCACCAGCGGGGCTTCACCCCCGACCGGATAGTTGATCTCCACCATGCAGACATTGGTGTTCGACCCCTGGGGCAGGAGGGCGATCGTATAGGCGCGGTCGCCGCCCAGGGGGGCTTCGAAATTGCCGGAACGACGGTTGCGGCGGAGGTTCAGCTCCTTGGTGGCCTGGTCGAAGGTCTTGGTCTGCTGGACCAGGGGCACGCAGGCCCGGGTCAGAACCGACAGCACCGCAGCCCCGTCGCCGGTGGTGGGCAGGGTCGGGCGCTCCACCGGGGCGGGCGCCGCCGCGGGCGGTGCGACCGGCGCGGCCGGGGCGACGGGCTCGGCCGCCTCCTGGGCCAGGGCCGCGCCCCCCAGGCCGACGGACAGGACGAGGCTGGCGATGAGCGTGCGCATGGCGTTTTCCCCTGACTTGCAAACGTGATGTCGCGCGCCATCACACTAAAGCCTGCGCCCTGTCGCAAGAGCGATCACGGGCCTGTGAGGCGATGAGTCCCGCCGCGCGCCCTTGTGGGCGGGTTTCCGACAGGAGCCGGCAAGACAAAGGGCGCCAGACCGATGGTCTGACGCCCTTCTGAAATCGCCGGTCGGTCGGCCGCGCCCGTCAGGCGCTGACCGCGGCGGCCTGTTCGGCCAGGATGGTGAGGCCCGAAGCGGTCACGTCGGCGAAACCGCCCTTCACCTCATAGAGGGTCTCGCGGCCGTCATTGCGCACCACAACCCGGCCTTCCCGCAGGGTGGCCATGAAGGGGGCGTGGCCGGCCAGGACGCCGAAGTCGCCCTCGGTTCCCGGCGCGTCCACCTGGTCCACGAGCCCGGAGAAGAGCTCGCGTTCCGGAGAGACGAGGGAGAAGTGCAGCTTGTCGGCCATGATGAATTAGGCTTCCGAAGCCAGCTTTTCGGCCTTGGCCACCGCGTCCTCGATGGTGCCGACATTGTAGAAGGCCGGCTCGGGCAGGTGGTCGTATTCGCCGTCGCAGAGCGCCTTGAAGGACCGGATGGTGTCTTCCAGGCTGACGAAGATGCCGGGCGTGTTGGTGAACTGCTCGGCCACGTGGAAGGGCTGCGACAGGAAGCGCTGGATCTTCCGCGCCCGGGCCACGATCAGCTTGTCCTCTTCGGACAGCTCATCCATGCCCAGGATGGCGATGATGTCCTTCAGCGCCTTGTACTGCTGCAGGATTTCCTGCACCCGGCGGGCGACAGCGTAGTGCTCTTCGCCGATCACCAGCGGGTCCATGATCCGGCTGGTGGAGTCCAGCGGGTCCACGGCCGGGAAGATGGCCTGGGCGGCGATGTCGCGC
>NZ_DAIMHV010000119.1:0-8153 GCF_036723115.1 Phenylobacterium sp. | reverse complement strand
GGTCAGGGGCAGCTGGAGCCTGAAGCAGGACCCCGCCGCGGGTCGGCTCTCCAACGACAGCGCGCCGCCCATGGCGGCCACCAGTTCGCGGCAGATCGCGAGGCCAAGCCCCGTGCCGCCGAAGCGCCGGGTGGTGGACACATCGGCCTGGACGAAGGGTTCGAAGATGCGGGCCTGATTGTCGGGCGCAATGCCGATGCCGGTATCGGTCACCCCGATCACCAGGCCGTCTGAGGTCTGGTCCAGGTCGACCGTCACGCCGCCCATCGCGGTGAACTTCACCGCATTGGAGACCAGGTTGGACAGCACCTGTCGAAGCCGGCCCGCATCGCCGCGATAGGCCCCGGCCACCGACGGCGTCGCTGTGACCTTCACCTGGAGCCCCTTGGCCGCGGACAGGGCCGCGAAGGTGGCGCAAACGCCGGTGGCGAGCTCCACCACGTCGAAGTCCACGGCCTCCAGCTCCACCTTTCCGACGCTGATCTTCGACAGGTCCAGGACGTCGTTGATGATGGCCAGCAGGCTCTCGCTGGAGCGGCAGATCACCTCCACCTGGCGCTGTTGGGCCTCGGGCAGGTCTTCCCGCGCCAGGGCCTGGGCCATGCCGTAGATGCCGTTCAGGGGCGTGCGGATCTCATGGCTCACCGTGGCCAGGAACCGGCTCTTGGCCTCGCTTTCGGCTTCGGCGTCCAGCCGGGCCTGGACCAGCTCGAGCTCGTTGCGCTTCTCCTGGTCGATGTCGCGCACAGCGCCCACCACGCCCACCAAACGGCCCTGGTCGTCGTGGTGCGCCTCGGCCAGGCTCTCGACCCAGCGCAAGGCCCCATCGGAGCGCACGTGCCGATGGACCACGTGCATCGGCTCGCCGCCGGCCAGATGATCCTCCCAGGCCTGTTGGGCGCCGGGCAGGTCCTCAGGATGGACCGGCGCCCAGAGCTTTTCCATGGCCAGGTCGTAGTCCACCGAGTCGCGCTCCGCACGCTCGCTCACCGCCTCGCGCCGGAGGTGATCGAGCTCCCAGACGCGGATCTTGGCGATGCGCATGGCCGCCCGCAGGCGTCGTTCGGAGCGTTCGGCGGTCTCCAGCGCCGTCTGAAGCTGCTGGCCCAGTTTCACCCGGGCGCAGTCGTCCCCCAGCAGGGCGGCCAGGGCCTGGAACTGCTTCAGAACCTTCTCCACCCGGGGGCGAGGCGTCATGTCGATGCTGATCAAGGCGCCCAGGACCTCGCCGTCGCAGAGGATGGGCGCTCCCAGGAAGGCCTTAACCTCCGGGCTGCCGGGCGCGAGCCCATGGGCCTGGGCGACCGGGTCGGTGGCGAAGTCCTCGATCCACAGGGCTTCGCCCGTGGCGATCACCCGTCGACTGGGGAAGTGCGGGCTTTCGTCGCCCTCGAAGGGCTTGGTCCGCGCGTCCCCCTGGCCCTCGCGCCACACGACGTCGGCTCCAGCGCCGCCATAGAGGGCGTGGGCCAGGCGCACCACCCGGTCGGCGGTGGTGCGCACCGATTCGAGTGGAATATTGGCCTGAGTCAAATGAACGTCCCCTCCCCCGTCCGTCAGGCATATCGTCGTTCGGTTAACCGCCCCTGCCGGGTCCGCGCCTGTCCCTGCGGCAGGACGCCGCAGGGACAGGCCGGGCGGCCTAGAAGTTCACCCGGCCGGAAATGGCCCCGTCCACCAGCATGTTGATGCCCGTGGTGAAGGCTGAACGGGGGCTGGCCAGGAAGACGGTGGCGGCCGCCACCTCCTCGGGGGTGGCCATGCGGCCGGTGGGGTTGCGCTTGATCATCTGGTCGAAGAAGCCCGGCGCCGTGGCCTTGACCCGGCCCCACACCCCGTCCTCGAAAAAGACTGTGCCCGGCGAGACCACATTGCAGCGCACGCCCTTGGCCGCGCCTTCCTTGGCGACGCCCTTGGCGTAATGGATGAGGGCGGCCTTCATGGCCCCATAGGCCGAAGGGCCGCTGGCCTCGGCCGCCGAGACCGAGGAGGTGATGATGAAGGCCGCGTCCCCCTGGGCGGCCGCCGCCTTCTCCAGATGGGGCCGGGCAGCCCCATAGGTGCGCACCGCGCCCAGCATGTCGATCTCGAACATGGACCGCCAGTCGTCCTCCGACCCGCCATTGACCAGGGCGCTGGCGTTGGAGACCAGGATGTCGAGGCCGCCCAGGTTTTCAGCCGCCTGGCTCACGAAGGCCTGCAGGGCCGGACCATCGGCGATGTCCACCGCCTGGCCCCAGGCGCGCACCCCGCGCGCCTCCAGCGCCTGCACCGTCTCGGCCACGCCGGCCTCGCCGCGGGCGCACACCGCAACATCGCAGCCTTCTTCGGCCAGCAGCTCGGCGATGGCCCGGCCGATGCCGCGGCTGGCGCCCGTGACCACCGCCCGCTTGCCCTTCAATTGCAGATCCATCGCGCTCTCCCTTGTGGTTTCCAGATTCCGCGGCCGGCAGTAACCCCCGCCGCGGGGGCTGGGATCAAGGGCCGAATGGGGATTCATGAACATTGATCGCTTAGGCGTTGCGCGCCGCGAGCGCGAGGGCCAAGCTTCGGCGAAAGGCCGCCCCAGAGAGCGGCCGTCCCGGGAGGATGACCATGAATCGCCTAACCGCCGCCTTGTGCGTGATCGCCGTCGGGGCCTATGCCGCAGCCGCCCATCCGGCCCAGGCCAAGACCCTTTCCGTCGCGCCCGGCCCCGACGCCCAGGAGGCCCTGCAGCTGGCCTTGCTGGACGCCAAACCCGGCGATGTGGTGGCGCTGGGGCCGGGACGTTACGAGCTGACCGATGGCCTGTCCCTGGACGTGGACGACGTCACCATCAAGGGCGCCGGACCCGACGCCACCATCCTGTCCTTCGATGGTCAGCAGGGCGGTGCGGAGGGCCTGCTGATCACGTCCGACCGGGTGACGGTGCGCGACCTGGCGGTGGAGAACTCCAGGGGCGACGGGATCAAGTCCAAGGACGCCGACCAGATCAGCATGATCAATCTGCGGGTGGAATGGACCGGCGGGCCCAAGGCCACCAACGGCGCCTATGGAGTCTATCCGGTCAGCTCCACCCACGTCCTGATCGACGGGGTCACCGTGCGCGGCGCCTCTGATGCGGGCATCTATGTGGGCCAGTCGCGCCACATCATCGTGCGCAACAGCCTGGCCGAGTTCAATGTGGCCGGGATCGAGATCGAGAATTCCAGCCATGCCGACGTCTATGGCAACACGGTCAGACACAATACCGGCGGGGTTCTGGTGTTCGACCTGCCCAATCTGCCGGTGATGGGCGGCCATTCCACCCGCGTGTTCGGCAACAGGATCGTCGATAACGACACCCCCAACTTCGCCCCCGAAGGCAATATCGTGGCCAGCGTGCCGGTGGGCGCAGGGGTCATGATCATGGCCAACCGCAATGTCCACGTGTTCGACAATGAGATCGACGGCAACCAGACCGCCGCCGTCATGCTGGTGGGCTACATCCAGCCCTTCGACGACGCCAACTACGACCCCATCCCCCGCGAGGTGGTGGTGCGCGACAACCGGCTGGGCCGCAACGGCTGGGCGCCGGCCTTCGCAGGTGGGGCGGAGTTGGCCGCGGCCGTGGGCGGCGCTCTGCCGCCGATCCTGTGGGATGGGGTGGCCGC
Organism: Phenylobacterium sp.; assembly: GCF_036723115.1. Lineage (GTDB taxonomy): Bacteria > Pseudomonadota > Alphaproteobacteria > Caulobacterales > Caulobacteraceae > Phenylobacterium. Next base: position 4,518 of record NZ_DAIMHV010000119.1, on the reverse strand, counting down.
AGCGGCCGGCCCCCAGGCGCTGAGACTGGCGGACGGCCCGGTTCTGAACCTCAACCTGCCCGCCCCCGGCGCCATGGCCGAGGCGCGCCCCGATGTGACGCCCGTGCTGGAGCGGGGCGAGATCAGCGAGCCCGAGCCCGTGGTGCTGCCAGAGGCCCAGACCGCTCGCGTCGGCTGAGCCGCCGCCATGCGCGTCCTTCCAGCCCTGTTGCTGACGCTGGCCGCCCTGGCGCTGTCGGGCGCGCGCGGCGGGCCGGAGCCCGTGCGCCTCGATGTCATCCTGGCCGAGGCGCCGGCGCAGAAGCTGTCGGATTACGGCCTTTTCCAGGACCCCGGCGCCCGCACCCCCAGCCCCGGCGTGACGCCCTACGACCTGACGACCCCGCTGTTCAGCGACTATGCGGCCAAGCACCGCTTCGTCTTCACGCCAGCAGGCAAGAGCGCCACCTATCGCTCTGAAGGTGTGCTGGAATTTCCCGTCGGTTCGGTGCTGGTCAAGACCTTCGCCTATGCGCCCGACATGCGCCGCCCGGCGGTGGACGAGCGTTATGTGGAGACCCGGCTGCTGATCCGGAAGGCGGAGGGCTGGGTCGCCCTGGCCTATGTCTGGAACGCCGACCAGACCGAGGCCGTCCTGAAGCGAACGGGGGCCCGGCTGGACGTGGCCTTCATCGATCCGTCCGGCGCGGCCCGGGCGATCAACTATCTCGTGCCCAACCAGAACCAGTGCAAGACCTGCCACTCGGCGCAGGGCGCGCTTGTCCCCATCGGCCCACGGGCGCGCAATCTCAACCGGGACCTCGACTATGGCGATCGCACCCAGAACCAGTTGGAGGCCTGGCGGCGGCTGGGCCACCTGAGCGGCGGCCCGGCCCCGGCTGATGCGCCCCGGACGCCCGCCTGGGACTCGCAGACCGAGCCGCTGGAGGCGCGCGCCCGGGCCTATCTCGACGTCAATTGCGGCCACTGCCACAGCCCGGCGGGCATGGCCTCCACCAGCGGCCTCTTCCTGACCCTGGAGGAGGACCGGCCGGTTCATCTGGGGATCAACAAGGCGCCGGTGGCCGCCGGCCGCGGTTCGGGCGGCCACAAGGTCTCCATCGACCCCGGCCGCCCGGACACCTCGATCCTGGTGCATCGGATGGCGTCGGACGACCCCGGCGTCATGATGCCGGAACTGGGTCGAAGCCTCGTCCATGCCGAGGGCCTGGCCCTGGTGGCGGCCTATGTGGAAAGCCTGACCCCAGCCCCGTGATGGGTCGCCGGGTCAGGACCCCGGCGGCTTTGGCGGCAGGCGCAGGGCGTGGCGCAGCACCTGAAAGAGGTAGGGCTGGTCCATGGAGCCGGTGACCAGATAGGCGCCCGGCCCCTCAGCATAGGCGGGCACGTCCTCGCCGGCATGGGCCGCGCTGGAGAAATAGACGCCGGCCTGGCGCACATGATCCGGGGCGGTGGGATCACCGGCCTCCAGGCCCGGCCGCCCAGACGCATCGCGCGGCCCGCCGGGTCCGGTGGCGTAGCTCAGTATGGGAATGGGCTTGCCGTCCTCAGCCAGGCGCGGCGCGCCGGTGGGGCCCTTAATCAGGCCGAGCACGTCATCGCCCCGGGCCCCCCCGCTGATCACCAGGCCATGGCTGTGATCGGCCGTCACCAGGATGAGGGTGTCGGCGTCGTCGGTCATTTCGCGGGCCGCGGCCACGGCTTTGGCGAACTCGATGAGCTCGGTGAGGGACGCGTTGATGAGACCGGCGTGGTGGGCCTTGTCGATATGGGCGCCCTCGACCAGCAGCACATAGCCCGCAGGCTCGGCCGCCAGCCGGCTGATCGCCGCACGCGTCATCTCCTCCAAGGTCGGGATGATCTGCGGCGCTGCGCCCGGACGATCCAGCTCGTGGGGGATGTGGACCGGAGCGAACAGGCCCAGAATCTTGCGCCGCTCCGCCACGGCCTGGGTCATGCCCTCGCGATCGGTGACATAGGCCCCGCCTGGCTGACTGGCCCAGAGCGCGGTGAGGTCCTGGCCGTCGACCCGCCGTCCGCCCGCCTCGGCCGGACGGAAGAAGGACCAGCCGCCCCCCAGCACCAGGTCGGGCCGGATCTCGTCCGGGGCCAGGACGAGCTGGGCGGCGATGTCCTGGCAACCGGCCGCCCGCGCGGCGGCGGGCAGTTCGGCGTCGCTCTGCCAGTTGCGGTCAGGCACATGGGCGTAGAAGGCCGCGGGCGAGGCGTCGGTGACCGAGGAGGTGGAGACCACCCCCACCGCCTTGCCTATTTCGGCCTTGGCGCGCTGGGCGATGGTGGCGACATTGCGCGACGGGTCGCAAACGCCGCGCCGGGCGCCGCCGTCGACGCCAAGCGCCCCATTGATGGTGCGATAGCCGGTGGTGATGGCCGAGGCCCCATTGGCGGAATCGGTCACCAGGCCGTCGGCGGAATAGGTCCGCACAAGCCCGCCATAGGGCATGGTGTCGAAGGCGAGGTCGTGGCTGGCCCCGTCGCGGCCCTGCCGCTGGCCGTCGAGAATCCGCCCGGCGGTGACGGTGGAAACGCCCATGCCGTCGCCGATGAAAAGGATCACGTTGCGCGCCGCCCCGGTATTGGGCGACCGGGCCAGGGCGGCTTCCAGCACCTCCTCCGGCGTGCGCGCGGGGTCCGGACCGGTCTGGGCAAGGGCTTGGCCCGCTGGGAGCAGCAGGGCGGCGGACACCGCCAGGGCCAGGGGGACGCCGGTGCGGAGAAGGGACGCAGTGAACATGGAAGACCTCGAAGCGCGGGCAGACCCGCCGTCGTTGTCGAGGCTTATGACGCCCGAGTGTGACAGAGGGGCGAAGCTCTGTCCGATCAACGCTGCGAAAAGCCCCCCAGCGGCGAGGCTCGGGGCTTTCGGCGCCGGTAGGGTCAAAGGGCCGGCCGCCTGTATTCCGCCTCCGTCAGCCCGGAATGGTGCGCCACATAGTGTGTATAACGTGCGCATCTCCTGATTGCACCGGCGGGCAGAAATGTGTATGCAGTACACATGAACAGCCGGGACGTGATCAAGGCTCTTGAAGCCGGCGGCTGGACCCTCAAGCGGGTCACCGGAAGCCATCACCACTACCGCCACCCCACCCTGCCCGGCCTGGTCACCGTCCCGCATCCGAAGAAAGACCTGCCCCTAGGGACGCTCCGCTCTATCGAGCGTCAGGCCGGTCTCAAGCTGAGGTAAGGCCCATGCGCTACTACATCGCCCTGATCCATAAGGACCCCGACAGCGACTATGGGGTCTCCTTTCCGGACTTCCCCGGCTGCGTGACCGCCGGCGCCACCCTGGAGGAAGCCGCCGCCATGGCGCGCGAGGCTCTGGAGGGCCATGTCTCCGTCATGAGCGAAGACGGTGAGGCGATCCCCGCGCCCTCGACCATGGACGAGGTGATGGCCGATCCCGAGGCGCGAGACGGCACGCCCCTCCTCGTCCCGCTGGCCGCCGCCGGACCCCGGCGGGTGTCCAGGGTCAACATCACACTGCCGGAAGACCTCCTGCAGGACATAGACCGCACTGCAGAAGCCCGCGGCTATACGCGATCGGGCTTCCTGGCCGAAGCCGCCCGGCGGGTCCTGGCCGACGCCTAGATCACCAGCTCGCAGAATGGTGCTAGGCTGCGCCCGCGGCGGCGGGGTCAACCGTGCAGCTGGTCGGGCGGCCTCTACGCCGCCCTTCGATTCGGGAAAGTCGCGTACCCGCGGCCGCCGCACCCCCTCCCAACGAAAAAGACCCCCGGCGCGGGTGCGCCGGCACCCATGCTCCAGAAACGAAAAAGGCCTGATCTCTCAGGCCTTTAAACGATGGTACCGCCTCCCCGGTTCGAACGGGGGACCTCCAGAGCCACAATCTGGCGCTCTAACCAACTGAGCTAAGGCGGCGCGTCGCGAGGCTAGGGTTCTAGTGGCGCAGGCGCGCCGGATCAAGCGCGATCCCGCAGGCCGCCGACAAAGACATGGCCAAAGAAAAACCCCGGAAGCGGTGCGCTTCCGGGGTCAATCCTGACGGATCTGTTCCGCGCCCTACTGGGGCAGACGGAAGGAGATCGGGATCCGCACCGTGCCACCTTCGACGGGCTGGCCGTCGGCGGTGCGCGGACGCATCCGGAACAGTCGAGTCATCCGCATGGCGGCGTTCCCGAAGTCCTGGCCCGAGGGAGTCTCCTCCACGACGGAGCAGCCTTCCAGGGTGCCGCGGGCGGTCACCGAGCAGCTCAGAACCACCCGGCCCTCGGCTCCCATCCGCTGAGCGCGGTCAGGATAGTACCGAGCCACTTCCTCGCCGCTGGGCACGCGGGCCCAGTCGGGATTGGTGATCACCGACGGACGCGGCGGTTCCGGCGGAGGCGGCGCCGGCGGCTTCGGCGTCTCGATCCGCTTCTCCACCGGGGGAACCGGCAGGGGCGGGATCGAAGGCGCGTCGATCGGCGGCGTCACCGGCGGACGCGGCTGCAGCTTGGGCGGCGGCGGCGGCGGCGCATTGGTCGGCGGCGGCGGCGG
>NZ_DAIMHV010000118.1:0-8197 GCF_036723115.1 Phenylobacterium sp. | reverse complement strand
AGGCCGGCGCCACCTGGATCGACACGGCCGGTCGGACGCGGGTCTGGGCCGAGTGGCGTGACTGGCTGGGCCGGCGGGCTGGGGCGGGAAAGCTCGCCCCGCGGGGCTTCCCCGCCAGCAGGCGCTTCAAGCCGAAATAGGGCGGCGGCCTTCGTATTGGGGTCCGATCGAAGGTTCCCACTCTCTGGAACGCGATCTAGTTTGGCCCCGCATCAGAGAGGGTGGGGAGGCCTTCCATGTTCCCGTTTCATCGTCTGGCGGCCGCGGCTGTGGCCGCCGTCCTCGTCGCTGCGCCGGTCTCGGCGCTCGCCCAGCGGGCGCCTGCGGCGGCCCTGCCCAGGGCCGCCACCCCCGAGAGCGTGGGCTTCTCCAGCGCCCGGCTCGAGCGGCTGGACAGCGCCATGGCCCAGGCGGTGGCCGACGGCCGCGTGGCCGGCATCAGCACGCTCCTGATGCGGCATGGCAAGGTGGTGGCCTTCAAGACCCACGGCATGGCCGATCTGGAAAACCAGACGCCGCTGACGCCGGATTCCATCTATCGCATCTATTCCATGACCAAGCCGGTGACCGGCGTGGCCATGATGATCCTGTTCGAGGAAGGCCGCTGGAGGCTGGACGACCCTGTCAGCCTCCACGTGCCCGAGCTCAAGGACCTGAAGGTCATGACCGGCGTCGATGACGCCGGGACGCCCATCCTGGTCCCGGCCAGCCGCGAACCCACCATGCGCGAGCTGATGAGCCATACGGCGGGCTTCGGCTACGGCCTTCGCGACGACAACCCGGTCGATCAGCTGTTCCGCCAGAAGCAGGTCCTGGGGTCGTCCTCCCTGCAGCAGATGGCCGAGCGCACCGCCGAGATCCCGCTCCTGTTCCAGCCGGGAACCGACTGGAGCTACTCCATCGCGGTCGATCTCCAGGGGCACATTGTCGAGAAGCTCTCGGGCCAGAGCCTGGGCGCGTTCATGCGCCAGCGCATCTTCGAGCCCCTGAAGATGAAGGACACCGGCTTCCATGTGCCGGCCGCCGACGCCGGGCGGCTGGCCAGCCTCTATGTGGGCGACCCGGCCACCGGCCGCATCGTCGAGGCCGCGTCCCTGTTCGGCGGGCCGGCCCAGGACTACACCCAGCCGCCGAACATGGAGTCCGGCGGCGGCGGCCTGGTGTCCACGGCCACGGACTACGGGCGCTTCGCCCAGATGCTGGTCAATGGCGGTGAGCTGGACGGCGTGCGGATTCTCGCGCCGGCGACCGTGGAGCTCATGGGCGCCGACGTCATCCCGGAGACCGCGCGGGTGTCGTCCAATGGCACGGTGGCCCAGCAGTTCAACGAGGCGGTGGGGTTCGGTCTCGATCTCATGGTGGTCAAGGACCCCCGTCGTGCCGGCAGCCTGGAGGGTCGAGGGACCCTGAGCTGGGGCGGCGCGGCGGGGACCTGGTTCTGGGCCGACCCTGAGAACGACGTGGTCTTCGTGGGCATGGTCCAGCGCCTAGGGGGGCTGGGCGGCCAGGATATCCGCGGGCTTTCGCGCACCCTCGTATATCAGGCCCTGGTCGACCCGGCGAAGTGAGCGGCCGGCACGGCAGGACAGCGGCGAGCCGGTTCGCGCCGGCTCGCCGCCTTGACAAGGCAGGCCACGCATGCGCCCTTCCGCGCCTCGATTTCCTAGCCTTTTCTGCGACTCCTCATGCACCCTTACCGCACCCACACCTGCGGCCAGCTTCGCGCTTCCGACACGGACAAGACCGTCCGCCTTTCCGGCTGGATTCACCGCAAGCGTGACCATGGCGGGCTGGTGTTCGTGGACCTGCGCGATCACTATGGCCTGACCCAGCTGGTTTTCGCCCCCGACACGGCGGGCTTCGCCACCATCGAGCGCCTGCGCGCCGAGAGCGTGATCTGCGTCGAAGGCGCGGTGGTCGCCCGCAGCCCCGAGACGGTGAACCCCAACCTGCCCACCGGCGAGATCGAGGTTCAGGCCAAGGGGGTGGAGGTGTTGTCCGAAGCCGCCGAGCTGCCGCTGCCGGTCTTCGGCGAGCCCGACTATCCCGAGGAAATCCGGCTCAAGCACCGGTATCTGGACCTGCGGCGCGAGACCCTGCACCGCAACATCCTGCTGCGCAGCCAGGTCATCGCCTCCATCCGCCGGCGCATGACCGACCAGGGGTTCAACGAGTTCCAGACCCCGATCCTGACCGCCTCCTCGCCCGAAGGCGCGCGGGACTTCCTGGTGCCCTCGCGCATCCATCCCGGGAAGTTCTACGCCCTGCCGCAGGCGCCCCAGCAATTCAAGCAGCTGCTGATGGTGGCCGGCTTCGACCGCTATTTCCAGATCGCCCCCTGCTTCCGCGACGAGGATCTGCGCGCCGACCGCAGCCTGGAATTCTACCAGCTCGACGTGGAGATGAGCTTCGTCACCCAGGAAGACGTGTTCGCGGCCATTGAGCCCGTCATGCACGGGGTGTTCGAGGAGTTCGCCAAGGGCAAGCCGGTGACGCCCTATCCGTTCCCGCGCATTCCCTATCGCGAAGCCATCGCCAAGTACGGCTCCGACAAGCCGGACCTGCGCAACCCGATCCAGATGCAGGACGTCTCCGACCACTTCCGCGGCGGCGGCTTCGGCCTCTTCGCCCGGATCCTGGAGGACGCGAAGAACGCCGTCTGGGCGATCCCGGGCCCGAAGGGCGGCAGCCGCGCCTTCTGCGACCGCATGAACAGCTGGGCCCAGGGCGAGGGCCAGCCGGGCCTGGGCTACATCTTCTGGAGCGAGGACCAGGGCGGCTGGGGCGGCCCGATCGCCAAGAACCTGGGCGCGGAGAAGACCGACGGCCTGATGACGGCGCTCGGCCTCGGCCAGGGCGACGCGGCCTTCTTCGTCGCCGGCGATCCGAAGGTCTTCTACAAGTTCGCGGGTTCCGCCCGGACCAAGGTCGGCACGGACCTGAACCTGGTCGACGAGAACCGCTTCGAGTTTGTCTGGATCGTCGACTTCCCGATGTTCGAGTGGAACGAGGAGGAGAAGCGCGTCGACTTCTCGCACAACCCGTTCTCCATGCCGCAGGGCGAGCTCGAGGCGCTGAACAGCAAGGATCCGCTGGAGATCCTGGCCTACCAGTACGACATCGTCTGCAACGGCTACGAGCTGTGCTCGGGCGCGATCCGGAACCACCTGCCGGAGATCATGATCCGGGCCTTCGAGATCGCCGGCTACGGCCCGAACGTGGTCGAGGAGCAGTTCGGCGGCATGCTGAACGCCTTCCGCCACGGCGCGCCGCCGCACGGCGGCCTGGCGCCCGGCATCGACCGCATCGTCATGCTGCTGGCCGGCGAGACGGCGATCCGCGAGGTCATCGCCTTCCCGCTGAACCAGCAGGGTCAGGACCTGATGATGAACGCCCCTTCGGACGTGGAGGAGCGCCAGCTCAAGGAACTGAGCGTCCGCCTCGCCCTGCCGCTGAAGTAGGGCCTCAGAAGAAGGCGTCCTGGGCGACCAGGAAGCGCGGCGCCGGCGGCGGGCTTGGCGGCGGAGGCGGGGTCGGGACCGCCCCCCGCACGCCGCAGCTGCGCACGCTCAGGCCCCGTGGGGTGCTGGTGTTCGCATCGCCGCACGCCTCGTCCAACTGACCCTGGGTCAGGCCGCGGGCCTCGCTGAGGTCGGCGCCGCCGAGATTGGCGCGGCGCAGGTCAGCGCCGTCGAAGTCCGCGCCGTCAAACCGGGCTTGGCGCAGATTGGCCGAGGTCAGGTCGGCGCCGCGGAAATCGGCCCGCTCGAACCGCCCGCCCTGCAGGTTGGCGGCGGTGAGTTCGGCGTCGCGAAACCGGGCGGCCGTCGCGATCACGCCGGAGAAATTGCTGCTCTTGAGTTCGGCGTCGTCCAGCCTGGCCTCGGTCAGATCGGCGCGGGCGAAATTGGCGGCGATCCCTTCGACCCCGCGCAGATCGGCCCGGCGCAGGCGCGCCTGGACGAAATTGGCGCCGCGCAGTTCGGCGTTGCGCAGGGAGGCGTCCACCATCACCGCCTCTGCGAAGCTGGCGCCGGTCATGTGGGTGTCGGACAGGTCGGCGCGGCTCAGATCGGCCCGTGCGAAGGCTGACCCCAGGAACCGCGCCCCCCTGAGATCAGAGCCCACAAGGGCCGCGCCGGAGAAGTCGGCGCCGATGAACCGGGCGCCGGCCAGCTTGCGGCCCGACAGCTCGCAATTGGCGCAGGAGCCGCCGAAGGAGACCACCTTGGCCACGCTGCGGTCGCTGGTGAGCGCGCTGGCGACGCCCGGCGCCAGGGCCAGAAGGCTGGCGGCCAGGGCGAACCGGCGCATCAGTCGGCCAGCGGAGCTGGGCAGGAAAGGGGGCATGTTGCGTGTCACAGGCTCCATGTGAGGGGCCAGGGCCGCCCGCGCCACTTAATTCGCAGTAATGCCGCCGCGCGCTCAGCAGGCGGGGATGCGCAGGCCCGGGGGAAGGCGGGTGGAGGCGTCGCCGCAGGCCTGGGAGAGCTGGGCCTGGGTCAGCCCCGTGGCGCGGTCCATCTCGGCCCCGGAGAAGTTGGTCCCGGCGAGCCGTGCGCCGCGGAAGTTCGCCCCCTGGAGGTGGGTCCCCACGAAGCTGGCCTGGGAGAGGTCGGCGCCGGCGAAGCTGGCGCTGGCGAACAGGGCGCCATAGGCCTCCACGTCGCGCAGGTCGGCCCCGGCAAAGTTGCTCCGGTTCATGATGGCGAGGCTGAGATCAGCCTGACGCAGCCGGGCGCCAGACAGATTGCGGCCGCGCAGCTCCCGTCCGCCAAGATCAGCCTGGAAGAGGTTGCATTTGGGGCAGTGAGCCCCCTGGCGCACCTGGGCGATCTGCCCGGCGTTCTGGGCCTGGGCCGCGGTCGAACCCACCGTGACGGACAAGACGAGCGCGAGGATCGGGGCAAAGGCGAGGGCGGAGCGGGGGGAGCCGGCAGACGACATGGGGGCCTCGACGCTTCGGGAGCTGGAGATCAACCCTCCTAGGCCCTTAAGCTTAAGGGCTGATGAGCGGCCTGCTCGCCGGTTTCAACTCGCCGCGTCGTCCAGCCGTCCGGCCCGGGCCCCACAGGTTTCGCAGATCAGGCTCGCGCCCTTGCGGACCACCGCCATGTCGCCGCAGGAGGGGCAGACATCGGCCGTCTGGGCCGGGGCGCTGCGGGCGGCGCGATGATCGGCCAGGGAGAGAACCACCAGATTGTCGGGCGTCGCGCCTCTGGAAAAGCCCTTGGAGATGAAGCGCGAGGCGGGCAGGGGTTCGCCGGGATTCAGAGGCGTTTCCTCCCCCTTGCCGCGGCCCAGCCCGTCGGCGTTCAGCTCGCCCGGGTCGGCATTGGCCAGGTCCTGGCGGTCCAGATAGGAGACGCCCAGCTCCCGGAACACATAGTCGAGGATCGAGGTCGCCGAGCGCACGGAGTCGTTGCCGGTCACCGGGCCGGCAGGCTCAAACCGGGTGAAGACAAAGGCGTCCACGAACTCGTCCAGGGGCACGCCATACTGGAGGCCGATGGAGACCGAGATGGCGAAATTGTTCATGAGCGAGCGGAAGGCCGCGCCTTCCTTGTGCATGTCGATGAAGATCTCGCCGAGCTCGCCGTCGTCATATTCGCCAGTGTGCAGATAGACCTTGTGGCCGCCCACCGAGGCCTTCTGGATGTAGCCCTTGCGGCGATCCGGCAGCTTTCGGCGTTCCCGTTCGCGCTCCACCACCCGCTCGACAACGCGCTCCTCGATGCGGGGCGGCGGGGCGGGCGCCGCCGCTTCCGGCCGGGCGGGTTCGCGGATCGGCGGCACATCCAGGGCGGCGTAGGCTGGGGGCTCGGCGCGGCTCACCCGCACCCCGGCCACGCCGTGGCCCCGCGCCTGGGCGATCAGCAGGGCCACATCGTCGGGGCTGGCCTCCCAGGGCAGGGTGAATTCGGCGATGGCGGGCAGGCCAAGCTCGCCCTGAAGGGCGCTCAGCATGGCGAGATAGGCGTCCGGGCCCAGTTCGTCGGCGCTCAGGAAGACGCCGCGGGTCTCGGGCGAGAGGTCTGAGTCCTCCAGTCGGCTGGAGCCGAGCGCATAGGCTTCGGCCGCTGCGATCTCCGCCTCGCTGAACCCCATGACACGCAGGGCGTCGAAGCGCGGATCGTGCAGGTCTTCCAGGGGCGCCCCCAGCACATCGGCCAGGAAGCCCTCGCCTACGACGTCGGGGCGGAAGGCCTCGGCGAGGGTGGCGCAGAAGGGGAGGGCCGATTCCACTGCGCCGATCTCATGGTCGGTAAAGCCGCGAGCGGCCAGGGCGTCGTGGTCGACCCCCGGCGCGCCGTCCAGGGCGCCGTGGCCCAGAAGCCGCCAGCGGGCGGCGTCCAGATCGGCGCCCAGGGCGCCCAGGCCCGCATGGGCCGCCTCGCTCATGACCCGCAGGATGCGGCCGTCCGCCGTCTGGGCGAAGGTGACGGGGCCTTCCCAAGGCTCGGCCGCCGGACTCGCGCCGCCGAGCATCAGGGCGAGTTCGGGGTCGTCGAAGACCGCCAGGCTCACGCCCGGGCCGGCCCCGGAGCGCGCCAGGGCCGCAGCGGCGCGGCCGTAGAGCCCGGCGGTGCGGCTGCGGCCGACGTCGGAGTCATAGGCTACGCCCTGGCCGACCAGCCAGTCGGCCACCCCCGCCAGGGCCAGGGCGGCGGCCTCATCCTGGGCCTCCGCCGCCAGGGCCTTGGCGGCCAGGTCCACGGCGGCTTCAAAGCCCGGCTGGTCGAAATCCTCGCCGAAGCCGAAGCTCAGCAGGTTGACCGCTCCTCGCACCGCGACGCGACCGGGCGCCCGATCAGGCTGGCAGAGGGTGAGGGCGCCTGTCTCCCAGGCGGCCAGGGCGATGGCCCGGTCAAGCGCCCCGCCCTGGGAGGCCAGGGGCAGGATCAGCTCCGGGGGCGGCGCCGGGATCGGCACGTCCATCGGCGGGTGGGTCTCGCCGGCCCGGGCCAGGGCGATGGTGTCGAGGAGGGTGGCGTCGGACGCGCCGGCGGCCCTAGCCGCCTCACAGGCGCGCGCCAGACTGGGATTGCGCTGGGGGTCGGCGCAGGCGTCCGGGTCGCCCTGGCATCGGTGGATGGAGTCGGCCACGGCCTGGAGCCGGCTGGCGAGCACGCGGCCCGCCTCGGCGGCGGCGCGGCGTCCGCGGGTGCGCGCGCGGTGTTCGGCCAGTCGACGGGCGATCTCATCAGCCGCCGGGGGCTGGGTCACCGGACGCTGCGACGGGCGGCGGATCGCCAGGCGGCCGCCCAGCATGGCCGCGCCCAGGTCGCGCCGGAAACGCCCGCGGGCGCCGACGCCTTCGAACAGGCTGCGGGACTGGCCGGCCTGGACCAGGGACTCGGCGAAACGGAAGATGGCGGCGGGCAGATCGGCCTCGTTCTGGGACCAATCCAGCCAGGCCTCCACCCGGGCGTCGGTCCAACTGGACGGGGCCAGGACCTCCACGGTCCGGTCGCCCAGTTCCAGGGTGCGCCGCTCCATCTTCCCGCCGTCCAGACTCATCACCGACTCCCTCGCCAGGCGAGCCTAGGAAGGCTGGAAGGTCGGATCAATAGATGTTGGGGCCCCAGCGGCGCCGTTACACAAGATGTTGCGGGCCGCCGCAAGCTGGACGCGAGGGGGCCGGGCGCCTATAGTCCGCGCGAATTTCCAACCCAGTCGGACACCCAAACGTGCTGAAAGCGATCTTCACCTGGTGGAACGGCGCCACGATGGGCGCGCGCTTTCATATCGGCCGCCGCGGCGTGCTGGTGGGTCAGGACGACTATGGAAACCGCTATTATGAGGCCAAGGACGACCGCGACGCCTATGACGCGGGCCGCAAGCGTCGCTGGGTGATCTTCTCGGGCTATGCCGAGGCGTCCAAAGTCCCCGCCGAATGGCACGGCTGGCTGCACTATACCTTCGACGAGCCGCCCACCGTGGCGCCCCTGCTGCGCAAGCCCTGGGAAAAGGATCACCGTCCCAACCTGACGGGCACGGTCCACGCCTATCGGCCGCAGGGCTCCCTGGCGCGTGGCGGCGAGCGGCAGAAGGCCACCGGCGACTACCTGCCCTGGACCCCGGAATAGGGGCTTTCGCCTTGGGCTCTTCCCGCGCCCTGATCTTCGGATTGGGCCTCCTGGCCGTGGGGGCCGGGGGCGCCGTCCTGGCGCAGAGCCCGCCCCAGGCGCCGGCG
>NZ_DAIMHV010000117.1:0-8345 GCF_036723115.1 Phenylobacterium sp. | reverse complement strand
GGGCAGGGGGGCGGAACCTATGACCGCACCATCGCCGCCTTGAAGGCGCAAGGCCCGCTCTTCCTGCTGGGTTACGCCTATGCCGGCCAGGAGATCGACCAGGTCCCCCTCGAACCGCACGACCAACCCCTCGACGCCGTCGCCACCGAGGCCGGCCTGATCGACTTTCGCTAGGACAACCCATGCGTTTCGCCTTTTTCGGAGATGTGGTGGGCCGGTCGGGCCGTGACGGCCTGGCCGACCACCTGCCCATGCTGCGCCGTCGCCTGGGGCTGGAGTTCGTGGTGGTCAATGCGGAGAACGCCGCGGCGGGCTTCGGCATCACCGAGAACACGGCCCGCGAGCTGTTCAACGCCGGCGCCGACTGTCTGACGCTCGGCAACCACTCCTGGGATCAGAAGGAGGCGCTCACCTATATCGTGCGCGAGCCGCGCCTGATCCGGCCCCTGAACTACTCCGTCCTGGCCGACGCCCCGGGCTGCGGCGCCAATCTCTTCGAAACCGATTCCGGCCGGCGCATCCTGGTGATCAACCTGCTGGGCCGGGTCCATATGGACTCCCTGGACGATCCCTTCGCCGCGGTGGATCGCGAGCTGGAAAAGGCGCCCTTGGGCATGGTGTCCGACGCCGTCCTCGTGGACATGCATGCCGAGGCCACCAGCGAGAAGATGGCCATGGGCCACTTCTGCGACGGGCGGGCGAGCCTGGTGGTGGGCACCCATACCCATGTGCCCACGGCCGACGCCCAGATCCTGCCCGGCGGCACGGCCTATCAGACCGACGCCGGCGCCTGCGCCGACTATGACAGCGTGATCGGCAACCAGAAGGAAGAGCCCCTGCGGCGCTTCACCACCCGCATCTCCGGCGGGCGCTACAAGCCGGCCGAAGGTCCGGCCACCGTATGCGGCGTGTTCGTGGAGACCGATGACGCCACGGGCCTGGCCCGGCGCATCGAACCCATCCGTGTGGGCGGCCGGCTCGCCGAGACCATTCCCGAGGTCGAGCCGGCCTGAGCTCAAGTCTCTGAGTTTAGAGCCTGATTCAGCGATCCGACGGTTCCGTCTGATCGCATCGGGCTCTAAGGGCCGGCCCTGCGCGGCGCGCCTTCGGGCCTCGCCCCGCCGCGGCTCTTGGCCAGGTCGCGCAGGGCGGCCAGGGTCAGCACCCCGTCCCCATCGGCGTCCAGGCGCTCAAAGCGCCGCTTCGCCGCCTGGCCCCACTCCGCCCAGGAGACCCGCCCGTTGAGGTCGGCGTCGGCGTTGCGCACGGGCTGGGGAATGTTCAGCAAGCCGTAGGGCGCGGCCCCCTGCAGGGCGCCGTCTGCGCCGCCCGGTCCCATGGCCCCGCGGGGCGGCTTGCCGCTCTTGAGCGGCCCCCCGTCGCCGGAGCCTCCGGGCGGCGGCCGTCCGTCGCGCTCTCCCCCCTGCGGCCCGGCGGGCCGCGAACGGGTGATCTCCGGAACGATCTCGCGTTCATAGGTCTGGTTCTCGAACCCGTCGATCAACCCGTCGTCATTGGCGTCCAGGGCGCGGAACAGGGCCTCGGCGTCGAGGCGGAATTCCGCAAGCGTCAGGAGGCTGTCGCCGTCCCGATCGGCCCGGGCGAACCACGTCCCCAGACCGTCAGGACCACGGAACGGCTCACCGGACGGGCTGATGAACAGTCCCCCCGCGCCCTGAGGCGGAGAAGGCGGCGGCGGGGGCTCGGGTTCGGCCAAGGCGCCTGTGGCGACCAGCAGGCCGGCGGCGGCCGGCGCAATCCATCGGATGATCAAGACATTGGTCCCTCTTGGCCCTCCATCCCCAAGGCCAAGCTCCCCCGAAGGTGAGGCGGAAATGGGTCATGGGGTGACGGAAGGCGCGGCTTGGCCGATCATGCGCCTTTCAGCCGGACCTCGGTCCGGCGTGCAGAGGGGAAACGCCCATGCTGGCCAGGTTCATCGTCCGCGCGGTCTTCGCCGCCATCGGCCTTTGGCTGTCATCCATGCTGGTGGCCGGCGTGGCCTTCACCGACATGGGCAGCCTGATCCTGGCGGCGGTGCTGCTCGGCGTGGTGAACGCCATCCTGCGGCCGATCCTGTTCATCATCACCCTGCCGCTGACCCTGCTGACGCTCGGCCTGTTCTTGCTGCTGCTCAACGCCGCCATGATCGGGCTTGTGGCGGTGATGCTTCAGGGCTTCATCGTCGACGGGCTCTGGCCGGGCCTGGTGGCGGCGGTGGTCACAGGCCTGACCAGCTGGGTCGGCCATATGATCCTGCGGGACGACCAGGCGCGGGGCTGACGCCCAACCGGGCTGACGCAGAACGAAAAAAGGGCGGAGCCTTGGGAGGCTCCGCCCTTCGTTCGTTTGGCGCTGAATGGCCGGACTTAGAAGTCCATGCCGCCCATGCCGCCCATGTCGGGCATGCCGCCACCGGCCGGAGCGTTCTTCTTCGGCGCTTCGACGATGGCCGCTTCGGTGGTGATCAGCAGGCCGGCGACGGAAGCCGCGTCCTGCAGGGCGGTGCGCACGACCTTGGCCGGGTCGATGACGCCAGCCTGGACCAGATCGACATATTCCTCGGTCTGGGCGTTGAAGCCGAAGGTGGCCGAGCCGTTCTCCAGGACCTTGGAGACCACGATGGAGCCTTCGACCCCGGCGTTTTCCGAGATCTGACGGATCGGAGCCTGCAGGGCGCGACGCACGATGGCGATGCCGGCTTCCTGGTCGTCATTGTCGCCCTTGAGGGCGTCGAGGACCTTGGAGGCCTTCAGCAGGGCGACGCCGCCGCCCGGGACGATGCCTTCCTCGACCGCTGCGCGGGTGGCGTTGAGCGCGTCATCGACGCGATCCTTGCGCTCCTTCACCTCGACCTCGGTGGCGCCGCCGACGCGGATCACCGCCACGCCGCCGGCCAGCTTGGCCAGGCGCTCTTGCAGCTTTTCCTTGTCGTAGTCCGAGGTGGTGTCCTCGATCTGACGCTTGATCTGGCTGATGCGGCCTTCGATGCCTTCCTTGTCACCCGAACCATCCACGATGGTGGTGTCGTCCTTGGTGATGGTGACCTTCTTGGCGCGGCCCAGCATGTCGAGGGCGACGTTTTCGAGCTTGATGCCCAGGTCTTCGCTGATCAGCTGGCCGCCGGTCAGGATGGCGATGTCTTCCAGCATGGCCTTGCGGCGATCGCCGAAGCCCGGCGCCTTGACGGCCGCGACGCGCAGGCCGCCGCGCAGCTTGTTCACCACCAGGGTGGCCAGAGCCTCGCCTTCCACGTCCTCGGCGATGATCAGCAGGGGACGACCCGACTGGACCACGGCTTCCAGGACCGGCAGCAGGGGCTGCAGGGTGGAGAGCTTCTTCTCGTAGAGCAGGATGAGCGGCTCTTCGAGGTCGGCCTCCATCTTGTCGGCGTTGGTGATGAAGTAGGGCGACAGGTAGCCGCGGTCGAACTGCATGCCTTCGACGACGTCGAGTTCGGTCTCGGCGGTCTTGGCTTCTTCGACGGTGATGACGCCTTCGTTGCCGACCTTGTCCATGGCCTTGGCGATCATCTCGCCGACCTCGGTGTCGCCATTGGCCGAGATGGTGCCCACCTGGGCGATCTCGGAATTGGCGGAGACCTTCTTGGCGTTGGACTTGATCTCTTCGATCACCTTGGCGACGGCCTTGTCGATGCCGCGCTTCAGGTCCATCGGGTTCATGCCGGCGGCCACCGACTTCAGGCCTTCGGTGACGATGGCCTGGGCCAGCACCGTGGCGGTGGTGGTGCCGTCGCCGGCCTTGTCGTTGGTCTTGGAGGCGACTTCGCGGATCAGCTGAGCGCCCAGGTTCTCGAACCGGTCGGCCAGTTCGATTTCCTTGGCCACCGACACGCCGTCCTTGGTGGAGCGCGGGGCGCCGAAGGACTTTTCGATGACGACGTTACGGCCCTTGGGGCCCAGGGTCACCTTGACCGCATTGGCCAGGGTGTTGACGCCGCGCAGCATGCGGTCGCGGGCGTCGGCGGAGAAATAGACGTCTTTCGCAGCCATTTCTTCTTCTACTTCCTATTCAAGCCGGGGCGGCGGTCCGGATCATCCGGGACGCGCGGCCTGCCGGCCGTTATGGGTCGCCCGCCGGAGCGGGCCGGTGGAAAGCGGTGGCCCGCGCCCTATTCCAGGACGCCCAGGATGTCGCTTTCCTTCATGATCAGCAGGTCTTCACCCTCGAGCTTGATCTCGGTGCCCGACCACTTGCCGAAGAGGACGCGGTCGCCGGTCTTGACGTCCAGCGCCTGGACCTTGCCGTTCTCGTCGCGCGCGCCCGGGCCGACGGCGATGATCTCGCCTTCCTGCGGCTTTTCCTTCGCGGTGTCGGGGATGATGATCCCGCCCTTGGTCTTTTGTTCTTCCTCGACGCGCCGCACGAGGACGCGGTCTCCCAAAGGACGAAACGCCATGTTGGTCTTGCTCCGTTCGGAACCATTTGAAATGCGATGACCGCCAGCGGTCCCGGACGCGAGGGGCTGTTAGCAGCCGACGCGCCCGAGTGCTAACGTCGGCCGGGAGTTAGGAAAGCCGCCCTCCGGAGTCAAGCCGGGGTTGAGCGACGATTCTGTGTCGCCCCTGCGGAATCTGGGCGCCCCTTCACTGGCTGTTACCCCTGGCGGCGCCTATATGCTGTCCATGGTCAAGCTTCTGAAGATCATCCCTGCCCTGATGGCCCTGGCCGGCGTCGTCGGCCTGTTCGTCCTGACTCAGCCGGCGGCCCTCTAAAGCGGCGTGCCCGGCCCGCGAGGCTTGACGGCCTGCGCATGCGCGGCCTCCACTGGCGCGGTCATGGGAAAAACCGCCGAAGCCGCCCCCTCACGCCAGGACCCGGTTCCCGAATCCACCGCGGGCGTCAGCCGCGGCCGGCGGCGCAAGGGCCAGGGACCCGACCTGCGCGAGGCCATACTGGACGCTGCGGAGGACCTCTTTTCCCGCCACGGCTTCTATGGGGTGACGGTGCGCCAGGTGGCCGCCGAGGCCGGCGTCGACACCGCCCTGATCCACTATTATTTCGGCGCCAAGCGTGAGCTGTTCGACGCCGTCTTCGCCCGGCGGGCGGAGATCCTCAACCGCGAGCGGCTGGAGGCCATGGCCGCCTATCGCGCCGCCCATGCCGGCGCCCTTGAGGTGGAGGGGGTGATCGAGGCCTTCATCGGCCCGCTCATCGACCGCTCCCTCACCCAGGATCCCGGCTGGAAGAACTACTTCCGCCTGGTGGCCCTGGTGAACAACACCCCGGCCTGGGGGGGCGAGACCATGCACCGCTTCTTCGATCCAGTCGTCCACCGCCTGATCGAGATGCTGGCCGAGGCCCTGCCCGAGGCGGAACTGGACGATCTCTACTGGTGCTATCAGTTCCTGACCGGCGCCATGATGCTGGCCCTGTCGGAGACCGGCCGGATCGACCAGCTGTCCGGCGGACGGTGTCGTTCGTCCGACCTGCAGGCGGTTCGGGAGCGTCTCTTCGCCTATTGCGCCGCGGGCCTGGAGGCGGTGGTCCGGCGGGCCGGCTGAGTTTTCCGCCGAACGCGGTGTTGCGAAAATTCATCATCTGACAAAAAACTCGGCCCGCGCCGTGCTGTGGCGGCTGGTCTAAGGGCCCTGCTTGCAGGCACACTCCGCTTAATTCACCACCTGGTGAGTTTGTGACGACGCTGCGCTTCAGACGTGGCGCGTCGGGGAGGAAAAAATGAATACCATCTTCAAGGCTGCGCTCCTGGCGAGCGCGGCGATGGCGGCTGTCCCTGGCGTCGCCGCCGCCCAGGCCCCGACCCAAGGCGCAGCCGTGGTCGAGGAACTGGTGGTCACCGCCCGTCGGCGCGAGGAGACCCTGAAGGACGTGCCCGTGGCGGTCACGGCGGTCACCGCCGAGCGCCTGGAGGCCACTGGGGCGGCCGACATCACCAGCCTGCAGCAGTCGACCCCCAACCTGACCGTCCAGGTGGCGCGGGGCTCCAACTCCACTCTTATCTCGTTCATCCGCGGGGTGGGCCAGCAGGACCCGCTCTGGGGCTTCGAGCCCGGGGTCGGCCTCTATGTGGACGACGTCTATATCGCCCGGCCCCAGGGGGCGGTTCTGGACGTCTTCGACATCGAGCGGATGGAGGTGCTGCGCGGTCCCCAGGGCACGCTCTATGGCCGCAACACCATCGGCGGGGCGATCAAATACGTCACCGCCAAGATCTCCGGCGAACCGCAGATGCGCTTCAAGGGGCAGTTCGGGTCGTACAATCAGCGGGATTTTGTCGGCTCGGCCAAGGGCATGGTGAGCGACAGCCTGGGGGTGGGCCTGACCTGGGCGAGCTTCGATCGGGACGGCTATGGGACCAATCTCACCACCGGCGCCGAGCATTATGACAAGGACGTCGGGGCGGCCCGGGCCACGGTGGAGTTCTCGCCCACGGCGGACCTCTTCTTCCGCCTGTCGGGGGACATCGTCACCGACCGGTCCAATCCCCGTCACGGCCACCGGGAGGTGGCGGCCTTTGGCCTCACCAACCAGCCCCTGCCGGGCGGGGCGGTGCTGTCCAACGTCTATGACACCCGGGCCGGCGCCGGCGACAAGAACCGCGTGGAGAGCCGCGGGGTCTCGCTGCTGGGCGAGTGGTCGCTCAGCGATGTCCTGACCCTCAAATCGATCTCGGCCTACCGCGCCGGGGAGACCGAGGGCGTCATCGACTTCGACACCCTGCCCGAGCCCTATCTGGACATTCCGGCCCGCTACAGCGACCACCAGTTCACCCAGGAACTGCAGCTGCTCTACACCGGCGAGCGGGTGCAGGCGGTGGGCGGCCTCTTCTATCTGAGCGCCACGGCGGCCGGCGCCTTCGACACGGTGCTGAGCCAGGCGGCCCTTTCCATCGCCACCGCCGGCCATGTGGACACCGAAAGCTGGTCGGCCTTCGCCGACGCCAGCTTCAACCTCACCGAGGCCCTGACCCTTTCGGTGGGCGGGCGCTACACCCGCGACGAGAAGACCGGCCAGGTCTATCGCCAGAACTTCACGGGCATTCGCTCGCCGCTGTTCGGCAACCCGACGGCCATTCCCGGCCTGCTGCGCTCGAACTTCACCAGCACCGACACCTACGAGAAGTTCACCCCGCGGGTCAGCGTCAGCTACGCCCTGGATTCCGAACGCACCGCCTATGCGGCCTACAGCCAGGGCTTCAAGTCCGGCGGCTTCGACATGCGGGCCGACGCGATCCTGACCCCCAATTCCCGCGACGGCTATGCGCCGGAGACGGTGGATTCCTACGAGGCGGGTTTGAAGGGCTACTTCTTCGATCGCCGCCTCAGCCTGAACACCGCGGTCTTCTACGCCCAGTACCAGGACCAGCAGGTGACCCTGCAGACCCCGGTGGGGGCCTCCATCGCCAGCCAGGTGCTGAATGTGGGCGAGTCGCACATGTCCGGCGTCGAGGTGGAGGGGGTGGCCTTCCTGACGCCTGAGCTCAGCGCCAATGTGTCCCTGGGCTATATCAAGGCCGAGTTCGACGAGTATCGCGCCCTCAATCCCCTGACCGGCCAGATCGAGGATTTCGCCGACAGCCGGGTGTTTCAGAACACGCCCGAATGGACCGGCGCCTTCAGCTTCACCTATCAACGCGACCTGGGGGACCGGGGCCGGATCAGCTTCATCCCGTCGGCCTCCTACCGCTCGTCCTTCTCCATGTTCGAAATCCCGTCCCTGCTCGATCAGGGGGCCTACTGGCTCTATGACGCCAGCCTGGTCTGGACCTCGGCCAACGACCGCTACCGCATCGGCCTGCACGGCAAGAATCTGGGCGACGAGACCTACCGGATCGGGGGCTACAACTTCCCCGGCGGCCTCTTCGCCAACTCGATCACGGCCTATTACGGTCCGCCGCGCACTGTGATGATGTCCCTCGAAGCCCGCTTCTGAGGCGACCCCTTCCGGAGCGGGCCGGCCGCCATCTGGCGGCCGGCCCGCCTTTCGTTCTGGAGCTTTGATGACAGACGCCCCGCAGGCGCAGAGCCGCCGCGCCGACCCCTATCCCTTCACGGTGCTGGCGGTGCTGATCATCGCTTACACCTTCAACTTCCTGGACCGGCAGATCCTGGGAATCCTGGCCGGCCCCATCAAGGCCGAGCTGGGGCTGACCGACAGTCAGCTGGGCCTCATGGGCGGACTGGCCTTCGCCCTCTTCTACACCGCCCTGGGCATTCCCGTGGCCTGGCTGGCCGACCGGTGGAGCCGCACCTGGATCATGACCGGCGCCCTGGCGCTGTGGAGCGCCTTCACCGCCCTTTGTGGCTTCGCCAACGGCTTCTGGAGCCTGTTCCTGGCCCGGATGGGGGTGGGCGTGGGCGAGG
>NZ_DAIMHV010000116.1:0-8365 GCF_036723115.1 Phenylobacterium sp. | reverse complement strand
GGGTCTTGAGCATCCGGATGACCTCGGAGCCCTTCTCGTAGATGGTCGCGGTGTAAAAGTTGTCGATCTTCAGATAGCTGGACGGCCGCACCGGGTGGGCCAGGGGCCCCTGGTCTTCGGGAAACTGCCGGGCGCGCAGGGCTTTGACGTCCTTGATCCGCTGCACGGCCTCGCCGCGCATGTCGGCCGAGAAGCTCTGGTCGCGGAAGACGGTCAGGCCTTCCTTCAGGCACAGCTGGAACCAGTCGCGGCAGGTGATCCGGTCCCCGGTCCAGTTGTGGAAATATTCGTGGGCGACGACGCTTTCGATCCGCTCATAGTCGAAGTCGGTGGCGGTGGCCGGGTCGGCCAGCAGGAGGGAGGAGTTGAAGATGTTCAGCCCCTTGTTCTCCATGGCCCCGAAGTTGAAGTCGCGCACGGCGACGATCATGAACAGGTCCAGGTCGTACTCGCGGCCGAAGGCCTCTTCGTCCCACGTCATCGAGCGCTTCAGCGCGTCCATGGCGTAGGCGGCGCGGCTGGACATGCCGGGGTCCACATAGATGCGCAGGTCGACCTTGCGGCCGCTCATGGTGATCAGGCTGTCTTCCAGCACGTCCAACTCGCCGGCCACCAGGGCGAACAGGTAGCTGGGCTTGGGGAAGGGGTCGTTCCAGACCGCATAGTGCCGGCCGTCGGCGGCGGCGCCGGACTCCATCAGATTGCCGTTGGACAGCAGGTGCTGGAACGCCTGGTCGGCGGTCATCCGCACGGTGTAACGGGCCAGAACGTCGGGCCGGTCGGGGAACCAGGTGATCTTGCGGAAGCCCTCGGCCTCGCACTGGGTGCAGAAGCGGCCGCCGGACATGTAGAGGCCGTCCAGCGAGGTGTTGGCCGCCGGATTGATCTCCACCTCGGTCTCCAGGACGAAGGCGTCGGGGACGTTGGGAATGGTCAGGTGTTCGGCGTCGATGGTGCGCTCGGCCTCGGACAGGGCCTTGCCGTCGATGGCGATGGATATGGGCGTCAGCCGCTCTCCGTTCAGCACCAGGGGCGCGCCGGCCTCGCCGTTCCGCCGCAGGGTCATGCGGGCCTTCACCCGCGTGGCGGCGGGCTTCAGGTCGAAGTCCAGATGGATCTCATCCACCAGGAAGGCGGGCGGCTGATAATCGGAGAGGCGGATCGGCTGGGGGGTGTCGGTGCGCATCCCAGGGATTTAGCCCTCCCGGGCCTCCGCCGCCAGAGGGCGGCCCGGACGCTGCGGCGGGAAAGGCGTCGGCCTCAGCCGCGGGCGGCGATCCAGTCGCGGGCCGCCTGGCGGACCTGCGCGGCGTCGTCGTTCTGACCGAGAAGGGCGCTCAGCAGGATGCGGGCCTGGGGCGGTCCCAGGGCGCCGGCGAAGACCACGCCGGCCTCCCACAGCGCCCGGCCGGATTCATAGTCGGGGGCGGCCTCCCCATAGGGGCAGCGCGAGGTGGCCATGAGCACGCAGCCGGCGCCGGCCGCCTGGGCCGCAGCGCTCACCAGTGCGTCGGAGACATTACCCCTCCCGAGCGCCTGCAGCACCAGCCCTCGGGCGCCCGAGGCCACCGCGGCGTCCAGCAGCCGGGTCGAAGAGCCGAGCCCCACGGCCAGGGTCTCCACGGTCTCGTCCAGGCGCAGAGTCGTCAGCGGCGCGGGGCGGGACGGGGGAGGCCCGCTCAGTCGGGCCAGATCGCCGGCCAGGCCCTGGCGGTGATCGAAGCCCGCCAGTTCGGCGGTGTGGCGCTTGAAGCCTCCCGCCGCCGGCAGGATGCGCCCGCCAAAGGCGATCCAGACCCCGGACCCCTGCGCTCGCCCGT
Source organism: Phenylobacterium sp. (assembly GCF_036723115.1). Lineage (GTDB taxonomy): Bacteria > Pseudomonadota > Alphaproteobacteria > Caulobacterales > Caulobacteraceae > Phenylobacterium. The sequence continues at coordinate 6,545 of NZ_DAIMHV010000116.1, read as the reverse complement.
CGCCGGCCAGGGCCAGGGCGAGGCTGAGATTGTCCAGCCCGTCGAAATCGGCGGCGCCCGGGGCCCGCTGCGCGCCGGTGAAGACCAGGGGCTTTGGGGTGTTCCAGACGAGGTCGGCCAGGAAGGCCGTCTCCTCCAGGGTGTCGGTTCCATGCGCCACCACGACGCCCGCCACATCGGACTCTCGGGCGGCGTCCACGGCCGCCTGCACCACGGCCTGCGCATCGGCCAGGGTCATCTGCTCGCTCAGGCCGCGATAGGCCTGACGGACCGGCAGATCGGCGAAGGGTCCGGGCAGGGCCAGGCCCTGGCCCGCGCCAAGCGCGCCGCTGGCCGTCCGGGCCGAGCTGATGGTGCCGCCGGCGTCCAGCAGCAGGAGGGCGGGCATGGGCGTTGGGCTCGATCTCAGGCGGCGTCTTCGGCGGCCTGGACCGCTTGCTCGCTGGCGGCGGGAATCTGTTGCAGGAACCGGTCGACCTTACGGGCCTCCTCCGCCAGCCGGCGGATCTCCGGGGGCGCGTCCTCTGGCGACTCGTCCACCAGCAGGGCGAGGTTGCGGGCGATGGACAGCAGGCGCTTGGACGAGGCGATAAGCTTGGCCTGGAATTCGATTTTCAGCGGGTCGCGGTCGTACTCCGCCCCGGGCACCCGCCATCCGCCCCAGTCATTGGCGTCGGTCACCACCACCGGATAGGTGCCCGGATAGGGGTGATGGGGGCAGTCCTCCGGCTGCTGCCACTTGTTCCGGGCCCGGAGCAGCCGCCAGCTGGGCTCATCGTCATTGATCAGGTCATGGCTGTTCTGCTCGGGGCGCAGCTCATGAGCGTGGAAATCCCGTCCCAGGCCCACATCGTAGGTTACTCGGACAGGTTCGTCGAAACCTCGGGCCCAGACGGGCACGATTTTCTCGATCACCGCCCAGGCGCCGACGCTTTCCACCCAGACCTTCTGATTTCGTTGGAAGACCGCCTTGGCCATACGCACCACCGCACCTGTGTTTTGCGCATAAGACCCTGAAATTCTTGACGCGAGGTCAATCTTTTCACGCCTGCTGCGATGCGTATGGTGGGGTTTCAGGGAAACGCAGACGCCGCGAATTCGGCGGGATCAGACGGGCATGAATTTCGATTTTTCCGACGACCAGAAGTTTCTGAAGAACGAGGCGCGCAAGTTCCTCGAGGGGCAGTGCCCCACCAGCCGGGTGCGCAAGGTCCTCGACGACGAGGCCAAGCCCTATGACGAGGCTCTGTGGAAGGCGGTGGCCGAGCAGGGCTGGCTGGGGGCTGCGATCCCCGAGCAATATAACGGCCTGGGCCTCGGCCGGCTGGAGCTGTGCGTGATCGCCGAGGAACTGGGCCGCGCGGTGGCGCCCATTCCCTTCGCCTCCACGGTCTATTTCCTCGCCGAGGCGGTCATGCTGGCCGGCAACGAAGAGCAGAAGGCCTATCTGCTGCCGCGGATCGCCGCCGGCGACGTCATCGGCGCCATGGCGATCTCCGAAGGCGCCGGCGTGCCGGGTCCCTCGACGATCCAGGCCACGGTGGAGGACGGAAAGCTCAACGGCGTGAAGCTGCCGGTGACCGACGGCGACATCGCCACCGTGGCCCTGGTGATGGCCAAGGAAGGCGGGCGGCCTGGCCTGTTCATCGCCGACCTGACCGACCCCTCGGTGACCCGCGAGAGCCTCAAGACCCTCGACCCCACCCGCGACGCCGCCAGGCTGACCTTCAAGGACGCCCCGGTCCGCCGTCTGGGCGAGGCCGGCCAGGGCTTTGAACTGCTGGAGCAGATCAACGATCGCGCCGCGGTCCTGCTGGCCTTCGAGCAGTGCGGCGGCGCCGACCGCTGCCTGGAGATGGCCAAGGCCTACGCCCTGGAGCGCTACGCCTTTGGCCGGGTGATCGCCAGCTATCAGGCGATCAAGCACAAGCTGGCCGACATCTATGTGAAGAACGAGCTGGCCCGGTCCAACGCCTATTACGGCGCCTGGGCGCTCAACACCGACGCGGTGGAGCTGCCCGTGGCCGCCAGCGCCGCGCGCATCGCCGCCAGCGAAGCCTACTGGTTCGCCTCGAAGGAGAACATCCAGACCCACGGGGGCATCGGCTTCACCTGGGAAATGGACTGCCACCTCCACTACCGCCGTTCGCGACAGCTCTCCCTCGTGGCCGGCGCGCCGCGGGTCTGGAAGGAGCGCCTGGTCGCCCACCTCGAACGCCGCAACGCGGCCGCCGCCTGAAGGAGGAACTGAGTCATGGATTTCAAGGACACTCCCGAAGAGGCCGCCTACCGTCAGCAGGTGCGCGACTGGCTGGCCGCCAACGCGCCCAAGAAGCGCGAAGGCGAAGCTGATCCGCTGGGCGAATCCAGCGACGGCCTGGCCGCCTCCAAGGCCTGGCAGGCCAAGAAGGCCGCCGCCGGCTATGCCTGCATCACCTGGCCCAAGGAATGGGGCGGGCAGGGGGGCACCCCCATCCAGCAGGTGATCTTCAATCAGGAAGAGAGCGCCCATCCGACGCCGGGCAACCCCTTCCAGATCGGCCTCGGCATGTGCGTGCCCACGGTGATGACCTTCGCCGACGAGGACACCAAGAAGCGCTTCGTGGGGCCGGCCCTGCGCGGTGAGGAGATCTGGTGCCAGCTCTTCTCCGAGCCCTCGGGCGGCTCCGATGTGGCCGGGTCGCGGACCCGCGCCGAGCGCGCCCCTGACGGGTCGGGCGACTGGATCATCAACGGCCAGAAGGTGTGGACCACCGGCGCCCAGTTCTCCGACTTCGGCATCGTCATCTGCCGCACAAACCCCGACGCGCCCAAGCACAAGGGCCTGACCATGTTCTGGATCGACATGAAGGATCCGGGCGTGGAAGTGCGCCCCATCCACCAGATGTCCGGCGGCTCGGGCTTCAACGAGGTCTTCTTCACCAATGTCCGGGTCAAGGACAGCCAGCGCCTGGGCGCCGTCGATGACGGCTGGCGGGTCTCGCTGGTGACCCTGATGAACGAACGCCTGGCCGTGGGCGGCTCCACCGGGGCCGGCTGGAGCGCCTTCATGGAGGCGGCGCGGGGCACGCCGGGCCTCGATGGCGGGGCGGCGATCAAGGATCAGGCCCTGCGCGAAAAGCTGGCCGACTGGTACGTGCAGGCCGAGGGGCTGAAGCATACCCGCAACCGGACCATGACCGCCCTGTCCAAGGGCGAGACGCCGGGTCCCGAAAGCTCCATCGGCAAGATCATCTCGGCCGTGCAGATGCAGGAACTGGCCCATTCGGCGGTCGAGATGCTGGACCAGTACGGGATCATCAACGATCCGGAACTGGCGCCTCTGCGCGGGGCCTTCCATGCTTCGCTGATGTCGGCGCCGGGCATGCGGATCGCCGGCGGCACCGACGAAATCCTGCGCAACATCATCGCCGAACGGGTCCTGGGCCTGCCTGGCGACATCCGGGTGGACAAGGACATCCCGTTCAAGGACCTGCCCACCGGTCGTTAGACGAACCTGCCCGTTCTGACGGCTCAGGCCGAAAGCGCCAGGGGGCGGGAGACCGTCCCCTGGACCAGGCCGCTATAGATCCGGGCCAGACCGCTGAAGGTCGCCGCCCAGCCGTGTCGCTGCTCGGCTCGCAGGCGCGCCTGGGCCGACAGGGCCTCTACATCGCGCGCAAAGAGGGCGGTGATGGCGTCGGCGAGACCCGAGGCGGTGGCGCGCTCGGCCCGCTGGCCCACGGTCTCGTCGATCAACTCCCCCACGCCGCCCCGACGGGGACCGATCACCGGCGTACCGGCGGCGAGCGCCTCCAACACCGCCAGGCCGAACGGCTCGTTCTCATTGCCATGCAGGAAGGCGTCGGCGCCGGCGATCACGCCCGCCAGGGTCTCGCCATCGCTGACATAGTCCAGGCAGAGCACCGAGCGGCTGGGCTTCTGGTCGCGGCCGGCGCCCACCAGCAACAGCCGGTAGGGGTCGCCCAGGCGCTCCACCGCCTCGACCATGGCGTCGATATTCTTCTCCCGCGCCGGCCGCCCCGCGAAGACCAGCAGCCGAGTGCGCGAAGGCAGACCCAGGCGCCGCAGCAGGGCGGCGCGATCTCCGCGACCAGGATGGAAGAGGTCGAGATCCACCCCCAGGGGCTGGACGCTGGCGCCCTCCACCCCGGCCTCGGCCAGGCGGGCGGCCATGTGGCGGCTGGGGGCCACCACCTGATCGAACCGCGCGAAGGTCTCGGCCCACTGACGCCTCGCCGGCGCGCGGGCCCATTCCCCGAGGTGCAGGGCGGCCAGGGCTGCGGCGTCGGTGTGGCAGAAGCCCACCACCGGACGGCCCAGGGACTGTCCGGCTTCAAGGGCGGCGAGCCCCGGCACGAAAACGTCGCCCGCCTCGATGATGTCGGGGTCCAGCAGACGGATCATCTGTTCCCACCGGGCGGGGCTGGCGGGCATGCGGTAGCCGTCGCCGAAGGGCAGCCGGGCGGCCGAGATGGTCACCAGGCCTTTGCCGGCCTGGCCGGTGCGCGCGCCGGGGGCCAGGATGGTGTGGGTGATGTCGGGACGGGTCGTGGCCAGCCAGTCGGCCTTGGCCAGCAGATAGCGTTTCACCCCGCCGGAGCGGGGGGCGAACATCATGGTGGCGTCGAGCAGGTGGAAGCCGAAACCGGCCGACTCGACCGACCCTGCGGGGCACTCCCAGAGGCCCTTCGGGGGAAATGCAGAAACACCTTGGATCGACACGCTGGAACCTTCCCTGGAGTGCTCAACGTCGGGAAGGCAGATGTGATCCCGCACCCTCTCATGAAAGTGCCGATGGCGCCTGGAACAAGGTCGGCGGCGAGCTTCGTGGAGCTTGACAGTAGGGCCGCTCGCGCGGCTAGTTGGCGTGGGGGACTTATGGTTAACGCGCTCTGAGTGGGGGAGCCCGAGGCATGGCCGAAACGGCGGACCTGCGGCTGCGCGACGGCGCGCGCAAGGGCGTCACCGTCATGGTGCTCGCCAGCCTGATCCCCTTGCTGGGTTGCGAGCCCAAGCCGGGGGGCCTGGGCGGCCGGGAGGCCAACCTCTCCTGTCCCCGACCCCAGACCTTCCTGACGAGCGCGGAGTTCAACGCCCAGGAACAGCAGATCCGCGCCCTGCGTCGTCAGGCCTTCGCCGGAGACTTCTTCGCCCAGATCGATCTTGCGCGCCGCTATGCCGGCCCGACCTCCGAAGCGCGCAAGGTCGCTGATCCTGTTGAGGCGGCGGTCTGGTACGAGCTGGCGCTGTCCAACCCGGAGGGCTACGCCCCCATCGTGGCCGCCGCCCAGCCCCGCCGGGGCGGCCGGCTGGAGGACTGCCGCCAGGCCGAGCGGCAGGCGGCCTACCGCGCCCTGGAGGCCCTGCTCCGGCGCATGAGTTCCGACGAACGCCAGCAGGTGCGCGACCGGGTCATCTATGTGCTGTCCAAGCAGGGCGCGCCGGGCCTGCGCACCCTGGCCCGTCTCCATGACGCGGGCTTCGGGCCCTTCGGCGATCCCCATGAGGGATCCCCCATCAGCCGGCGTGACCTGGAAGGCCCGACGCCGCCGGCGGCCGCCACCCTGTTCACGCGCAACGACGTGGACGTCTACCTCTTCAACTATCTGGCCGCCCAGCGTGGAGACGTAGCCGGCTATGTGATGCTCAAGGACTTCGAGCGGGTTTCGGCCACCCGGGCGGCCCTGGGCGCCGACGCCGAGGCCAAGGCCAAACGGTGGACCGCGCCCTTCGAATTCTATCCGCCCCAGGCCCCGGAATCGGGCGTGCCGCATGGGGATGAGAGCCCGCCGGGTGGTGAGGCCGAAGCCGCGGCCCTGTCGCGGCTGGAGGAGCTGCCCTTCGTGCATGTGGGCCACGCCCTGGCCTTCCTGCAGGTGACCCCCCGGCCGGTGGTCACCAAGGCCGAAGTGACGCCGGCCCAGGTGCAGGTCTTCCAGGCCATGCTCGGCCGACCGGCCACGGGCCGGCTCAGCGCCCTCGAAGAGGTGAGGGCCATCCAGTATGCGGCGGTCAACGGCCACGCCCGGTCCCAGCTGGCGCTGGCCGTCATGTATTCCGAGGGCGTCGGGGTGCCGCGGGACTATGCGCGGGCCTTCCACTGGTACGGCCAGGCCGACCGGCAGGGCAACGCCGAGGCGAAGTACGCCATGTCCACCTTCTTCTCCCTCGGTCTCGAGGGGGTGGCCGACCAGGATAAGGCGAGCGCGGTGGTCTATCAGATCGACGCGGCCCTGGCCGGGTTCAAACCCTCCGCCCAACGCCTTCGCGAACTCCTGGCCCAGGTGTCGCGGGCCCCACGGACCTGACCTTTAGACGAGGCCCCGGTGATGACGACCCTTCTGTCCTTCGCCCCGACCCAAGGGCTCGCCCGCCGCGCCGTGCGGGGCCTCGCCCTGGCGGCCGGGATCGCCGTGCTTTCGATGGGGGGCGCAAGCCCCGCCCTGGCCGCTCCGGACGCGCGGGTCGAGGCCCAGATCCGTCCGAATTTCGGGGGGCTGATCAATCCGCCCCTGCGCTCCAGCCACAAGCCGTCGCAATGG
>NZ_DAIMHV010000115.1:0-8398 GCF_036723115.1 Phenylobacterium sp. | reverse complement strand
CCTGATCCCCTGACCACCAGGGACTCCGACTAGCTATCCCGGCCGGGAGGGGGCGGCTCGCACGTGCGGGGCCCCCTCCCGGACCCATCAAGAACAACAGAATGGGAGACCGCCCATGCCCCGCGCCTCGGCCAACGGCATCGAGATCGAGTATGAGACCTTCGGCCCCGCAGACGCCCCGCCTGTCCTGCTGATCAACGGCCTGGGGTCGCAGATGACCCGCTGGCCCGTCCCCTTCTGCGAGATGCTGGTGGCCCGCGGCTATCATGTCGTCCGGTTCGACAACCGCGATGTGGGCCTCTCCACCTGGTTCCAGTCGGGCGATCGATACACCCTGTCGGACATGGCCGCCGACGCCATGGGCCTGCTGGACCATCTGAAGATCGACAAGGCCCATATCGTCGGCGTCTCCATGGGCGGCATGATCGCCCAGACCGTGGCCATCGAGCATCCGCAGCGGACCCTGTCTCTGACCTCCATCATGTCCGCCACCGGCGCGCCGGGCACCCTGGATTCCACACCCGAGGCCGCCGCCGTCCTCACCCAGCCCGCCCCTGATCCGACCGTGGACGAGGCGGCCTTCGTCGCCCACGGGATCAAGAACGCCCGCGTCATCGGCAGCCCGGCCTATCCCTGGCCCGAAGAGGCCCTGCGCGAGCGCGTGCTGTCGGACATGCGCCGGGCCTTCAATCCCAAGGGCGTGCAGCGTCAGCGGGGCGCCATCAATGCCAGCGGCGACCGCACCGAAAAGCTCAAGGGCCTGAACGTTCCCACCGTGGTGCTGCACGGTGAAGAGGATCCCCTGGTGCCCAAGGCCGGCGGCCTGGCCACGGCCGCGGCGATTCCGGGGGCGGAACTGCGGCTCATTCCCGGCATGGGCCACGACCTGCCCACGCCGCTCTATGACACCATCATCGACGCCATCGACGCCGCCGCCCGGCGGGCGCGCTGACCTGCAACTGGGAGAGTAATTCATGGGACGTCTCGAAGGCTTCGCCGCCGTGGTCACCGGCGCGGCCAGCGGCATCGGCCGCGCCAGCGCCAGCCTGTTCGCCCGCGAGGGCGCGCGGGTGGTCTGCGTCGACCGGGCCGAGGCCGTGGAAGAAACCGCCGCCTCCATCCAGGCCCATGGCGGGCAGGCTGTGGCCATGACCGGGGACGCTGGCGACGAAGCCTTCGTGGAGGCCTACATCCAGCGGGCGGTGGACACCTTCGGGGGGCTGGACGCGGTCTATGCCAATGCGGGCATCACCGGCGGTCCGACCCCCTTCTTCGAGCTGACGCCCGAGATCTGGGCCGAGGTGCTGCGCATCAATCTGATCGGCCCCTTCCTGGCCATCAAGCACGCCAGCAAGGTGATGGTCCCCAAGGGCAAGGGCTCGATCATCTGCACCGCCTCGGTGGCCGGCATTCGGTCGGGCGCGGGGCCGGCCTCCTATTCGGCCTCCAAGGCCGGCGTCATCAATCTGGCGACCACCGCGGCCAACGAGCTCTATGGCACAGGCGTGCGGGTCAACGCCGTCTGCCCGGGCCTCATCGAAACGGGCATGACCCAGGGCGTCTTCGACTTCGCCCGCGCCCGGGGCACGGAGGACCGCATCGGTCAGCTCAACCCGCTGAAGCGCGCCGGCGTCCCCGACGAGATCGCCCATATGGCGCTCTTCCTGGCGAGCGACGAGGCCTCCTATGTCAACGGTCAGGCCATTGCGGTGGATGGCGGCCTGTCTTCGTCCCACCCGGTGGGCAAGCGGAGCGGCGCCCGCTGAGGCGTCGTGCGGCGGGCGCAGGGCCTTTGCCTTGCGCCCTGCGCGGCGTTAGAAGCGGCGCTTCCGTTTTCTTCGCCCGCCTCAAAGCCAGCCCAAGACCAGACCAGGACCCATGGCCGGACACTCAAAGTTCAAGAACATCATGCACCGCAAGGGTCGTCAGGACTCGGTGCGCTCCAAGCTGTTCTCCAAGCTCAGCCGCGAGATCACCGTGGCGGCCAAGGCCGGCCTGCCCGATCCCATGATGAACGCCCGCCTGCGCCTGGCGGTGGCCAACGCCAAGGCCGAGTCCATGCCCAAGGACAATATCGACCGGGCGATCAAGAAGGCCTCGGGCGCCGACGCCGAGACCTATGACGAGATCCGCTATGAGGGCTTCGGCCCAGGCGGGGTGGGGATCATCGTCGAGGCCCTGACCGACAACCGCAATCGGGCCGCGGCCAATGTGCGGGCCATCTTCGCCAAGAACGGCGGCAATCTGGGGGAAACCGGCGCGGTCTCCTTCATGTTCGACCGGGTGGGCCAGATCGTCTATCCGGCGGCGGCGGGATCAGAGGACAAGGTCATGGAAGCCGCCATCGAGGCCGGCGCCCAGGACGTGGAGTCCGACGAAGAGAGCCACACCATCTTCACCGCCTTCGAGGAACTGTCCGACGTGGCCCAGGCCCTGGAGGCCGCCCTGGGGGAGGCCAAGTCCACGGCCATCGCCTGGCGGCCCAAGACGCTGACGCCCGTGGAGGGCGAGGCCGTCGGCACGCTGATGAAGCTGATCGGCGCGCTGGAAGACGATGACGACGTGCAGAACGTCTATGGAAACTACGACGTCTCCGACGCCGACCTGGAAACCTACGGCGGCTGAACCAGAGGCTTGCAGCCGGACGGGCGCCTGAACGTTCAGGCTCCATGGAGTGGCTGAGCGCCTATGTCCTGCCCGTGGCCGGCGCCGTGCTGGCCGGCGGGCTGATCGGGTTCGAGCGCGAGTACCGCGGCCGGCCGGCGGGATTTCGCACCCACATTCTGGTGAGCCTCGCCTCGGCCCTGCTCATGCTGGCCGCCGTCCATCAGGTGGAATGGATGGGCAAGGTGTCCAGTGACATCATCCAGATTGATCCGGTCCGGATGGCGCACGGCATACTCACCGGCATCGGCTTCCTCTGCGGCGGGGTCATCTTCCGCCATGGGCTCAGCGTGCACGGCCTGACCACGGCGGCCTCCCTGTGGATCACCTCGGCCCTCGGCACCCTCTACGGCGTGGGCTTCTACGGGCTGGCGCTCGGGGGCACGGCGGTCACCCTGATCGTGCTGGGGGTCCTGCGCTGGGCTGACCGCCGCATGCCGCAGCTGAACATCATGGACGTCTCGGTCTGCTACCGGCGCGAAGAGGCCATCGACGAGCGCGCCTTTCGCGATCTGATGTCGGCGCATGGCTTCCACACCGGGGCGGTGACGGAGAAGCTGACCGCCGGCGACGGGACCGGGGCCGCCAAGGTGGAGTACAGCGCCACCCTGCGTGGGGATGGTCCGCTCAAGATCGCGAGCCTGGCCCGCCAGCTGCGCGGCGACGCCCGCGTGCTGGAATACAGCCTCGCCCCCCGGAAGGACTGAGCGACAGGGCCTGCGCCCAGGTGGTAGAACCCCGCCCTCATGACCACGCGACTCTGGATCGAAATCGCCCATCAGGCGGCCTATCGCACCGGCGGCTATGCCTGGGTGCGGCAGGATGGACAGGGCCTGGCCGGTGCGGCCGGCGGCGCCCGGGACCTGGAGGCCGAGGCGCTCGCCGCCCTGGCCCTGGCGTCGGCCGTCAAGGATCTGCCCCCCGGCGCGGCCGTCGCGCTTCATCTGTCCGAGGCCGCCCTGATCGAGGGCGTGCGCGAAATGGGGGCCAGGCGCAACCGGGGCTGGGCCGACGCCGGCGGCGCGCCCCTTCCGGGCGCCGAGGCCTGGGCGCTGGCCGCCCAGGCCCTGGCGGGGCGAGGCCTCAGCCTGGTGCGGACCAAGCCGGCGGAGGCCCGGACAGCGGCGGGGTTCGCCGCCGCCTGGGCCGAACTCGCCCGGGACAAGGCCAAGGCGCAAGGGACCTTCCAGAACGCCATCCCACGACCGAACCTGGCCAAGGTTCCGGGGCTCGCCAAGGACTAACACCCTCTTAACCTGCTCTTGAGCCTAATCGCCCCATAGGAACAATCCCCGAACAGACCTATAGGGAGCCATGGCCGGCATTCGCATTCTCGGACTGGACCCGGGCCTCCGCCGCACAGGCTGGGGAGTCATCGCCGTGGAAGGCGCGCGCATCGGCCATGTGGCCCATGGGGTCATCGCCCCGCGCGACAGCCTGCCCTTCGCCGAACGCCTGCTGATCCTGTTCGATGCGATCGCCCAGGTCGTCGCCGACCACCAGCCGGCGGAGGCCGCGGTGGAAGAGACCTTCATGAACAACAACGCCGCCAGCGCCCTGAAGCTTGGCCATGCCCGCGCCATGGCGCTGGTCGCCCCCGCCAAGGCGGGCCTGCCGGTGGCCGAGTACGCCGCCACCGTAGTCAAGAAGGCCGTGGTGGGTACGGGCGGCGCCGACAAGGACCAGGTGGCCTTCATGATCGCCCGCCTGCTGCCCGGCGCGCGGGGCGTGAGCGCCGACGCCGCCGACGCCCTGGCCGTCGCTATCGCCCATGCCCATGCGCGCACCGCGCGCCAGCTGGCGGCGAGGCGGGTGGCGTGATGATCGGGCGACTGCGCGGCGTCGTCGCCGAGATCGGCGAGGAGGACGCCCTCATCGACGTCCTGGGGGTGGGCTATGTGGTGCGCTGCGGATCGCGCACCCTGTCGCGCCTGCCGCCGGTGGGCGAGGAGACGGTTCTGCACATCGAGACCCAGTGGAGCGAACAGGCCGGCATGCGGCTCTATGGCTTCCTCTCGCGGGACGAGCGGCGGACCTTCCTGATCCTCAAGGAAATCCAGGGCGTCGGCCCCAAGGCGGCCCTGGCTGTGCTGGACGTGCTGTCCCCGGCCGAACTCTCCGCCGCGGCCGGTCGCCAGGACAAGGCCGCCGTGGCCCGGGCGCAAGGGGTGGGGCCGAAGCTCGCCGTGCGCATCGTCACCGAACTGAAGGACAAGAGCCTGACCGACCTGCCGGTCAGCGCCTTCGCCCATCCCGAGGCCGAAGCGCCGGACGCCGCCCCGTCCGCCGCCGGCGAGGCTGTCGCCGCCCTCATGGGCCTGGGCGTCGCCGAGCCCCAGGCGAGGCGCGTGGTGGAGGCCGCCCTGGCCCGGCTGGGTGACGCCGCCGAGCCCGCCGCCCTGATCAAGGCCGCCCTGCAGGAGCTGGGCCGGTGACCCGGCTGGTCTCCGGCGAAAGCGGGCCGGCCGAGGGTTCCGACCGCGCCTATCGCCCCCAGACCCTGGCGGAGTTCGTCGGGCAGGAGCAGTCCAAGGCCAATCTGAAGATCTTCATCGACGCCGCCCGGTCCCGGGGGGACGCCCTGGACCATGTGCTGCTGTTCGGCCCCCCGGGCCTGGGCAAGACCACCCTGGCCCAGATCGTCGCCCGGGAGCTGGGGGTGAATTTCCGCGCCACCTCCGGCCCCGTCCTGGCCAAGGCCGGCGACCTGGCGGCGATCCTGACCAATCTCGAGCCCAACGACGTCCTCTTCATCGACGAGATCCATCGCCTCTCCTCCCAGGTGGAGGAGATTCTCTATCCGGCCATGGAGGACCATGTGCTGGACCTGATCATCGGCGAGGGCCCCTCGGCCCGGTCCATCCGCATCGACCTGTCCCCCTTCACCCTGGTGGCCGCGACCACCCGGGCGGGCCTTCTGGCCACCCCCTTGCGCGACCGCTTCGGCATTCCCCTGCGCCTGGAATTCTACACGCCGGCGGAACTGATGAAGGTGCTGGCCCACGCGGCGGGCAAGATGGGCGTCGAGCTGGCGCCCGAGGGCGCGGCCGAGATCGCCGCCCGCGCCCGGGGCACGCCGCGGGTGGCCGGCCGCCTGCTGCGCCGGGTCCGCGACTTCGCCGCCGCCGAAGGCGCCCCGGTCATCGACCGCGGGGCAGCCGCCCGGGGCCTGGCCCGGCTGGAGGTGGACGAGGTCGGCCTCGACAGCCTCGACCGCCGCTATCTCCGGGCGCTGATCGACAATTATGGGGGTGGGCCGGCGGGGGTCGAGACCATCGCATACGCCATCGCCGAGGCCCGCGACGCGGTGGAGGACGTGATCGAGCCCTATCTGATGCAGCAGGGCTTCATCCAGCGCACCCCCCGCGGCCGGGTGGCCTGCGCCAAGGCCTACGCCCATCTGGGCCTGACCCCGCCGCCCCAGCCGCCGAGCGCGGGTCAGGCCAGCCTGTTCGACGACGAGACCTGAAGGAAGGCCGATCATGGACGCCGACCATCCGCAGCCCTCCGCCGGCTGGATCGAGGGCCGCGAGCATGTGCTGCCGGTACGCATCTATTACGAGGACACCGACTTCACCGGGGTCGTCTATCACGGCAACTATCTGCGCTATTTCGAGCGGGGCCGGTCGGACTTTCTGCGGGTGGCCGGAGTGCGCCACGCGGACCTGCTGGCCCAGGCCGAACCGGCCGCCTTCGCCATCGTGCGCATGGAGATCGACTTCAAGCGCCCGGCCCGCATCGACGACGCCCTGCTGGTGCGCACCCGCTATGACCGCGTGAAGGGACCCAGGTTGTTCATCAGCCAGCAGATCGAGCGGGCCGGCGCCTTGATCGCCTCGGCCGCCGTGGAGGCCGCCTGCATCGGCCTGGACGGCCGTCCGCGCCGCCCGCCGCCGGGGATGACCGAGGCCCTGACCCCCTATTTCGCCCCGGCGGACAGGGCATAAAACCGGCATAAGTGACAGGCCCCGAAGACCGGGGCATGTGCGCTCGATTGAGATCGATTCGCGGGCGACGAGCGGCAACCAGATTTCGGTAAGGTTATTCCTATTCCACTCAGGGGCGTAGGCGCGTGATCGTCATGATTCGGCGCCTTAAGTTCGCCACTGCAAGGTCTTCATTTCAAACGCGCACCTGCGCGCCCTTCGCCACCGGAGCCCACCGACGATGGATCCCGCCGCCCCGACCCTGACGGCTGAGAGCTTCTCGCTGATTTCGCTGTTCATGCGCGCCGACTGGGTGGTGAAGTCAGTGATGATCGGCCTGGCGCTGGCGTCGCTGTTCTCCTGGGCCGTGATCATAGATCGGCTGATCCGGTTCTCGAGCCTCAACCGTCACGCCGACCAGTTCGAGGACGAAGTGTCCACCGGCCGGTCGCTGGAGGACATCGCCGCCCAGGCGGGCGAGCGTCCCCGTCACGCCCTGCCCCGCATGCTGCAGGCCGCCCTGCGCGAATGGCGCGAGGCTCGCGCCAAGGGCCTCTCCAGCGACAGCCAGGCCGGCTTCCTGATGCAGCGGATCGACCGGGTGCTGGACGCCATCATCGCCCGGGAAAGCGCCCGGGTCGAGGAGGGCCTGCCCCTGCTGGCCATCGTGGCCACGGCTTCGCCCTTCGTGGGACTGTTCGGCACGGTCTGGGGCATCATGGAAGCCTTCAAGCAGATCGCGATCCAGCAGAACACCAATCTGACCGTCGTGGCGCCGGCCATCGCCGAGGCCCTGTTCGCCACCGCCATCGGCCTGGCGGCGGCCATTCCGGCCTATATCGCCTACAACAAGTTCTCCTCTGATGCGGGCCGCTACGCCGGCCGGCTGGAAGGCTTCGCCGACGACCTGGCGACCGCCATTCAGCGCCGCCTGGCGGATCGGGGCTGATCTGGCATGGCGCTCTCGGCCCACGACGCCTTCGCCGCCGGCGGTTCGCGCCGCCGCCGCCGCGCCCGGCGCGGCGCGCTGTCGGAGATCAATGTGACGCCCCTGGTGGACGTCATGCTGGTGCTGCTCATCGTCTTCATGATCTCTGCGCCCCTGCTGACCGTGGGCGTGCCGCTGGAACTGCCCAAGACCGAGGCCAGCGCCATTCCCGATCAGTCCGAGCCCCTGACCGTCTCCATCCGCACCGACGGGACCATCTTCATCCAGGAGGAAGAGACTCCGTTCTCGGCGCTCGCCCCGCGTCTTGTGGCCATGGCTGACGGCGCCGTCGAGCGGCCCATCTATGTGCGGGCCGATGGGCGGACCTCATACGAAACGGTGGCCCAGGTCATGGCCGCCCTGGCCACCTCGGGCTTCACCTCGATCAACCTGCTCACCGAAACCGGCGGACCGTCCTCCGGCGCTGGCCAACTGGCCCGCTGAAGGAGCGCTCATGGCCCGGGAGAGGTCCGACCTCAGGTCCGCGCTCCTTGTCTCGGCGATCCTGCACGTCGTTGTGTTGGGCGCCGCCCTGATCCCGTGGCCCTGGGCGCGGGAGCTGAAGGTCGGCTCCACCGTGCCCGTGACCATCGTCTCGAGCATTCCGGCCAATCCCCGGCCGGCGGTCCAGGGCCCAGAACCCCTGCCCGCCCAGACCGAAACCCCCGAGCCTGAGGCGCCGCCCACGCCTGAGCCGGCGCCCGAGCCGCTGGCCGCCGAAACTATCTTCGCCGCCTCGGTCGAGCCGACGCCGGAACCCGCCGCCGTCGAAGACGACGTGCTGGAACTGACCGATCGCTATGAGGCGCCGGCCGAGACC
>NZ_DAIMHV010000114.1:3756-8402 GCF_036723115.1 Phenylobacterium sp. | reverse complement strand
GGCCAGACCGGTCGCTGGCGCGGCCGGGGCCGAGCGGGTCACGGGAACCCGCGCGGTGGTCGTCACCGGGCCCGTGTCGCGGAAGCCTTCCGGCAGGAGCAGCCTCTGCCCCGGCCGGATGATGTCGGTGATCTCCATCTGATTGGCCTCGACCAGAGCCTGAGCCGAGACATTGAACCGACGGGCGATGGCGTAGAGGGTGTCGCCGCTGGCCACCACATAGGCCTTGGCGCGGCTGGAAGGTCCGCTCAGGACCTGGCCCGGGCGGATCACATAGTCCGGCGCGCTCAGATTGTTGGCCCGGGCCAGCTCGTCACGGGTGGTCCCCAGGCGCCGGGCGATGGCGTAGACCGTATCCCCCGACTGGACCGTATAGGTCTGGGGCGGACCGTCGGCATCCACCACCTGACCGGTGGCGGTGGTGCGGGTGACGGTCTCGAACTCCTGGGCCGGCGGCGGCGGCGGCGGCGGCGGCGGCGGAAAACCGTCGGACCGGGCCGGCGCGGCCGGCAGAGGGTCCAGCGGACGCGACTCCACGGTCCCGCTGGGGGCGGCGCTGGGCGGGGGCGAGTCGGGGAACCCCCCAGGCTGGGCCGCGGGCGGCGGCTGTTCGGCCGGGCCTTGCCGCACCGGGAAGTTCGGCCGCACGGGCTCGACCCCGTCGGGCTGATAGGTGGTGCAGGCGGCTACGAGGCTGCTGGCCAGCAGCACCAGGGCCGAACGGGTAAGGAAATGCGTCATCGCCGCTCCGTGGGACGGGTTCGGAATCAGTCGAGGCGTCGCGGTTAATGATGGGTTAAGGCCGACGCCAAAGCCAACCCTCAATGGATGGCGCAGCCCGCCTCAGAGTTCGCGGGCCACGCCGTCGAGAAGCGGAACGAACCGGACCTCTCCCAGGTCTTCCACCGCGAACCCGCCGGCCCCGTCGCCCACATAGCGCCGCAGCACCTGGACAGGTCCCCGACCCACCGGCGCCACCAGAAGACCGTTGGGCTTGAGTTGCGACAACAGGGCGCGGGGCTCGTCGGGGGCCGCAGCGGTGACCATGATGCGATCAAAGGGCGCCTGTTCGGGCCAGCCCAGACCGCCGTCGCCGAAGCGGGTGATGACGTTGGTCAGCTCCAGGGCCTTGAACCTCTGCTCGGCCTCGGCGAGCAGGGTGCGATAGCGCTCCACCGTATAGACCAGCCGGGCCAGCCTGGAGAGGATCGCCGTCTGGTAGCCCGACCCTGTGCCGATCTCCAGGATCCGCGCCCGGGGCTCGATCTTCAGGGCCTGGGTCATCAGACCGACGATGAAGGGCTGGCTGATAGTCTGGCCGCAGGCGATGGGCAGGGCCGAGTCCTCGAAGGCCCGTTCCTGGAACAGGTCGGGCGTGAACATCTGTCGGGGGGTGGCCTCCAGCGCGCGGAGCACCTTGGCGTCGCTCACCCCCTGGGACCTCAGGGACAGGACCAGGCGCGCCAGGCGGGTCTCAGCCGAATCGGCCTCGCCCTCCCCTGGCCTGTCAGCGATGTCCTTGTCCCGGCTGCCCGTCATCTCATGCCTTCGGCGGCGCGCCGCCCAGCACGCCGCGCATCTTATAGACCGTCTCAGAGTGGGTCAGATCGATATGCAGCGGTGTGACCGAAATACGGCCCTCATAGATGGCGCGCAGGTCGGTGCCCTCGCCCGGCTGCGACTTTTCCGGGCGGAAGCCCATCCAGTAATAGTCGCGCCCCCGAAGGTCGCTGCGCCGCTCGGCATGGCGAACCTGAACGTCCCGGAAGCCCTGACGGGTGACCTCCACCGCACTCACCTTGGCCGGCGGCAGGTTGGGGAAGTTGACGTTCATGATCACATCGCCGGGCCAGCCGATCTCGATCAGCCGCTTGACGATGCCGGGACCGAACACCTCGGCCACCTCGAAGAAGGGGTCATGGGGCGTAAGCCCCCCCGTCTGTGACAGGGCGATGGCCGGCACGCCCATGGCCATGCCCTCGATGGCGCCGGCCACGGTGCCCGACAGGGTCACGTCCTCGGCGATATTGGCGCCCCGGTTCACGCCCGAGAGGACGAGATCGGGCTTGGCCCCTTCGATCAACTCGCTGATCCCCAGCATGACGCAGTCGGTGGGGGTGCCGCTGACCGCGAAACGGCGGGGATCAAGGGTGCGCACTCGCACCGGATCAGACAGGGTCAGCGCACGCGATGCGCCGGACTGCTCATATTCCGGGGCGACGATCCAGATATCGTCCGACAGCTGGCGCGCGATCTTTTCGAGCGACTCCAGACCCTCGGCATGGATCCCGTCGTCATTGGTCAGCAGGATCCTCACTTAAGGAACTCCGATACGCGTCAGCCCGCCCAGATAGGGATGCAGGGCCTGGGGAATGGCGATGGCCCCGTTCTCGTCCTGATAGTTTTCCAGAATAGCCACCAGGGTGCGGCCCACGGCCAGGCCCGAGCCGTTCAGGGTGTGGACAAAGCGGGTGGCCTTGTCGCCGGCGGCCTTGGTGCGGGCGTTCATGCGGCGGGCCTGGAAGTCGCCGCAGTTGGAGCAGGAGCTGATCTCGCGATAGCGCCCCTCCGACGGGATCCAGACCTCCAGGTCGTAGGTCTTGCGCGCCGAAAAGCCCATGTCGCCCGAGCAGAGCAGCATGGTGCGGAACGGCAGCTCCAGGGCCTTCAGCACCGCCTCGGCGCATTCGACCATCCGCTCGTGCTCGGCCTCCGACTGGTCCGGCGTGGTGATGGAGACGAGCTCGACCTTCTGGAACTGGTGCTGGCGGATCATGCCGCGGGTGTCGCGGCCCGAGGCCCCGGCCTCCGAACGGAAGCAGTGGGTGAGCGCCGTCAGCCGCAGGGGCAATTCCTCAGCCGGGGTGATCTGGTCGCGCACCAGATTGGTCAGGGAGACCTCGGCGGTGGGGATCAGCCAGCGGCCGTCCTCGGTGTGGAACAGGTCCTCGGCGAACTTGGGCAGCTGGCCGGTGCCGAACACCGCCTCGTCGCGCACCAGCAGGGGCGGCGAGACTTCCAGATAGCCGTGCTCGCGGGTCTGCAGGTCGAGCATGAACTGGCCCAGCGCCCGCTCCAGCCGCGCCAGCTGGCCCTTGAGCACCACGAAGCGCGAGCCGCTCATGCGGGCGGCGGCCTCGAAATCCATCAGGCCCAGGGTCTCGCCCAGCTCCACATGGTCCTTGGGCGCGGTGATGGCGAAGGGCTCGCCCCAGCGGCGGACCTCCTGATTGTCGCTCTCGTCGGCGCCGGCCGGGACGTCGTGTGCGGGCAGGTTGGGCAGGCTCGCCAGCAGGTCGCGCAGGGCCTCGCCCGTCTCGCGCTCCACCGTCCCTTGGGTTTCCAGAACGCTTTTCAGCGCCTCGACCTCGGCCATGAGACGGGCGGCCTCGGCCTCGTCCTTGCGGCTCTTGGCCTGGCCGATCTGCTTGGAGAGGTCGTTGCGACGGCTCTGGGCGGTCTGCAGTTCGGTCTGGGCGGCGCGGACCTGGACGTCCAGGGCGATCGCCTCGGCCGCGGCGCCGGACCGGCCCTTCGCGCTCCAGGCCTTTTCATAGAGGTCGGGGTTGTCGCGAATGGCCTTGATATCGTGCATGGCGCGCCGGGGGCTGGAGGTGAGCGGCCTTCTCTAGAGCGCGTCGGCCAAGCGGCCAAGCCCCGCCGGCGCGCTGGAGTCAGACCGCCATCACGTCCTTGCCGGGGCCATCCTCAGCCTCGCGGCGGCGGCGCTCCATCAGCCGCACGCACCAGATCGAGACCTCGTAGAGAAGGATGATGGGGATGGCGAGGGAGAGCTGGCTGATGGGATCGGGCGGGGTGACGATGGCCGCCACGATGAACACCCCCAGTATGGCGTAGCGCCGCCCCGTGCGCAGCATGTTGGCGTTCACGATGCCGGTGAGCGCCAGCAGGGTCAGGACCACCGGCAGTTGGAAGCACAGGCCGAAGGCCAGCAGCAGGGTGGTCACCAGGGTCAGATAGTCCGACACCTTGGGCAACAGCTCCACCGAAACCCCGGCGGCGCCGACGATCTGCTGAGACAGCGAGAACCACAGGACGAAGGGCAGGATCATGTAATAGACCAGCGCCGCCCCCAGCAGGAACAGGCCCGGCGCCGCCAGCAGGAAGGGCAGGAAGGCCCGCCGCTCGCGCTTATAGAGGCCCGGCGCCACGAAGGCGTAGACCTGCCAGGCCAGCACCGGGAAGGCCAGGATCACCGCCCCGAAGGCCGCCAGCTTCAGCTTGGTGAAGAAGAATTCCAGCGGCGCGGTGAAGACCAGACGCAGCTTTTCCCCCGCCTCGGGCGCATCCGCCAGCCCCGCCAGGGCGGAGATCAGCGCGAACGGGCCGTGACCGCCTCCCTCCCCTTGCGCCGACATCAGACGCGCGGCCACCTCGAAGGGGCGCAGCAGGAAGATGTAGAGGGGCTCGGCGAAGGCGAAGCACAGGACAAAGCCCAGGCCGAAGCCGACGATGCAGATGATCAGCCGCTTGCGCAGCTCGATCAGATGGTCGAGCAGCGGGGCGCGGGAGGCCTCGATCTCCCGCTCGTCCTCGTCTTCATGCAGGCTCACGGCTTGGTCTCCGTGGCTTCGGACGCGGGCGGCGGGATGGAAGCTGCGGGCGCGGCCTCGGGCGCGGGCGCG
>NZ_DAIMHV010000114.1:0-3656 GCF_036723115.1 Phenylobacterium sp. | reverse complement strand
CGGGCGCGGGCGCGACGTCAGGGTCGACCGCCGACGTTTCGGCGGGCGGCGGCTCCGCCAGCGACTGGGACTCCGCATAGGGATTTCCCATGGGCGGATGCAGCCGCATGTCCCCCTGGGCCAGACCGGTCTCTATCTCGCGCATCACCGCCTGGGCGTCGGTGCGGCCCATCTGCTCGTCCAGCACCTTGCCGCTGCGCAGGGCTTCCACCTCGCGGCGCAGTTCGTCCAGTTCGGACTGGCGGCCCATTTCGTCGAAGCTGGCGCGGAATTCCGCCGCCATGCCGCGCAGACGGGCGGTGAACTGGCCGAGCCTGCGCATGAGCAGCGGCAGGTCCTTGGGACCCACCACCACCAGGGCGATAATGCCGATGAGCAGGAGTTCCCCTGCGCCGATGTCGGGTAGCATGGCCCTTGCCGTCTTAGACCCCGAGGGGGTCTGGCGAAATCAGACGCCGGCGGACGGGCGGTCCAGCCGGCGGGTTGGGTCCTTGCGCGAGGGGTGCGGCCCTAGCTGCGCACCTCGTCCTTTTCCCGCTCAGGGATGGTCTTGACGGTCTCAGGCTTGGCGGCCTCGGCCTCCTCGCCCTTTAGGCCGTCGCGGAAGGCGCGGATGCCCTTGGCGGCGTCACCCATGACCGAGGAAATCTTGCCGCGGCCGCCGAACAGCAGGGCGAAGACCACAAGCACGATGACCCAGTGCCAGATCGAAAACGAGCCCATAAGGCGAAACTCCTATGTTGAGCGGCCGATGGGCGACCGCGCCGCCCGCCCCTCAAATTTCAATCCAATATAGCGGCTTGCCCCCATGGCCGCCAAGGCGAGGCCCGCCGATTTCCCGCACGGGACGTCAGCGGCGATCGCTTTCCTCGTCAGACCCCAGGAAATCGGTGTGGAACTCCGGCGCCTCGTCCTCCCCTTCCAGCGGGTCTTCGTCGATGACGGCGGCGCTGGGATCGGGCACGGCGAAGTCGGGCGGCAGGTCGAGGCTGAGCAGGCCCGCCGCCTTCATCTCGGCCATGCCGGGCAGGTCGGCCAGGCTGACCAGCCCATAGTGTTCGAGAAAGGCCTCGGTGGTGCCATAGGTCACCGGCCGCCCCGGCGTGCGGCGGCGTCCGCGCATGCGCACCAGTCCGAGCTCGAGCAGCACGTCCAGGGTTCCGCGGGAAGCCTGCACCCCGCGCACCGCCTCGATCTCGGCCCGGGTGACAGGCTGGTGATAGGCGATGATGGCCAGGGTCTCCTGGGCGGCGCGGGACAGGCGACGGGGTTCGTCCCGCGTCTCGGTCATCAGATGGGCGAGATCGGGCGCCGTCTGGAAGCGCCAGCGCTCAGCCACGCAGGCCAGCTCCACCCCGCGCCCGGCGTAACGGGCCTGAAGCGCCTGCAGGGCGGCGGCCACATCGACCTCGGGGCCCAGGCGCTGGGCCAGGTCGTCCAGACCGAGCGGACCTGCAGCGGCGAACAACAGCGCCTCCACCGCGCGCTCGGCGGCCTGCGGCGTCATAGGGCGGGCTCCCCGCGACGGGCGCGCAGATAGAGATCGGCGAAGGCCTCCAGTTGCCGGGCTTCCAGCGCGCCTTCCTTGACCAGCTCCAGGCTGGCCGAGAGGGTGGAGGCGGTGAAGGAGGCCTGGGACGGCCCCTCGCTCAGGCCCGCCCGCCGAGGCGCCACCCCCGTCAGCGGCGTCCACCGGTCAAGCTCGGGCAACAGCGTGCGCAGGCGGTCGCGGGCGGCCTCCAGCGGGTAGGCCTTGGGAGGCCGGGGGGCGTAGCGGCGGCTCTCCTCCCGGCGGCGCTGGGCGAGATAGGCGTCCATCAGGCTGTAGAGATCGCCCTCCACCCGGGTGGAGGGCACGATGCGGATCGCCTCGGGATCGCCGCGGGTGAACACATCGCGGCCCAGGAGGGTGCGGCCCTTCAGGGCTTCGGCCGCCTGACGCATGGCGTCGAGCTTGGCCAGGCGGAAGGCCAGCTGGGCGGCCATCTCTTCGGCCGGGGGCTCCTCGGCCTTGGGACGCTCCGGCTTGGGAAGCAGCAGGCGCGACTTCAGATAGGTCAGCCACGCGGCCATCACCAGATAGTCCGCCGCCAGGGAGAAACGCCGTCGACGCGCCTGATGCACGAAGGCCAGGTACTGTTCGGCGAGTTTCAGCACCGACAGCTTGAGCAGATCGACCTTCTGGCTGCGGGCGAGCGCCAAAAGGACGTGGAGCGGCCCTTCATAGCCGTCCATCTCGACGATCAGGGCCTCGCCATCCTCGGCCGCGGAGGCGGCGGCCTCGAAGTCGAGATTGGGCTGGAAGCCTGTCTGGCTCATCCCCCGGACGCGCCCCCCTGCTCCAGCGCCGCGGCCAGGCGGGCGCGGCCCTCCTCCACGTCGAACGGCTCGGGGTGACGGGCGAGCCTGGCCATGGCCGCCTCGGCCCGGCGGCGCGCTGCGCCCGCCAGGGGACGGCAGGCCTCGGCGATAGACTTCATCTCAACCATGTCGCCATTGCAGTGGAGCACCACGTCGCAACCGGCCGACAGGGCCGCCCGCGTCCGGCCGGCGAAGTCGCCCGACAGAGCCTGCATGGACAGGTCGTCGCTCATCAGCAGGCCCTGGAAGCCGATGTGGTCGCGGATCACCTGGGTGATCACCCGGCGCGAGGTGGTGGCCGGCTTCCTGGGGTCGATGTCGGCATAGACCACATGGGCGGTCATGGCCAAGGGCATGTCCGACAGCACCTGGAAGGGCGGAAAGTCCACCGCCTCCAGCTCCGAACGTGGGGCGTCCACCACCGGCAGGTCCAGATGGCTGTCGGCCAGGGCGCGGCCGTGGCCCGGAATATGCTTGATCACCGGCAGCACCCCGCCGGCGATCAATCCCTCGGCCGCCGCACGCCCCAGCAGGGCCACGGCCTGCGGCGTCTCGCCATAGGCCCGATCGCCGATAATGTCGTGGGCGCCGGCCTGGGGCACGTCCAGCACCGGCACGCAGTCCACATTGATCCCTAGCGCCGCCAGATCGTGGGCGATCAGACGCGCGCCCAGGCGGGTGATCTCACGCCGCAGCAGGGGGTCGTTGGCCGGCAGACGGCCATAGGCGCGGCCTGGCGGATAGACCGGCCAATGGGGCGGCCCCAGCCTCTGGACGCGCCCGCCCTCCTGATCGATCAGGATGGGCGCATCAGCCCGGCCCACCGTCTCGCGCAACGCCTCGGTGAGGCGGCGCACCTGGTCGGGGGTCTGCACATTGCGCTTGAAGAGGATGAAGCCCCAGGGCCGCACGGCCCGGAAGAAGGCCGCCTCCTCCGCGAGCAGGTCCGGCCCCGCGCAGCCGAAGATGCAGGCCTGGACGCTCACCGGACGAAACAGCTCCGGCCGGCGGCCTTCAGGCGGTCGCAGAAGGCCGTCGCCTCCCCGCGAGAGGCGAAGCCGGTGACATAGCCGCGATAGAGGGTCTTGCCGTCGCTCTCCACCGGCTCGATGCGCCGCCCCTTGCCGGCGGCCTCGCCGGCAAGGGCGCGGAGCGCGTCAGCCACCCCGGTTTCCGCCAGAGCCTGGGACGAGAAGGCGCCCACCTGCACCACCGCGACGCCGGCGGTCGCCGCCGGGGCCGGGCTCGGTGTGGGAGCCGGCGCCGGCTTCGGCGCGGGCGCAGCGGCCTTGGGC
>NZ_DAIMHV010000113.1:0-8464 GCF_036723115.1 Phenylobacterium sp. | reverse complement strand
GAGAGGCGGGGGCCGGGGTCTTCGCCCTGCAGGCCGGACTCACCCGGCTAGGCTATGACTGCCCGCCCTCGGGGCGGTTCGACGCCGACACCGCCACCATCGTCAGCGCCTTCCAGCGCCACTGGCGGCCCGAGCAGGTGGACGGGGTGGCCGACGGCGAGACCCGCGCCCGGCTTATCGCCCTGCTGCGGGCGGCCGCCTGATGCACCCGGCCGCCGCCTTCGCCGCCCCAGAGCGGGAAGGACTTCTGGCCTGGCTGGCGGAAAACCCCTTCCTCGCGGTCTTCGCCAGCGCGCCTGGCGGGCTGCGGGTGGCGCACGCTCCGGCGATCGTCCGCCAGGCAGGGGACGAGGTGGTCCTGGACTTCCACCTGTCGCGCAACAACGCCCTGACCCCGATCCTGGCCGCCGGCGCCGACGCCCTGGCCGTGAGCCAGGGACCGGACGCCTATGTCAGTCCCGACTGGTACGCGCGCCCCGACCAGGTCCCCACCTGGAACTATGTGGCCGTGGAGGCCGAGGGGCCGGTTTCAACCCTGGACGAGGCCGGCCTCGTGGCGCTCTTGGACGCGCTCTCGGCCCAGGCCGAGGCCCGCCTGACCCCCAAGCCGCCCTGGACGCGGGACAAGATGTCGCCCGGACGGTTCGAGGCCATGCTGGGCGCGATCACGGGCTTCAGGCTGCGGGTGCGGCGGTTGGAGGGCACGTTCAAGCTGTCGCAGAACAAGCCCGCGAGCGAGCAGGCGCGGGTGGCCCAGGCCCTGGGGCACCATCCTGTGGCGCGACTGATGGGACGGGGCGCCTCAGACTGACACCTTGACCCCAGGGGCGGGGAGCCTCATGTGTCGCCGCGGATCAGATGGCCGGGCGGCCGCGGCCGCGAAAGCGGTCGAGGAAAGTCCGGGCTCCACGACGACATGGCGGCGGGTAACGCCCGCCGGGGGCGACCCCAGGGATAGCGCCACAGAAAGCAAACCGCCCGTCCCCGTGACGGGTAAGGGTGAAAGGGTGCGGTAAGAGCGCACCGCGTCGGTGGTGACATCGACGGCATGGCAAGCCCCGCCAGGAGCAAGACCGAATAGGGATCCCGCGCCGCTTCGCCCTAACCGGCGCTCGGCAGGGCCGTCGTCGGCCCGAGGGGTCCGGGTTGGTCGCGAGAACCGGTCCGCGAGGTCCGGTCCAGAGGAATGGCCGTCGCGCCCGTCCTGGGTTCGCCTGGGACGGGTTGGCACAGAACCCGGCTTATAGGCCGTCTGATCCGTCTTCCCCCCACCCCAGACCGGCGCAAGCCCCTCTATACTTAATGTGTTCCATGTATGTTCTGTGGAAAGTTTATCGGCGTTAACCATAATGCTGGTGCGACATCTTTGTTTTCTCGGCTTTTCAGGCTTTGGAGTCATTGCGGCCCAATCCATCCCATGTTAACCCAATTGTCGTTCGCTGCAGGGCGGGCGGCCGCTTCTGCTCCTTCGAGCGGGGTGGCGATCAGCGGCCGTGGGGGCCGTGAAGGGAAGGGCTGCGCGCGGGGATGTTCGTCTCGACGTTCGAGAAACAGCTCGACGCCAAGCGCCGCCTTGTGGTGCCGCAGGAGTTCCGCGCCCTGGTGTCCGGCCCCTTCGACGGGGTGGTCTGCTTCCCTTCCATCGAGGCCGATTGCATTGAGGGCGGCGGCAAGGCGCTGTTCGACCGCTATGTGGGGCTGATCGAGGAGCTCGACTTCGGCGACCCCCTGCGCTCGGCCCTGGAGACCTCGGTCCTGGGCGGCATGGCGCGCATGTCCTTCGACACGGCGGGCCGCATCACCCTCCCGGAGACGCTCTGCGAGCTCTTCGGTCTGACCGACTGGGTGGTGATCGTGGGGCTCGGCGACCGCTTTCAGATCTGGCCCCGGGAGGCCTTCCAGGCCCATCGCTCGGCTCAGCGCGAGTTGGCGCGGGAGGGGCTGGCCCGTCTGCGCGCCGACCAGCGCGCCGCGCGGCTGGGCGGAGGGGCGCCATGAGTGCGGCGCCTCACGTCTCCGTCCTGCTGGACGAGGTTCTGGCCGCCCTTGAGCTGTCCTCGGGCGACCACGCGGTGGATGGCACCTTCGGCGCGGGCGGCTACACCCGCGCCTTCCTGGCGGCCGGCGCCCGGGTCACCGCCTTTGATCGCGATCCCAGCGCCGCGCGCTTCGCCGCCGACCTTCCGGCCGATCGCTTCACCCTGGTCTGCGCCTGCTTCTCGGACATGGCCGAGGTGCTGGGCGAGGGCGGGGCCGACGCCGTGGCGCTTGATCTGGGTGTCTCGTCCATGCAGCTGGACGAGGCCGAGCGCGGCTTTTCGTTCCTGCGGGACGGCCCGCTAGACATGCGCATGGGGGCCGAGGGGCAGAGCGCGGCGGACCTGGTCAACACCGCTGAGCCCGAAGACCTGGCGCGCATTCTCTGGCTCTATGGCGAGGAGAAGAAGTCGCGGCGGATCGCCGGCGCCATCGCCCGGCGTCGGGTGCAACAGCCCTTCACCCGCACCGCGGAACTGGCCGACTTCATCGAAGGCGTGCTGGGCGGACGGCGCGGCGCAAAGGCGCACCCCGCCACCCGCGCCTTCCAGGCTTTGCGTATTGCCGTGAACGACGAACTGGCCGAACTGGAGGCGGGGCTTGTGGCGGCCGAGCGAGTCTTGCGGCCGGGCGGGCGCCTGGCCGTGGTCACCTTCCATTCGCTCGAGGACCGCATCGTGAAGACCTTCCTCGCCGAACGCGCCGGCCGCACGCCGGCCGGATCGCGTCACCTGCCGCCCAGCGTGGCCCAGGCGCCGGCGAGCTTCCGTCTGACCTTCAACGGCGCGCAGGCTCCGTCCGAGGCCGAGCAGGGCGCCAATCCCCGGTCCCGTTCGGCCAAGCTTCGCGCCGCCGTGCGCACCGAGGCCCCGGTGTGGGAGGCCTCGTCATGAGCCTGATCAACCGCCGGATCCGCGGCTTTCGCCTGATCGACGTGGTGGCCTTCGGCCTGTTGGTGGCGCTGGTGATGAGCGTCTATCTGGCCAAGACCATGGCCAGCCGCGAGCGCGCCCAGATCGCCCGGGTCGAACGTCAGATCGTTGCGGAGAAGTCGCGCATCCGCCTGCTGGAGGCCGAGGTGGCGCATCTGGAGCAGCCCTCCCGGCTGGAGCACCTGTCCACCACCTATCTGGACATGGCGCCGGTGGCGCCCAAGCAGGAAGCGACCCCCGACACCCTCTATCACCTGGCGGTTCCCGAGGCCCGCCGATGAGTGTGAGCGACGCGCTTCCCCGGCGGTTTCCCTTCGGCCTGCGCTGGCTTGGCCAGGGGCTGTGGGGCCTGGAGCACGCCTTTGAGCGGGCCCGCGCCTCTGGCCGCGTCGAGGACGACACGCGCCTGCGCATCTTCGTGGTGATGCTTGTCTTCGTCGCCGGATTCTGCGCCCTCTCCGCGGGGGCCACTCACGCGGCCCTCTTCTCGGACGCGGTCCGCGCCGGATCGCCGGGCTGGACGCCCCCCTATTCCCGCGCCGATCTGGTGGACCGCAATGGCCGGCTGCTGGCGGCGGACCTTCTGCACTACGGCGTCTATATTGATCCGTCCGAGGTGTGGGACGCCGACGCCACGGCGGCCGCCCTGCGCCGGGTCCTCCCGGAGGTGAGCGCCGAGCGGGTGGAGCGGGTGCTGAGCGGCCAGCGCCGCGCCTATCTGGCGGGCGGCCTCACGCCCGTGCGACGCGCCGAGGTTCATCGCCTGGGCCTGCCGGGTGTCACCTTCGAGCCCGAGCAGCGCCGGGTCTATCCGCTGAACCACACGGCCAGCCACCTGCTGGGCTTCGCCGACACCGGCGGTCAGGGTCTGGCCGGGGTGGAGCTGGCCCTCAATGACGAAATCCGCGGCCTGGCGGGCAGCGGCGGCGAAGTGGCCCTGTCCATCGACCTGCGGGTGCAGGGCGCCCTGGAAGACGAATTGCGCGGCGCGGCGGAAGCCTACCGGCCCAAGGGTGCCGTGGGCATCGTGGCCAATGTCCATACGGGCGAGATTCTGGGCCTGGCCAGCTATCCCGACTTCGATCCCAATGCGCCGGGCGCGGCCGACGCCGACGCCCGTCTGAACCGGGCGGCCTCCACCGTCTTTGAGATGGGATCGACCTTCAAGGCCTTCACTGTGGCCATCGGCCTGGACGCCGGGGTGGCGACCATGGCCACCACCTTCGATGCGCGGGAGCCCTACAAGCTCGGCTACCGCACGATCCACGACTATCACGCCACCCGAAAGGTGCTGAGCCTCGTGGAGGTGTTCCAGCACTCGTCCAATATCGGCACCGCCAGACTGGCGGTGGGCGTGGGCGCCGAGCGTCTGGCCGGCTATTTCCAGGCCCTGGGCCTGACCACCCGCGCCGATGTCGAGCTCAAGGAGTCGGCCTCTCCGCTCACCCCGCGGGTCTGGAACGAGGACGCCGTGGCCTCCACCTCCTTCGGCCATGGCATGAACGTCACCCCGCTGGCGCTCACCGAAGCCATGCTTCCCCTGCTGAACGGCGGGCGTCGCGTGCCGCTGACCATCCGCAAGCTGGCGCCCGGCGCGGCGCCAGAGGGCGAGCGCGTGCTTTCGGAGACCACCTCGGCCCAGATGCTTCAGATCATGCGGGCCAATGTCACCGGCGGCAGCGGCGGCAAGGCCGACGCCCCGGGCCTGAGCGTCGGCGGCAAGACCGGCACCGGCGAGAAGTATGACCCCGAGATCCGCCGCTACAACGGCAAGCGTCAGGTCTCCTCCTTCGCCGCGGTCTTCCCCTCCGACGGGCCGCTGGAGAACGACCGCTACTTCGTGCTCATCCTGCTGGACGAGCCCAAGGGCACGGCCGAGACCTTCGGCTATTCCACCGGCGGCTGGGTGGCTGCGCCGGCCACCGGGCGGGTGATCAGCCGCATCGCCCCCTTCCTGGGGGTGAAGCGTCACGTGGGGCCGCTGGAGAACCAGCCGCGGCTGGCCTCGGTGGCCGACCTGGACGGGGGTGGTCTCTGATGCCGGCCCGTCTGTCCGACATTCTGCAGCGAGACCTGGACGCCGATCCGGAGATCCTCGGCGTCACCGCCGACAGCCGGAAGGTCAAGCCGGGCTTTCTGTTCGCCGCCCTGCCGGGCGCCGTGGCCGACGGCCGGACCTACGCCGCCCAGGCCGCTGCGGCCGGCGCCGCGGCCATCCTGGCGCCCAGCCCGATCGACGGCGTCGAGGCCCCCGTGGTGGTGGTGGATGATCCGCGCCGGGCCTACGCCCTGGCGGCGGCCGCCTTCCATGGCGCGCAGCCCGCGGTCTGCGTGGCGGTGACCGGCACCAACGGCAAGACCTCGGTGGCCAACTTCTGCCGGCAGATCTTCGCCAGCGCCGGCCGCCGCGCCGCCAGCATGGGCACCCTGGGGGTCCGCGCCGTGGGGCCGGGCCTGGACGAACAACTGACGCCGGAGGGGCTGACGACCCCCGACGCCGGCGATCTGGCCGAACTCATGGCCAGGCTGGCGGCCCTGGACGTCACCCACGTGGCCCTGGAAGCCTCGTCCCACGGTCTGGATCAGCGGCGGCTGGACGGCGTGCGCCTGACGGCGGCGGGCTTCCTCAACCTCACCCAGGACCACCTGGACTATCACGGCTCCATGGAGGTCTATCGCCAGGCCAAGCTGCGCCTGTTCGACAGCCTCCTGCCGCGCGGCGGCACGGCGGTGCTGAACGCCGACTCTCCCGATTTTGCGGCCTTCGCCGCCGCGGCGGTGCAGTCGGGGCAGGGGCTCTGCTCCGTGGGCGAGACCGGCGAACATCTGCGCCTGATGCGGCGGGAAGCCCAGCCGGACGGCCAGAGGCTGTCCATCGCCTATGAGGGCCGGGTGTTCGATTTTCGCCTGCCCCTGGCGGGGGGGTTTCAGGCCGGCAACGCCCTGGCGGCGGCGGGGCTATGCCTGGCGGCGGGCGAGAGTATCGAGACGGTCATGGCCGCCCTTGAGCGCCTGGAGGGCGCGGCCGGCCGAATGCAGCGGGTGGGCGCAGGTCCCCGCGGCGGCGAGGCCTATGTGGACTACGCCCATACGCCCGATGGCCTGGAGACGGTGCTGAAGGCCCTGCGCCCACATGCGCGGGGCCGCCTGATTGTGGTGTTCGGGGCCGGGGGCGACCGCGATAAGGCCAAGCGCCCGCTGATGGGCGCCGCAGCCGCCGAACTGGCCGACCTGGCCATCGTCACCGACGACAATCCGCGCAGTGAAGCGCCGGCGGAGATCCGGGCCCAGATCCTGGCCGCAGTCCCGGGCGCCCTGGAGGTCGGGGACCGCCGTGAGGCGATCCGCACCGGCGTGGCCATGCTGCGCGAGGGTGATGTGCTGGTGGTGGCCGGCAAGGGCCATGAGCGGAGCCAGACCATCGCCGGCGTCGTCCATCCCTTCGATGATGTGGCCGTCACCCTGGACGCCCTGGGAGCGGCCGATGACTGAACCCCTCTGGACCACGGGCGAGATCGCCGCGGCCGTCGGCGGTCAGCGGATCGGCGCCGACCTGCCCGTGCAAGGTCTGACCTTCGACAGCCGCTCGGTGGAGCCGGGCGACCTGTTCATCGCCCTGGCCGGCGCGCGGGACGGGCATGACTTCATCGCTGCGGCCCGCAACCAGGGGGCGGTGGCCGCCCTGGTCTCGCGGCCCACCGAGGGGCCCGGCGTCCTTGTGGACGACACCCTGCGGGCGCTGGAAGCCCTGGGCGTGGCGGCGCGCGAGCGCGCGCCCGCGGCGCGGCGCGGGGCGGTCACCGGCTCGGTGGGCAAGACGAGCGTGACGCAGGCGGTGCGGCTGGGACTGTCCCTCGCCGGCCCGGCCCACAGCTCGGTCAAGTCCTTCAACAACCACATCGGCGTGCCGCTCACCCTGGCGCGGATGCCCCGCGACACCGAGCGAGCCGTCTTCGAGATCGGCATGAACCATGCCGGGGAAATCACGCCCCTGGTGCAGATGGTGCGTCCGCAGGCGGTGGTCATCACCACGGTCGGCCCGGTGCATGTGGAGAACTTCCCTGACGGCGAGGCCGGGGTGGCCGCGGCCAAGGCCGAGATCTTCGACGGACTGGCGCCGGGCGGCCTGGCTATTCTGAACGCCGACAATGTCTGGTTCGATGAGCTCAGCGCCCGCGCCCGCGCCCAAGGCGCGGTGGTGGCGAGCTTCGGCCAGGGGCCGGGCTGCGACGCCCAGCTCCTGGACTTTCAGGCGCAGGGCGGCGCGGCGCGCATCAAGGCGCGGCTGCGGGGCGAGAGCCTGGATTTCCCCATCCTGCAGACGGGCCTGCATTGGGGACTCAACAGCATGGCCGTCCTGCTGATGCTTGAGGCGCTGGAGGTATCCCGCGACCTGGCGTTGACGGCTCTGGGCGCCTTCGAGCCCATGGTCGGCCGGGGCGCCGAACAGCAGCTGTCGGTGCGGGGCGGGCGCTTCACCCTGATCGACGAGAGCTACAACGCCAACCCGGTCTCCATGGCCGCCGCCATCGCCACGCTGGGCGCGCGCAAGGTCGAGGGGCGACGGGTCGTGGTTCTCACAGACATGCTGGAACTGGGGCCGGCCGGCCCGGACTTCCACCGCGCCTTGGCCGAGCCGCTGGAGCGGGCCCAGGTGGACCTGGTGTTCTGCGCCGGTCCGCTCATGAAATCGCTCTTTGACGCCCTTCCGTCGACTCGACGGGGAGGGTACGCCGAGAGCGCGGCCCAGATTGGGGCGCAGGTCGTCCAGGCCGTAGAGCCCGGCGATGTGGTGATGGTGAAGGGGTCCAACGGTTCGAAAGCGGGTGCGGTCGCCGCCGCTCTCGCCGCGTTCGGCCGTGCGCAGGGGGATCAGGGCTGATGTTCTATTGGCTCTATACGCAGCTGGCGTCCGAGGGGCATGTGCCCCTACTCAACCTGCTGAAATATCTGACCTTCCGGACCGGCATGGCGGTCTTCACCGCCCAGCTGGTGGTCATCGCCATGGGCTCGCGCTTCATCCGCTGGATGCAGGCCAAGCAGGGCAAGGGCCAGCCGATCCGCGCCGAGGGCATTGAACGCCACATCGTCGAAAAGGCCGGCACGCCCACCATGGGCGGGGTCATGATCCTAGCGGGCCTGTTCGTCGGCACCTTGCTGTGGTCGGACCTGACCAGCGTCTATGTCTGGGTGGTGCTGTTCGTCACCGGCAGCTACGGCCTGCTGGGCTTCACCGACGACTACGCCAAGGTCACCAAGCAGACCACGGCCGGCGTCTCCAGCCGTCTGCGGCTGATCCTAGAGGTCGGCGTGGCCCTGGCCGCGGTGGCGATCCTGGTCATGTACGGCGGGCGAACGGCGGAATCGCCGGACCTGCCCACGTCTCTGGCCTTCCCGATCTTCAAGACCCTGCTGCTGGACCTGGGCTGGTTCTATCTGGTGTTCGGCGCCTTCGTGATCGTGGGCGCGGCCAATGCGGTGAACTTCACCGACGG
>NZ_DAIMHV010000112.1:0-8600 GCF_036723115.1 Phenylobacterium sp. | reverse complement strand
ATCGACGAGATCGCCTTCCAGACCAACCTGCTGGCGCTCAACGCGGGCGTCGAAGCCGCCCGGGCCGGCGACGCCGGTCGCGGCTTCGCCGTCGTCGCCTCGGAAGTCCGGGCCCTGGCTCAACGCTCGGCGGACGCGGCCAAGGAGATCAAGGCCCTGATCAGCACCTCCTCACAGCAGGTGGAACAGGGTGTGACCCTGGTGGGCCAGACCGGGGAGGCCCTGCAACGGATCGTGGCCCAGGTGGCCCAGATCGACAGCCTGGTCTCCGAAATCGCCGCCGGCGCCCAGGAACAGGCCACCGGCCTGAGCGAGGTGAACACCGCGGTGAACCAGATGGACCAGGTGACCCAGCAGAATGCGGCCATGGTGGAAGAGACCACCGCGGCCAGCCACGCCCTGGCCCAGGAGGCGCGTCTGCTGGCGCAAAGCGTGTCGCGGTTCGAGTTCGGCGCCCCGGACGGCGGGACGAGGGAGACGAAGGCCGCCCGCGCGGCCTGAACCCGGGCGACGGCCGCCCGCCTATGCGCTAAGCGGCGGTTATGACGCCGCCGATCAGCACCCTGCGCCTGCGCGCCCTGGCCCGCCTCAGCCTCATCCGCCTGCGGGCCTTGCTCAAGAACCGCGCGGCCCCCCATTCCGAGGCCGATCGCCTGCAGATCGAGGCCGAGGTGGCCGAGGGCGCCCGCATCACCAGCGGTTACTTCGCCCTGCTGTTCTGTTCCTGCGGGATCGCGGCCCTGGGCCTTCTGCAGTCCTCCGCCGCGGTGGTGATCGGGGCCATGCTGATCTCGCCGCTCATGGGGCCGATCATGGGCATGGGCATGGCCGTGGCGCGGCTGAACGCCCGGGCGTTCGAGCGCTCGGCGCTGGCCCTGGCCCTGGGCGCGGCGGTCTCGGTGGCCGCCTCGGCGCTCATCGTCTGGGCCTCGCCGCTGAAGGACGTGACCCCGGAGATCCTGGCCCGCACCCGCCCCACCCTGCTCGACCTGGTGGTGGCCATGCTCTCTGGCGTGGTCGGGGCCTATGTTCTGATCACCAAGCGCCCCGGCGTGGTGGCTGGCGTCGCCATCGCCACGGCCCTGATGCCGCCCCTGGCGGTGGTGGGTTATGGCCTGGCCACAGGCGCCTGGAACACGGCCGGCGGCGCCTTCCTGCTCTTCCTGACCAATGTGGTGGCCATATTGGGCGCGGTCTTCGTGGTGGCGCGCCGCTACGGATTCAGCCCGGTGGCACGGACGCGGCGACGCTGGGAGGAGCTGGCGCTGGCCGCCACCCTGCTGGTCCTGTCCCTGCCGCTGGCCGTCTCCCTGCGCGACATCGTGGTGGAGGCCCGGGAAACCGCCCGGGTGCGCGCAGCGATCGCTCAGGTCTTCGAGACCAGCGACCAACTGATCACCGACCTGCAGGTGCGCGCCACGGCCGGGGCGACGCGCGAGGTGCGCGCCGTGGTGGTGACCAGCCGCTTCCAGAGCCGGGCCGAGACCCGGCTGGCCGAGATCCTGGGGGGCGACCCCCTGATCCAGATCGAGCAGATCCTCACCGCCGACGGCCTGCCCCGCGCCGACCCGTCGGGGGGCGCCCTGGCCAATCGGGCGCTCGCCACCTCCAGGCCGGCGCGCCCGACGCCCGAACAGCGGTTGCGCGACATGCTGGCCGGGGTCGCCACGGTGGAGGTCATCCAGTCCCCGCAGGCTGGTCGCCTGAGCGCCGCCGTCCGGCTGGAGGGCGAAGCCGCCCTCGACGACTACGCCGCCCTCGAGGCCGCCGCCCAGCGCTTCCTGCCCGAGGTGCGGCTGGAGATCGCCCCGCCCTACATGCCCCTGCCGGCCATCACCTTCGCCGAGGCCGCCAGCACGCTTACGCCGGCGGCCGAGCGGGACCTGGAGCTCATCGCC
The DNA here is from genome assembly GCF_036723115.1 of Phenylobacterium sp. GTDB lineage: Bacteria > Pseudomonadota > Alphaproteobacteria > Caulobacterales > Caulobacteraceae > Phenylobacterium. The sequence continues at coordinate 6,702 of NZ_DAIMHV010000112.1, read as the reverse complement.
TGGGCCCTGCGACGCTGGAACCTCAGCGGGGCCTTGGTCGTTGGGTCGGCCAGTCCCGGTCCCCGTGGACCTCGCCCCCGTGACATTGCGGTGGCGCAGGCCCGCGCCCAGGCTGTGGCGGATCGGCTGGAGGCCCTGGGCTTGCGCGACATCGAAGTGGGGACGAACGTCCCGGAGACGGCGCCTGAGCCGCCGTCCAGCCTGTGGTTCGCCCGGGTGCGGCCGCGCGGCCTGCCGCAACAGCCGCCGGAAGCGACCTCCGACGCCGGTCAGGAGCCCGCCGCGTGAGCGACGCCCTGCTGGCCGGCCTGGTCCTGATCCTGGCCCTGACGCTGTTCGCCTGGGACAAGGTGCGCCACGACCTGGTGGCGGTCACCGCCCTGGGCGCCTGTCTGATCCTGGGCCTGGTCACGCCCGATCAGGCCCTGCAGGGGTTTTCCGATCCCGCCGTGGTGGTGGTGGCCGCCGTGCTGATCATCGGCCGGGCCATCGAGCTGACAGGCGTGGCCTCGGCCGCCACCGAGCGGCTGGCCGCCCTGCGCGCGCCCTTCCCGCTTCAGCTGTCCATCCTGCTGCTGGCCGGCGCGGTGCTGTCGGCCTTCATGAACAATATCGCCGCCCTGGCCATCACCATGCCGGCGGTGGCCAGCATCTGCCGGGCCAACAAGCTGCCCCCCGGCGCCGGCCTGATGCCGCTGGCCTTCGCCACCATCCTGGGGGGCATGACCACATTGATCGGCACCCCGGCCAATCTGATCCTGTCCTCCATCCGCCGGGAAGAGGTGGGCGAGCCCTTCGGCTTCTTCGCCATGACGCCCGTGGGCGCCACGGTGGCGGGCGTCGGCCTGCTCTATCTCTGCCTGATCGGCTGGCGGCTGACCCCCAAGCGGCAAGGGGATGAGGTGGCCGGCGGCGGGCGCAACGTCTTTGAACTGATCCCGCCCAAGGCCGATCCCGAGGCCGAGACCGAGCCCAGCCCCGAGGAGCTTTTCGCCCAGATCAAGGAGGCCGGCGCCCATGTGCTGGCCGTGGTGCGCCGGCATCGCCGGCTGAAGCTGGACAAGGTCGACCGGCTGACCTCCACCGATCGCATCCTGGTGGTCACGGCCCTGGATCCCTGGGAGTTCGCCCGCAAGGTGGGCTGCGAGCTCACCGTGGAACGCTCCCAGGCCGCCGACGCGGTGACCTCCCGGGTGGCGGTGGCCCATGGCTCGCCGCTCATCGGCCGCCCCTATGACACCATTCCCGCCGAGACCGACCGGGAGCTTCGCGTGGTGGCGGCGGGCCCGCGGGCCGCGGGCGCCGATGGTCCCCTCGGCGCCATGGAGATCCGGGCCGGCGACCAGATCGTCGTCCACGGACCGGCCGAGCGCCTGGACGCCTATCTGCGCTATGGCCGCCTTCTGGAGCTGAACCGCAAGGCCGCCACCACCGTGGCGCCCCGGCGGGCCATGCTGGCGGTGGGCATCTATCTGGCCGCCGTCGTGGCGGCGGTGGGCTTCGGCCTGCCCACGGCGCTGACCTTCGCCGGAGCGGCGGCGGGCCTGGCGGCCCTGCGCTTCCTCCCCTCCAAGGAGATCTATTCCTCCATCGACTGGCCGGCCATCGTGCTGCTGGCGGCCATGATCCCGGTGGGCCAGAGTTTCCAGACCAGCGGGGCGGCGGGCATCGTCGCCGACTGGCTGGGGACGGGCCTGGGCGGCGCCTCGCTGTTCGTGGCCTGCGTGGCCATCGCCAGCGCCACCATCCTCTTGTCGCTGTTCCTGAACAATGTGGCCACCGCCGTGATCATGGGGCCGGTGGCCATCGGCCTGGCCAATCAGCTGGGCGTGCCCACCGACGCCATGCTGCTGGCGGTGCTGATCGGCGCCTCGTCCGACTTCCTGACCCCCATCGGCCACCAGAACAACCTGCTGGTCATGGCGCCGGGCGGCTACAAGTTCCGAGACTACGCCAAGGTGGGCGCCCTGCTCTCCATCCTGGTGGTGACAACCTCGGCGGCCTTCATCTCGATGGTCTATAGCTGAGGGCGGGATAATCAGGGCTCGCCCTTGCGCGGAGCGTCAGGCCCCCGCAACTATGGGTCCGACGTCCACGGCAGGGATACCCCGTTGTTTTCAAAACTCTTCGGCAAGCGCGCGCCCAAGGCCCCCCCGTCCACCGAGGGGCGGCTGGTCTATGCCATCGGGGATGTCCATGGCCGCCACGACCTGCTGGAGACCCTGGTGCGCCAGATCGCCCGGGACGCCGAGGCCCAGGCGCCCGACCGCCAGCCGGTGCTGATCTTCCTGGGCGACTATGTGGATCGGGGCCCAGGCTCGCGCGAGGTGGTGGAGACGGTGCTCCGCCTGGCCGAAGAGCCGGCCTTCGAGGTCCGGGCGCTGAAGGGCAATCACGAAGAGGCCCTGCTGCGCTTCCTTGAGGAGCCGGGCTTCGGCTCCACCTGGGCCGAACATGGCGGCTCGGCGACGCTGGCCTCCTACGGGGTGCAGCCGCCGGCCACGCGCACCGATCCCGAGGCCTGGGCCCGGGCGCGGGAGGCCTTCGCCGAAATCCTGCCCAGGCCTCACCTGGACTTCTACCACGGGCTGGACCTGATCACCGAGGTGGGGGACTACGCCTTCGTCCATGCCGGCGTGCGGCCCGGCGTGGCCCTGGAGGCCCAGGCCGAGCGGGACCTGCTGTGGATCCGCGGCGAGTTCCTGCAGGCGCCCGGACCCTTCGGCAAGATCATCGTCCATGGCCATACGCCCATGGAGGAGCCCCAGCTCACCCCCCATCGCCTGGGGCTGGACACCGGCGCCTACGCCACCGGCGTGCTCACCGCCGTGCGCCTGAACGGCGAGACCCAGGCCATCATCCAGACCAAGACCGCCCGCGCCGCGGCCTGATCGCCGGGACGGCTAGTCCACCACCTCGGCTGCGGGGATGGTGCGGTAGCGGGCTTCCAGCAGGGCGAAGAGGCCGAAGGCCGCCAGACCCAAAGCCACCAGGGCCAGCAGCGGCGAGCCGAAGGGCGCGCGCTCCAGGGCCTGCAAGGCTTCGCCCAGGCCGGCGGCCTCCTCGGCGCGGGCGTGCAGGCCCGCGCGGCCCAGCATGAGGCCGGCGGTGACGAAGGCCAGGCCCCGGGCGGCGTGGCCGATGCGGCCCAGCGAGCCCGCCGCCCGGCTGAGCGCGTCCTCGCAGACCAGCCGGTCGGCCAGGCCCCCGCGGGCGGCCTTGACCAGATTGGCCAGGCCCGCGGCGAGGATGAAGGCGCCCAGACCCACCACCAGCCATTCCCCGCCGGGCATGGTGAGCGCCTGCTCCGCCGCCTGCTGTTCGGCGGCCTGGTCGTCGGGCTCGGTGAGGTCTTCCAGGGTGTCCAGGGCGCCGAACACCGAAAAGCCCAGGCTGGCATAGACCGCGCCGCTGATCGCCTGGCCCGCGCGGGTCAGCACCGCCTTGAGGCTGCGCCCCTGCCGGTCGGCGTCGAACACCGACTGCAGGAGCCTCCAGCCGGCGAACCCATAGAGGCCAAGGCCGATCACCCAGAGCAGGACCACGCCCAGGGGCCATTCCGCCCAGGCCTGGATGGCGTCCAGGGAGCCCTCGGCCCGGGGGGCGAGCTCGAAGGCGGCCATGAAGGCGATGGCGCCGATGCTGAGATAGACAAAGCCGCGGGCGCCGTAGCCCAGGCGGCAGGCCAGCTGGGCCAGCGCCCCCAGCGGCGCGGCCTTCAGCCAGTTCAGGGTCTGGCGGACGGCGGTCTCGGCGTCGTGTTCGGAGGGCGTGGCCATGGCCGGGCCGGAACGTGGCGCCAAGGCCCAGGTTCCGCCCGGTCAGGTCAGTGCGCGTCGTCCCAGTTGGCGGCGGCGCGGGCCTCCACCACCAGGGGGACGCTGAAGGCCACGGCCGGTTCGGAGGCGCTTTCCATCACCCGGGTGATGACGGCGATGGCCGCGTCGGCCTCGGCCTCCGGCGCCTCGAAGACCAGTTCGTCATGCACCTGCAGCAGCATGCGGGCGGCGAGCCCCTCGGCGGCCAGCGCGCCGGGCATGCGGATCATGGCCCGGCGGATGACGTCGGCGGCGGTGCCCTGGATGGGGGCGTTGATGGCCGCCCGGTCGGCGAAGGCCCGCTGGCCGGCGGACTTGGCCCGCACATCGGGGATGTTCACCTTGCGGCCGAACAGGGTGCTGACGAAGCCCTGGGCGCGCACCCGGTGCTTTTCCCGGTCCATATAGTCGCGGATGCCGGGGAAGCGCTCGAAATAGGTGCGGATATAGGCGGCCGCCTCGTCCTGCGGAATGGACAGCTGGTTGGAAAGCCCAAAGGCCGAGATGCCATAGACGATGCCGAAATTGATCGCCTTGGCCCGCCGTCGCGTCTCGGCGGGCATGCCCTCGATGGGCACGCCGAACATCTCCGAGGCCGTCATGGCGTGGATGTCCAGGCCCTCCTGGAAGGCGCGCTTGAGCTGCGGGATGTCGCCCATATGGGCCAGGATGCGCAGCTCGATCTGGCTGTAGTCGGCGCTGATCAGCACATGGCCCGGCTGGGCCACGAAAGCCTGGCGGATCTTGCGCCCTTCCTCGGTGCGGATGGGGATGTTCTGCAGGTTGGGGTCGGAGGAGGACAGCCGCCCCGTGGTGGTGGAGGCCAGGGCGAAGGAGGTGTGCACCCGGCCCGTTTCCGGCGAGATGGCCGCCACCAGGGCGTCGGTATAGGTCCCCTTCAGCTTGGAGAGCTGGCGCCAGTCGAGCAGAACCCGCGGCAGTTCGTGGCCCTGGGCGGCCAGCTCCTCCAGCACCGAGGCGTCGGTGGACGAGGCGCCGGTGGCCGTGGTGCGGCCAGACGCCAGGCCCATCTCCTGATAGAGCACCTCGCCGATCTGCTTGGGCGAGCCCAGGTTGAACGGCCGACCGGCCAGGGCGTGGGCCTTGGCCTCGTACTCGGCCATGCGCAGGGCGAAGTCGTTGGAGAGCAGGCGCAGGCGCGCCGGGTCCACGGCGATGCCGGCCACCTCCATGTCGGCGAGCACGGGCGCCAGGGGGCGTTCCAGCGTCTCATAGACCGTGGCCAGGCCCTCGGCGGCCAGGCGGGGTTTCAGCACCTGATAGAGCCGCAAGGTCACGTCGGCGTCCTCGGCGGCGTAGCAGGTGGCCTCCTTCAGGGGCACATGCTTGAAGCTCTTCTGCGCCTTGCCCGTCCCGGCCACCTGCTTGAAGGGGATGGGCTCATGGCCCAGCCACAGGCGCGACAGCTCGTCCATGCCGTGGCCGTGCAGGCCCGCCTCCAGCACATAGGAGATGAGCATGGTGTCCTCCACCGGCGCCACGCGCACCCCGTGGCGGGACAGGACGGCCAGGTCGTACTTGGCGTTCTGGGCCACCTTGAGGACGGCGGGGTCCTCCAGCATGGGCTTGAGCAGCTCCATGGCCACGCCCAGCGGAATCTGGGTCAGGTCGCTGGGCGCCTCCAGGGCCAGACCGTCCAGCTCCTCGTGGCCCAGCGGGATGTAGCAGGCCTGGCCCGGCGCCACGGCCAGCGACACCCCGCAGAGATTGGCGCTGGCCGAGGAGAGCGCGTCGGTCTCGGTGTCGAAGGCCACCACGCCGGCGGCGCGGGCCTTTTCGATCCAGGCCTCCAGCGTCCCCACATCGCGCACGCATTCATAGCCGTTCACGTCGATGACGTGGTTTTCCGGGGCCGCCGGCGCCCGCGGGGCGGCCACGGTGGCGCCCAGGGCGGCTGCGCCTTGCGCCTCGCCCGAGCCATTGCCCACCCGGCGGGCCAGGGTGCGGAACTCCATCTCCTCCAGGAAGGCGATGAGCTGGGCGGGGTCGGGGGCGTCGGCCACGAGCGCGTCGATGGGCTCCGGCAGGGGGGTGTTGCAGTCCAGCCGGACCAGTTCGCGCGACAGGCGGATCTGGTCGGCGAAGTCGATCAGGGTCTGGCGGCGCTTGGGCTGCTTGATCTCCTCGGCGCGGGACAACAGCGTGTCGAGGTCGCCGTATTCGTTGATCAGCTGGGCGGCGGTCTTGATGCCGATGCCCGGCGCGCCCGGCACATTGTCGACGGAATCGCCGCACAGGGCCTGGACGTCGACCACCTTCTCCGGCGGCACGCCGAACTTCTCGATCACCTGCTCGCGGCCGATGCGCAGGTTCTTCATGGTGTCGAGCATGAAGACGCTGTCGCCGACCAGCTGCATCAGGTCCTTGTCCGACGAGATGATGGTCACCTCGCCGCCGGCGTCGCGCACCTTGCAGGCATAGGCGGCGATCAGGTCGTCGGCCTCATAGCCGGGCAGCTCCAGGCAGGGCACGCCAAACGCCCGCGTCGCCTCGCGCACCAGGGGGAACTGAGGGATCAGGTCCTCCGGCGGCGGCGGGCGGTGGGCCTTGTACTGGTCGTAGAGGTCGTTGCGGAACGTCTTCTCCGAATGGTCGAACACCACCGCCAGGTGGGTCGGCGCATCGGCCTGGGCGCGCATGTCGACCAGCAGCTTCCACAGCATGTTGCAGAAGCCGGAGACCGCCCCGATGGGCAGGCCGTCGCTCTTGCGCGTCAGGGGCGGCAGGGCGTGATAGGCGCGGAAGATATAGCCCGACCCATCCACCAGATAGAGCCGCACAGGCGGCCCATCCTGAGTGGGCGTCCGCGGCAGGTCGGGAAGCGGGGCGGCGTCGAGCGTGTCGGTCATCCGCGGAAGATAGG
>NZ_DAIMHV010000111.1:0-8684 GCF_036723115.1 Phenylobacterium sp. | reverse complement strand
ACCCCATAGACCGGCTGGACATGGCCCCCGCCCTCCTCGTCCACGAGGTTGCGCAGGTAGGAGAGGTAGTTCTCCAGCATGTCGGCCGCGCCTAGCCGGGTCAGGGCCTGGACCACGTAATAGGCGTCCCGCAGCCAGCAATAGCGGTAGTCCCAGTTGCGGCCGGACTCCGCATGTTCGGGGATGGAGGTGGTCAGCGCCGCGACGATGGCGCCGGTCTCCTCATAGGCGCAGAGCTTCAGCGTGATGGCCGAGCGGATCACCGCGGCCTGCCATTCCAGGGGCACCGAAAGCGTCCGCACCCAGGCCCGCCAGTAGTCGGTGGTCTCGCTCAGCATGCGGGTGGCGGTGGCCGCCACATCGGCGTCGAAGCCCTCGTCGGGGCCCAGGAACATGGCGATGGGCTCTTCCAGGCGGAACAGCCGCTCCTCGGTGATGTGGCTCACCGGGCAGTTGGTGGTCAGGCGCAGGGTGGCCGGACCGCCCACATAGCGGATGTGGTTGGAGCCGGTGGTGCGCCTGGCCGGCGCCTCCCCCCAGTTCACCGTGGGGCGCAGGCGGATGCGGATGCGCGGCGTGCCCGAGATGGGCCGCACCAGGCGGATGAAGGCCATGGGCCGGTAGACCCGCCCAAACTGCCGGTAGCGCGGGCAGAAGTCGAGGATCTCGAAGGCGTCGCCCTGGCGGTTGGTGATCTCGGTGCGCACGATGGGGGTGTTGCGCAGATAGGACTGTCGCACATGGGCCAGATCCTGGGCCTCGATGGACCACAGGCCCTGGACGTCCTGCGCCGCCGGGTCGCGGTCGCTGAGCAGGGCCGAGAAGACCGGATCGCCATCCACCCGGGGCACGCAGGCCCAGACGAACCGCCCCTGGCGATCGATCAGCGCGCTGGCCGCGCAGTTGCCGATGGGGAACAGATCCAGGGTCTGAAGATTATCGCTCACCAGGGCCCCTCGCCACTTTGGTCCGCCATATGGGCCCCCTTCTTTTCTCGATGGCCGCTTAACGCCCTTTGCTAAGCTGCGATCCCTGGAGAACCAAGCGATTCGCCCGAAGCGGGGCCTGATCTAAGGGGGAGCCGATGATCCGAACCCGCCGTGCGCGTATTGTCGCCACCCTCGGCCCCGCCAGCCGGGCGCCGGAGCAGGTCGAGGCGCTGGCGCGGGCCGGGGCCGACGTCTTCCGGGTGAATTTCAGCCACGGAACCCACGCCGATCACGCCCAGGCCATCGCCGCGGTGCGCGCCGCCGAGGCCAGACTGGACCGCCCCATCGCCGTCCTGGCCGACCTGCAGGGTCCCAAGCTGCGCCTGGGCCGGTTCGCCGAGGGTTCGGTGAAGATCGCGCCGGGCCAGGCCTTCCGCATCGACCTCGATCCCGCCCCCGGCGACGCCGCCCGGGTCTGCGCCCCCCATCCCGAGGTCCTGGCCGCGGTGCGCGAGGGGGCGGAAATCCTCATCGACGACGGGCGGGTGCGCCTGCGGGTCACCGCCTGCGGGCGGGACTATGCCGAAACGGTGGTCGAGGTGGGCGAGACGCTCTCCAACCACAAGGGCCTGAACCTGCCCGGCCACGCCATCCCCATCCCGGCCCTGACGGACAAGGACCGCAAGGACCTGGCCTTCGCCCTGAAGCAGGAATGCGACTGGATCGCCCTGTCCTTCGTGCAGCGGGCCGCCGACATGGCCGAGCTGCGCCAGATCGTCCGGGGCCGGGCCGCCGTCCTGGCCAAGATCGAGAAGCCCGCCGCGCTGGAGGCCCTGGACGAGATCCTCGACCTCTGTGACGGGGTCATGGTGGCCCGGGGCGATCTCGGGGTGGAGCTGGCGCCCGAAGAGGTGCCGGTGGTGCAGAAGTCGCTGATCCGGGCCTGCCGCACCCGCGGCCTGCCGGTGATCGTCGCCACCCAGATGCTGGAATCCATGGTCACCGCCCCCACCCCCACCCGGGCCGAGGCCTCCGACGTGGCGGGCGCGGTCTATGAGGGCGCCGACGCCCTGATGCTCTCGGCCGAGACCGCCGCCGGCGGCTTTCCCAACGAAGCCGTGACCGTCATGGACAAGATCATCGGCCGGGTGGAGCGCGACCCCCGCTGGCCCGAACTGATGGACGCGGAGTTTCCCATCGAGGACGCCGACGCTGACGCCCTGGTGGCCGCCGCCGACCGCGCCGCCCAGGGTCCTTCGGTGGCCTGCCTGGCCAGCTTCACCACCACCGGCCAGACCGCCCTGCGCCTGGCTCGCCAGCGCCCGCTGCAGCCGGCCCTGGCGCTCACCCCTCACCTGGCGGTGGCGCGACGCCTGGCCCTGACCTGGGGGGTGGAGGCAAGGGTGGCGCCCCAGCCGGAGGATTCGGAATCCCTGGCCAAGGTCGCCACCGACGTGGCCGCCCGCCTGGGCCTGGCCCCGCCCGGCCGCCGGGTGCTGATCCTGGCCGGCCTGCCCATGGGCTCGCCCGGCGCGGCCAACATCCTGCGTCTGGCCCACACCCCCAGGCGATGATGCGCCGAGGCCTCAAGCCCCCCGCCCGGTCGCATCAGGGCCGGGGACCGGCTATGTCTGGCCGATGATCGAGACCTTCCCCGACGCCGACGCCCTGGCCGAGGCCGCGACCCAGGCGGTGCAGGCGGCCCTGGCCCGAACCCTGGCCACGGGCGCGCGGGCCAGCCTGGTGGCCACGGGGGGGCGATCCCCCGGCCCGGTCTATGACCGCCTGAGCGCGCGCGATGACTTGGACTGGGCCCGGGTGGACGTCACCCTGTCGGACGAGCGGTTCGTGCCGGCCTCCGATCCGGCCTCCAATGAGGGTCTGGTGCGAGGGCGGTTGCTGACGGGGCCGGCGCGGGCGGCCCGGTTCATCCCCCTGATGCGGCGCGGCGCCGCCGACGCCGCCGAGAGCGCCCGCTTGGCGCAGGCCGAGGTGGCGGCCCTTTCGCCCTTCGACATGACCCTGCTCGGCATGGGGCCGGACGGTCATGTGGCTTCGCTCATTCCCGGCGCCCAGGGCCTGGACGCGGCCATGTCGAGCCAAGCCTTCTGCCACGGCTTCAACGCCCCGATAGGCGATCCGCCCCGGCCGCGGATCACCCTGACCCTGCGGGCGTTGATGCAGTCCAAGGCCGTCCTGGTGCTTATCGCCGGGGCGGAGAAGCGGGCGGTGGCCCTGGCCGCCGCCGAGGGCGCCGACCTGCCGGTTCGCGCCCTCTTGACCCAGACCCGCCTTCCGGTGCGGGTTCTCTGGACCCCATAGGAGCCTCGCCCCGCCCATGTATCCGCCCCTGCACTCGGTCGTCGCCGACGTCACCCAGGCCATCGTCGATCGCAGCCGGGAGACCCGGGCCGACTATCTGGCGCGCATGGCGGCGGCCGGCCGCGCCGGACCTGGCCGGGGCAAGCTCTCCTGCGCCAATTTCGCCCACGCCTTCGCCGCCCTGCCCGGCGAGGACAAGGCCCGGATGCGCGACCCCTCGGCGCCGAACCTGGGGATCGTGACGGCCTATAACGACATGCTCTCGGCCCATCAGCCCTATGAGCGCTTCCCCGACCAGATCCGGGCCGCGGCCCGGGCGGCGGGCGCCACGGCCCAGGTGGCCGGCGGGGTTCCGGCCATGTGCGACGGGGTCACCCAGGGGCGGCCGGGGATGGAGCTGTCGCTCTTTTCCCGGGACGTGATCGCCATGTCCACCGGCGTGGCCCTGACCCATGACGCCTTCGACGCCGCCCTGCTCCTGGGCATCTGCGACAAGATCGTGCCGGGCCTGACCATGGGCGCCCTGGCCTTCGGCCACCTGCCGGTGATCTTCGTGCCCGGCGGCCCCATGAGCTCGGGCCTGTCCAACGCCGAAAAGGCGCGCATCCGCGGCCTCTACGCCGAAGGCAAGGTCTCCCGCGAGGAGCTGCTGGACGCCGAGATGCAGTCCTATCACGGGCCGGGCACCTGCACCTTCTACGGCACGGCCAATTCGAACCAGATGATGATGGAGATGACCGGCCTGCACCTGCCCGGCGCGGCCTTCGTCCATCCCCATACCCCCCTGCGCGAGGCCCTGACCGCGGCGGCGGCGCACCGGGCGGTGGAGATCATGGCCGGCGGAAACGCCTATACGCCCATGTCGGCGGTGATGGACGAAAAGAGCTTCGTCAACGCCATGGTGGGCCTGCTGGCCACCGGCGGCTCCACCAATCACACCCTGCACATCGTGGCCATGGCCCGGGCGGCGGGGGTTCTGGTGAACTGGAGCGACTTCGACCAGCTCTCGCGGGTAACGCCCCTGATCACCCGGGTCTATCCCAACGGGACCGAGGACGTGAACGCCTTCCAGGCCGCCGGCGGCATGGCCTTCGTCATCGGCCAGCTGCTGGACGCGGGCCTGGCGCATGGGGATGTGACCACGGTGGCCGGCAAGGGCCTGGCCCATTACCGCCGCGAACCCTTCCTGCAGGACGGGCGGCTGGTCTGGCGCGACGGGCCGGACCGGAGCCTCAATCCCGACATTCTGCGGCCGGTGGACGACCCCTTCCAGGCCGAGGGGGGTCTGCGCCTGCTCGACGGCGGGCTGGGCCGGGCGGTGATCAAGACCTCGGCGGTGAAGGACCAGCACCTGGTGATCGAGGCGCCGGCCCGCGTGTTCGACGACCAGGACGACCTGCTGGAGGCCTATCGCCGGGGCGAGCTGACGCAGGACTTCGTGGCCGTGGTTCGGTTCCAGGGGCCGAGGGCCAACGGCATGCCCGAGCTGCACAGCCTCACCCCGACCCTGGGCGTCCTGCTGGACCGGGGGCTGAAGGTGGCCCTGGTCACCGACGGGCGCATGTCCGGCGCCTCGGGCAAGGTGCCGGCGGCCATCCATGTGACCCCGGAGGCGGCCTGCGGCGGGGCTCTGGCCAAGGTGCGCGACGGGGACATCATCCGTCTGGACGTCCATGCCGGCCGGCTGGAGATCAAGGTGGACGCCGCCGAGCTGGCCGCCCGCCCGGCGGCTGCGCCCGCGCGCCCGTCCGACCACGGCTTTGGCCGCGAGCTGTTCGGCTGGATGCGCCGGGCCGCCGGTCCCGCCGAGGCCGGCGCCTCGGTCCTGTTCGATGAGGCGGCCTGATGGGCGCGCTCTATGACGGACTGGTGGGGGATGTGGGCGGCACCAACGCCCGCTTCGCCCTGGTGAGCGGCGAGGGCCAGCTGCGCAACACCAAGACCTATGCCTGCGCCGACTACCCGTCCCTGGACGCCATCATCACCGAATATCTCGACGAGACCGCGGGCAGGAAGCGTCCCGCCCGGGCGGTGATCGCCGTGGCCGGGCCGGTGGTGGACGGGGAGATCGAGTTCACCAATCTCGACTGGCAGGTCTCCGAAACCGACCTCATCGCCCAGTTCGGCTTCGACGCCGCCCGGCTGATCAATGATTTCGCCGCCCAGGCCATGGCCGCCCCGGTGCTGGACGCCAACGACCTGCGCCGGATCGGCCCGCCCCTGCGCGGCGCGCCCACCTGCCCCATCGTGGTGCTGGGACCGGGCACGGGGTTCGGGGTGGCCGCCGTGGCCCGCTCCCAGCATGTGGACATCGCCGTGGCCACCGAGGGGGGCCATGCGGGCTTCGCCCCCCATGACGCTGTGGAGGCGACGGTGTGGGCGCGGCTGGCGGAACGGTTCGGTCGGGTCTCCATCGAGCGCGTGCTGTCGGGCCAGGGCCTCTATGACCTGCACCTGGCGCTGCAGGCCCAGGCCGGCCAGGCGAGCGACCTGGCCGACGAGCGGGCGGTGATCAAGGCCGCCGAGGCCGGCCATGCGGCGGCCATCGCCACCCTGGACCGCTTCTGCGCCATTCTGGGCGGGGTGGCCGGCGACCTGGCCCTCAGCCACGGCGCCCGGGGCGGAGTCTATGTCAGCGGCGGCATCGCCCCGCGCATGATCGAGCGGCTGATGGCCGGCGGCTTCCGCCAGCGGTTCGAGGCCAAGGGCCGGCTCAGCGACTATGTACGCGACATCCCCACCTTTCTGATCACCCATCCCTATGCGGCCCTGGTGGGCTGCGCCCGCGAACTGCGGCAGCTGGAGGCCCTGCGCCTATGACCCTCGAAGAGATCCTGGGCCTGGCCCCGGTGGTGCCGGTGCTGATCATCGAGGACGCGCAGGACGCCGTGCCCCTGGCCCGCGCCCTGGTGGCGGGCGGGCTGCGGGCGCTGGAGGTCACCCTGCGCACCCCTGCCGCCCACGAGGCCATCCGCCGGATCGCCGGCGAGGTGGAGGGCGCGGTGGTGGGGGCCGGCACCGTCACCTCGGCGGCGGCCCGGGCCGCCTGCGCCCGGGACGGGGCGCGCTTCGCCGTCTCTCCGGGCCTGATCCCCGGCGAGGGGACCGACGGCCCCATCCCCCTGCTGCCCGGCGTGGCCACGGCCAGCGAGCTGATGGCGGGACTGGAGCGGGGCTTTTCCGCCTTCAAGCTCTTTCCCGCCAGCCTGATCGGCGGGCCTGGCCTGCCGCGAGCCCTGGCCAGCCCCTTCCCCCAGGCGGTCTTCTGCCCCACCGGGGGGATCGATGCGGCCGCCGCCCCGGCCTATCTGGCCCAGCCCAATGTGGCCTGCGTGGGCGGGTCCTGGGTGGCGCCGGCCGCCGCCCTGGCCGCCCGGGACTGGGACGCGGTGACCGCCCTGGCCGCCGCCGCCGCCGCCCTGCCCCGGGCGCGGGGCTGACCCCGCCCGGCCATGCGGCTGCTGCATTTCAGCGATGATCCGTCCATCGCCGTCTTCGAGCCGCGCCCGGTGCGCACGCCCTCGGCGCGGCCGCCGGGCCAGGACTGGCTGAACGGCCCCCTGGTCTGGGCCATCGAGGAGGCGCGCCAGGCGCTCTATCTCTTTCCCCGCGACTGCCCGCGCATCGTCATCTGGGCGACGCCGGAAACCACGGCGGCCGATCGCGAGCGCTGGTTCGCCGGCTCCGCGGCCCAGGTCCTGGCCTATGTGGAATGGGACTGGCTCGAGCGCCTGCGCGCGGCTGAGCTCGCCTGCTACGACCTGCCGCCCGACAACTTCGAGAGCCTGGAGGATGCGGGCATGTGGGTCTCGCGCCAGGCGGTGAGGCCGCTTGCGGTGGAGCAGATCACCGACCTGCCGGCGGCCCTGCGCGCGGCCGGGGTGGAGCTGCGGGTGAGCGAGACCCTGGCCCACCTGCGCGGGGCCTGGGAGACCAGCCTGCATGTGAGCGGGGTGCGCCTGCGCAACGCCCAGGGCTGGGCCTGAGGCGCGCACGGGCCTGCGGGATCACGCGCCCAGGAACAGGGCCTTCGACGGGCAGAGGTCGGCGACGGGGCATTGGCCGCACTTGGGCTTGCGGGCGACGCAGACATAGCGGCCGTGCAGGATCAGCCAGTGGTGGGCGCGGGTGAGATAGGGCTGCGGGATCACGGCCATCAGCTCTTCCTCCACCTGGTCGGGGGTCTTGCCGAAGGCCAGCTTCAGCCGGTGGGCCACGCGGAAGACGTGGGTGTCCACGGCGATGGCCGGCTCCACCCGCAGCTCGTTCAGCACGACGCTGGCGGTCTTGCGCCCCACGCCGGGCAGGGCCTGCAGGGCGGCGCGTTCCAGGGGCACCTCGCCCCCGTGCTGTTCGATCAGGATGCGGGCCGCGGCGATGACGTTCCTGGCCTTGGTGCGATAGAGGCCGATGGAGGCGATGAAGGGGATCAGCCCCGCCTCGCCGAGCGCCAGCATCTTTTCCGGCGTGTCGGCCACGGGAAACAGCCGGGCGGTGGCCTTGTTCACCGCCACATCGGTGGCCTGGGCCGACAGGGCCACGGCGGTGACCAGGGTATAGGGGCTGTCATAGGCCAGTTCGGTGCGCGGATCGCTTTCCTGCGCCTCGAACCGCTCGAACAGGGTGGCGATGCGGGCTTTTTCGGCCGGCGACAGGCGGCGTCGTTTCGGGGCTCTGGCCATGGGCCACACATGCCGCGCGCAAACGCCCTCGCCAAGCCCGGAGGCGTCGCTAATATCCTGAGCCAGGATGCACGGCGCTTACTTCATGGATGCGGTCATCACCCCCAACCGCTCGCTCTCGCAGCGAGGGTTCGTGATCCTCATCGCCGTGATCACCGGGGTGAATGCGCTGACCGCGCTCATCTTCCTGCGCATGGGGGCCACCCTGGTGCCCATCTTCCTGGGCCTGGACGTGGTGGCCATCACGGTGGCCTTCCTGGTGAGCTTTCACGCCGCCCGGCAGGTGGAGCGGGTGCAGGTCACCGCCCATGAGGTGCGCGTCCTGCGTCAGACCCCGCGGGCCCAGGCCCTGGTCTGGACCTCGCCCACCGCCTTCACCCGCGTGGGCGTGGAGGTGGAGGACGAGGAGACCGTAGGGGTCAAGCTGATGCTGTCGGGCAAGGTCGCCAAGGTGGCCGCGGCGCTCTCGCCCAGGGAACGGGCCGATTTCGCTCGCGCCCTGGAGAGCGCCATCTGGCGCGCCCGCCGCGCGCGTTACTGAGAGCCTGCGGGGGCTTCAGACCCGGATATCGACCAGGGAGCCGGGGCGCAGAATCCGGTTGGGCGCCTCGCCCGTGGGGATTTCGCTCGATTGCACGCGGGTGGTGTGGACCACGGGCGGGCTCTGGGGCGCCGGCGCGGCCTGGGCTGCGGGCCGGGGCGCCGTGCTGGGGGCGGCCTGACCGAGGGCCGCGGCGAAAAAGGCCCGCTG
>NZ_DAIMHV010000110.1:0-8767 GCF_036723115.1 Phenylobacterium sp. | reverse complement strand
TCTATCGCGAGCAGATCAACGCCGCCGGGCGCAACGGCATGCTGCAAAGCCGCCTGAGCTCGGTGAAGGAAGATCTCGTGGTGCGCACCAACAGCATCAAGGGCATGATCGGCGACATCGTCGACGCCGACATGACCCAGGCGGTGTCCAACCTGCAGCAGGCGCAGATTTCGGTGCAGGCCGCCGCACAGGTCTTTATCGCCCTCAAGGAAAGCTCGCTGCTGAACATCCTGCGCTAAGTCTGGGTCAGGCGGTCTACGACGCCTGCGCGGAACATCTTGCGAACATGGAACAAAGAGAGTACGACTGAGTCCTCGCCGCCGGATCAGGGCATCGCCCGCAGGGTCCGGTGGGAATCATGGGATAAGGGGTCCCTTCACATGGCACAGTCGGCGTTGAAACTGGTGGGACGAGAAGAAGGCGATAAGCAGCGCGCGCTCGAGGCGGCGCTGTCTCAGATTGATCGGGCCTTCGGCAAGGGCTCGGTGATGAAGCTGGGCGAGAAGGGCAAGATCGTCGAGATCGAATCCTACTCCACCGGCTCCCTGGGCCTGGACCTGGCGCTGGGCATCGGCGGTCTGCCCAAGGGGCGGATCGTGGAGATCTACGGGCCGGAAAGCTCGGGCAAGACCACGCTCGCCCTGCACGTGGTCGCCGAGGTGCAGAAGGCCGGCGGGACCGCAGCCTTCGTGGACGCCGAGCACGCCCTTGATCCCTCCTACGCGCACAAGCTGGGGGTCAATCTCGACGACCTGCTGGTGTCTCAGCCCGATACGGGCGAGCAGGCCCTGGAGATCACCGACACCCTGGTGCGTTCCGGCGCCATCGACGTGATCGTCATCGACTCCGTGGCGGCGCTCACGCCGCGGGCGGAAATCGAAGGCGAGATGGGCGACAGCCTGCCCGGTCTTCAGGCCCGGCTGATGAGCCAGGCCCTGCGCAAGCTCACCGCCTCCATCTCCAAGGCCAAGACTCTCGTCATCTTCATCAACCAGATCCGCATGAAGATCGGGGTGATGTACGGCAGCCCGGAGACGACCACGGGCGGCAATGCGCTGAAGTTCTACGCCTCGGTGCGCCTGGACATCCGCCGCACCGGCTCGGTCAAGCAGCGTGACGAGATCGTCGGCAACAATGTCCGGGTCAAGGTGGTGAAGAACAAGGTGGCCCCGCCGTTCCGCGAGGTCGAGTTCGACATCATGTACGGCGAAGGCATCTCCAAGCTGGGCGAGATCATCGACCTCGGGGTCAAGGCCGGGGTGGTGGAGAAGTCCGGCTCCTGGTTCTCCTTCAACAGCCAGCGCATCGGCCAGGGCCGCGACAATGTCCGCGAATTCCTGAAGGCCAATCGCGACGTGGCCGACGCCATCGAGAAGGCCGTCCGCGGGGCGACCTCCAAGATCGAGGAAGAATTGCTCGTGGGCGGACCCGAGCCCGAGGACGATTAAGGCCTTCGCCGGCCCCCTGCGGGCTGGCGGCCGAAGGTCTTCCGAGGGAGGGCCGTGACCGCCCGGACCGGACGCCCCCGCCGACTTGCGTCCGATCCGCTCTCCGGACCCCAACGCGGTCATCCTCTCGGAGGTGGACGCCCTGGCCCGCGCCGGGGCGTCCTTTTTCTTTGGCGCAGGGCCGCAACTCCCTTAAACGACGCCGAAACCTCCCCGAGCAGCCCGGCTGCCCCGCGCCTATATGCAAGCCATGACGAGCCTCACCCAGATCCGCAGCGCCTTCATCGACTTCTTCAAGGGCCAGGACCATCTGGTCGTCCCCTCCGCGCCGCTGGTGCCGCAGGACGATCCGACCTTGATGTTCGTCAACGCCGGCATGGTCCCGTTCAAGAACTACTTCGTGGGCGCGGCTGCGCCGCCTGCGCCCCGGGCGGTGTCGGCCCAGAAGTGCGTGCGCGCCGGCGGCAAGCACAACGACCTGGACAATGTCGGCTATACGGCCCGCCACCACACCTTCTTCGAGATGCTGGGGAACTTCTCCTTCGGCGACTATTTCAAGGAAGGCGCCATCGAGGCCGCCTGGACCCTCATCCACAAGGAGTTCGGCCTGTCCAAGGACCGGCTTCTGGTCACGGTCTATCACACCGACGATGAGGCGGCCGACCTCTGGAAGAAGATCGCCGGCTTCTCCGACGACCGGATCATCCGCATCGCCACGGCCGACAACTTCTGGTCCATGGGCGACACCGGCCCCTGCGGACCCTGTTCGGAGATCTTCATCGATCAGGGGCCGGACCTGGCCGGCGGCCCTCCGGGCAGTCCCGATGAGGATGGCGACCGGTTCCTGGAATTCTGGAACCTCGTCTTCATGCAGTTCGAGCGCTTCGAGGACGGGACCGAACGGTCCCTGCCCAAGCCGCAGATCGACACCGGCATGGGGCTGGAGCGCATGGCGGCCATCCTCCAGGGGGTGAAGTCCAACTATGAGACCGACCTCTTCCGAACCCTGATCGCGGCCTCGGAGGCGGCCACCGGGGTCAAGGCCGAAGGCGCGGCCGTGCCGTCGCACCGGGTCATCGCCGACCACCTGCGCTCCACCAGCTTCCTGATCGCCGACGGCGTTTCGCCCTCCAACGAGGGCCGCGGCTACGTCCTGCGCCGGATCATGCGCCGGGCCATGCGCCATGCCCACATTCTGGGGGCGGCCGAACCCCTGATGCACCGCCTGGTCCCCACCCTGGTGGAGGAAATGGGCGAGGCCTATCCCGAGCTGCGTCGCGCCGAGCCCGTCATCGCCGAGACCCTGCGCCAGGAGGAAGAGCGCTTCCGCCGCACCCTGGGCCGGGGCATGAGCCTGCTGGAAGAGGCCACCGCCGGCCTGTCCGAGGGCGGCGTCCTGCCGGGCGAAACCGCCTTCAAGCTCTATGACACCTACGGCTTCCCCCTGGACCTCACCCAGGACGCGGTGCGCGCCAAGGGCGTGAGCGTCGACCTCGAAGGTTTCGACGCCGCCATGAAGCGCCAGAAGGATCAGGCGCGCGAGGCCTGGACCGGCTCGGGCCAGGTGGCCGCCGCGGCGGAGTGGTTCGCCCTGCGTGACCGCCTGGGTCCCACCGACTTCGTGGGCTATGACACCACTGAGGCGACGGCCGAAACCCTCGCCATCGTGGTGGACGGCGCCGAGGCCGAACGGCTAGCCAAGGGCGTCTCAGGCCAGGTCCTCTTTGATCGCACCCCCTTCTATGGCGAGAGCGGCGGCCAGGCCGGCGACACCGGCGAAGTGGAGTGGGACGGCGGCCATGGCCGAATCCTCGACACCCAGAAGCAGGCCGGCGATCTGTACGTGCACGTGCTTGAGGTCGCGGACGGCGAGCTCGTCCCCGGGGCGCGGGTGCGGCTGGCTGTCGACGCCGAGCGCCGCACCACCACACGGGCCAACCACTCGGCCACCCACCTGCTGCATGCCGCCCTGCGCAATGTGCTGGGCCCCCATGTCAGCCAGAAGGGCCAGATGGTGGACGGCGAACGCATTCGCTTCGACTTCAGCCACGGGGCCCCCCTGACCCTGGACGAGATTGATCGCATCGAGGCCGAGGTGAACGCCGTGGTCCGCCAGAACCTGCCGGCGGAGACCAAGGACATGGCTCCTCAGGAGGCAATCGAGGCCGGCGCCATGGCGCTGTTCGGCGAGAAGTACGGCGACGTGGTGCGGGTTCTGACCCTGGGCCACGCCCTGGACGGGGACGGCGCCTATTCGGTGGAGCTTTGCGGCGGCACACACGTGGCGCGCACCGGCGACATCGCCCTTTTCAAGATCGTTTCCGAAGGCGGCGTGGCCGCCGGGGTTCGGCGGATCGAGGCGCTGACCGGCGAAGCGGCCCGCCGCTGGCTGCTGGACCAGTCCCAGGTGGCCCGCGCCCTGGCGGAGCAGTTCAAGGTTCCCGTGGCCGAGGTGGGCGCCCGGGTCGAGGCCCTCGAGGCCCAGCGCCGCAAGCTGGAAAAGGAGCTGGCCGAGGCCAAGCGCCAGCTGGCCATGGGCGGGGGCGGTGGAGCCGCCGCCGGCCCGGAGGACATCGGCGGCGTCCAGGTTCTGGCCCGCATCATGGACGGTGTCGGCGGCAAGGACCTGCGTCCCATCGCCGAGGAGTTCAAGAAGCAGGTGAGCGACGGGATCATCGCTCTGATCGGGGTCGCCGAGGGCAAGGCCGCGGTCACCGTGGCGGTGACCGGCTCGGCTGCCGGGCGGTTCGCCGCCCCCGATCTGGCCAAGGCCGCGGTGGTGGCCATGGGCGGCCAGGGCGCCGGCGGCCGACCGGACTTCGCCCAGGGCGGCGCCCCCGACGGCGCCAAGGCCGAGGCGGGCCTGGCGGCGATCAAGGCCATGATCGCCGGCTGATCCCGCCCGGCGAGGTCATGAGACCGTGATCCGATTTCACGGAAATCGGGTCACGGTCCCGACGTCTTGTTGGACGCGCGTTGTGAACCGATAACCGGTTCCCACTTATCGGAACGCACTCTAGCCCGGCGGCGGGCGCACGCAGGCCAGCTTGTTGCCCTGAGGGTCGCGGACATAGGCGGCGTACCAGCCCTCGCCATAGTGGGGCCGGAGGCCGGGCGCCCCTTCGTCAGCCCCGCCGTGCGCCATGGCCGCAGCGTAGAAGGCGTCTACGACTTCCGGTGTCGGGGCGTTGAATCCCACCATAACCCCATTGCCCGCGCGGGCCGGGGCGCCGTCGAAGGGCTTGCAGATCCAGATGGACTGGCCGTCGGTTTCGCCCGCCCGGCCATAGCCGGTCCAGCCCTCGAACTCGTGCAGGCGGCTGAGCCCCAAGGTCCCCAGCACCGCATCATAAAAGGCCTGGGCGGCCGGGTGGTCGTCCGCCCCCAGGGTGACATAACCCAGGGCCTGCCCGGCGGGCGGCGGTGAATTGCTCATCTTTCTGTTCTCCCATCCTCAAGCCCCGCAGGGCTGAAATAGAACATAGCAGGAACAGTCTAGCTGAGGAAGTGCGCCGCCGCGGTCAGGGTGAGGCCGCTCAACACCGTCCCGGCGACGATGGCCTGGGCCGCCCCGTGCGCGAACACCCCCATGGTCCGGGTCTGGATGAACACATTGACCGCGGTGGGACACGCCGCCAGCAGGGTGGCGCAGGCGCGCATCTCCGGGCTTGCGCCGGCGACGCCCAGGGCCGCCCACACCAGCAGGGGCGCCAGCAGCAACTTGGTCATCAATGCCAGGGTCAGGACTGGCAGGTCGTCGCGCGGGGGCAGGGCGCCCTCGCGCCCGATAAGGCCGCCCAGCGCCAGGAGCGCCACGGGGCTGGCCGTGGCCGCCAGTATGGCCAGTCCCTGATCCAGCACCGCCGGCGGCCGGGTTCCGGTGATGGAAAGCGTCAGGCCGGCGGCCGCCCCCAGCACAGTGGGATTGGCCAGCACGCGGCGCAGGGCGCGCCACAGGCCAAGGCTGGCCGCTCCGGTCTGGAGGATGGCGATGGTCAGGCTCATGAGCAGGATGAAGTCCACCGCCACCAGGGTGGCGGCCAGGGGCCTCGCGCCTGGACCGAGGACCGCGACGGCCAGGGGCGCGCCCAGAAAGGCGGTGTTGCCGACCCCGCTCACCATGGGCAGGCCGGCGGCGGCTTCCGCAGACACCCAGCCGAGGCGGCGTCCGGTCCACCAGACCGCGACAATCAGGCCCCCCATGACCGCGGCATAGGCGCCGAGGGTAAGGCCCTGGCCCACGTCAGGCGGCGGCGGCGCGCCCAGCCAATGGATGAGCAGGGCGGGGAAACCGATCCAGAAGGTATAGGCCGACAGCCAGCCCCCCACCCTGGCGTTGAGCAGGCCCGCCCGTGCGGCCAGGGCGCCCACGGCGATGACGGCGAAGAAGGGCGCGATCCGCGCGATCAGGTCCAAGACTTCAGACGCCGCCCGAAGTCCCGATGCGTTCGGGGAGGCGCACATGGACAAGCTTCCAGTCGAACAGCCCGGTTCGCTGGAAGGTCAGCACCGTCACCTCCGCCGGCCGCTCCGGCGGGTGGACCGCGAACCGCACCCGGTTTAGGCCCCAAAAGCGGACAGACGGCAGGGGGTCGCGCATGGCTTCGTCCGCCTGGGCGAGGAAACCCTCCGGCGGCGGGGGTTCGGGCGGTGCGGTTCCCGGTTCGTAGCCCCGGGCCAGGTCATAGAGACCCTGGGGCGTGAGGTAGGGTTCGATCCGCGGCGGCGGGGCGGTGAGGGGCGCCAGCGGTTCGGTGAGCGGCTCCAGGGCCCGGCGCATGGCGCCCAGAGGATCGCGCCAGGGATCGGGCGCGCCGGCCGGCCCCGGCGTCGGGAGCGCCTCCGGTGCGCGCACCTGATCGCGCAGGCTCGCGCGCAGGGCGCGGAAATCCACCTGCTGGGACAGGCCCGCCACATCCTGATCGCGGGCGTTGGCCTTGAGCGCGCGAAAGGCGAACCAGGGGGCGGCGGCGAAGCTCAGGGCGAAGAGCGCAAGCCCGAGCAGAACAAGCCTGAAAAACTGCCCGCGCATCATCCACAAGCCCCCTGCCGCCCGGCTAGGGTTAACACGCGGCCGATCGCCTCGCCACCACCGCAGGCGCCTCGGGAGCGGCTTGGCTTGCTCAAGCGTTAGCTTGGCCATGTGGGCGCGGCTGCGAAAATTGTTGATCGACCTGCGGGACACCTTCTGGGTGCTGCCCGCCCTGCTGGTGCTGGCCGGTCTGGGGGCGGCGGAGGTGGCGATCCGGGCCGACACGGCCGATTGGGGACCCGACTGGCTCAAGGCGCATCTGTACAGCGGCGGCGAGACGGGGGCCCGCACCCTGCTGGGCGCCATCGCCTCGTCCACGATCGGGGTGACCGGAACCCTGTTCTCGATCACCATCGCGGCCCTGACCCTGGCCTCCAGCCAGATGGGGCCTCGGCTTCTCGACAATTTCACCCGCGACCGGGGAAACCAGGTCACCCTGGGGGTCTTTCTCGGCGCGTTCGCCTATGCGCTGTTGGTGCTGCGCCAGGTGAGGGGCGGCGATGACGACGTCTTCGTCCCTCAGATCGCCCTCGCCGGGGCCATGGTGCTGGCCCTCCTGTGCGTGGCGCTGCTGGTCTATTTCGTCCAGCATATCTCGACGCGGATCAACATCGACACGGTCATCGAACTCGTGCGCCGGGACCTGTTCCGCGCCCTGGACGATCTCACCGAGGAGGCCCCGGAGCCGCCGCCCCGCCAGGATGTCGACTGGTCCAAGGCCGTCCCGATCTGCGATGACCGCCACGGATATCTGCAGCAGATCGACGAGGCCGCCCTGGCCGACTGGGCCTGCGCCAAAGGCATATGTGTCCGCCTGCTGGTCCGGCACGGCGACTTCCTGACGCCGGGGGGCGTCCTCGCCCTGGTGTCCGCACCGGTGGACGGGGCGACTCGGGTGATCAATCGCGCCACCGCCGTGGGCGGGCGCCGCTCGGCCAGCGGCGACCTCGAGTACAGCGTCCGTCAGCTGGTGGAGGTGGCCGTCCGCGCCCTGTCGCCGGGGGTCAACGACCCGATGACCGCCATGACCGTGCTGGATCAGCTGGGGGCGGCCCTTTGCCGTGTCTCCCGCCGCCACCTGCCCAACGGGGTGACGATGCGCGATGGAACGCCGGTGCTGGTGCGACCGACCACGGACTATGAGGGTTTGACCGCCGCCATGTTCGACATGATCCGCCAAAGCGGCGCAACGGCGCCGGCCGTCCTGATCCGCATGCTGGACGTCCTGGCCCTCGTGGCCGAGCAGGAGCGCCGGCCGTCGCGACTCAAGGCCCTGCGGCGCCACGCGGATCTGGTGCTTGCGGACGGACGGCGGAACCTGGCCAACCGGTCCGACCTCAAGGACCTGTCACTGCGTCACCGCCGCTTCCGTCAGGTGGCCGAACAGGGCGGACCGGCGCGGCGCGCCGGCTTCGCCTTGCTCTGAACCGCTGGGATCAGGCCAGGGCCTTTTCCAGGTTCACCGCCACCTTGTCGATGAAGCCCTCGGTGGTCAGCCAGCCCTGGGTGTCGCCGACCAGCAGCGCCAGGTCCTTGGTCATCGAGCCGCTCTCGACCGTGGAGACGCAGACCTGCTCCAGCGTCCTGGCGAAATGGGCCAGAGCCTCGTTGCCGTCGAGCTTGGCCCGGTGCTCCAGGCCGCGCGTCCAGGCGAAGATCGAGGCGATCGAGTTGGTCGAGGTGCTCTCGCCGCGCTGGTGCTGGCGGTAGTGGCGGGTGACGGTGCCGTGGGCGGCCTCGGCCTCCATGGTCTTGCCGTCCGGGGTGATCAGCACCGAGGTCATCAGGCCCAGCGAGCCGAAGCCCTGAGCCACCTGGTCGGACTGCACGTCGCCGTCATAGTTCTTGGCCGCCCAGATGAAGCCGCCGGACCATTTCAGGGCCGAGGCCACCATGTCGTCGATCAGGCGGTGCTCATAGACGATGCCGGCGGCCTTGTACTGCTCGGCGTACTTGGTCTCGTAGATCTCGGCGAAGATGTCCTTGAAGCGCCCGTCATAGGCCTTGAGGATGGTGTTCTTGGTGGAGAGATAGACCGGGTATTTGCGGTCGAGGCCATAGGCCAGGCAGGCCTCGGCGAACTCGCGGATCGAGTCGTCGAGATTGTACATGGCCATGGCGACGCCGGAGCCGGTGTAGTCGAACACCTCGTGTTCGATGCTCTCGCCGTTCTCGCCTTCCCAGCGGATGGTCATCTTGCCCTTGCCGGGCACCAGGAAGTCGGTGGCTCGATACTGGTCGCCGAAGGCGTGGCGGCCGACGATGATCGGCTGGGTCCAGCCCGGCA
>NZ_DAIMHV010000109.1:0-8897 GCF_036723115.1 Phenylobacterium sp. | reverse complement strand
ACTATCTGGGGGGCGGGGTCATCTATACCGGCAAGGCGCGGATGAGCCTGCTGGAGATTCCGCGCGAAGCGGTGGCGGGCATGCGCTCGGCCAGCGAACCCTACGCCCTCTTGCTGGCCCGCACGGTGCGGGAGCGGTTCGGGGCGACCTGGGGCGTGTCCGAGACCGGGGCGGCCGGTCCTTCGGGCAATGGCTATGGCGACCCGGCGGGCCACAGCTGCATCGCCATTTCCGGTCCGGTGGAGTGGGTGACGACCCTGGAAACCGGGGCCGACGACCGGCTGGCCAATATGCAGGCCTTCGCTGCCGGGGCGCTCGACCTTTTGCGGCGCGCCACCGCCGATTGATCTCAAGGGCGCAGGCGAGGACCGCGATCCCACCGGCCCGGCGGGATCGCGGTCCTGGCTCAGATCAGAACTGAGCCTTCATGCCCACATACATGAAGCGACCCAGCGGGCCGACGGGGGTGGCCCCGCGGGTGAAGGGCGCCGAGCCGGTGGCCGACACGCCGTCCGAACCTCGATCCGGCAGCTGGTTGGTGAAATTGTTCACCCCGCCATAAAGGTTGTAGCGGTCCTGGAAGGTGTACTGCACCTGGATGTCGTGGGTTTCCCGGGGCGAGAAGGTCCAGTAGCGGTCCTCCACATAGTTCGGGTTGGAGGCCCGGCGCTCGTCGGTGAAGCGCTTGGTCTCGTCGAACCAGTTGAAGCCGTAGTTGACCATCAGGTTGTTCCACATCCAGGTCAGGTCGAAATTGGCCTGCCACTTGGGCGCCCCCACGTAGCCGAGCTCGCTGGACGGCGCGGCTCCGTCGATCTCGATGAAGCGGAGCTTGGTCAGCCGGTTGGCCTGCAGGGCGAACTGGAAGTCGCCGATGTCGCGCTGCAGCCCCAGGTCCATGGGGTTGAGCCGGTATTGCAGGCTGAAGTCGAAGCCGGCGGTCTCATACTCCGAGACGTTGATCGAGTATTCCTGGAAGAAGTCCACGAACTGGGTGGACGGATCGCGGGTGAACAGGTTGCAGAAGTCGTTGGGCTGTTCCAGGTCGTAGCAGCTCTCGATGATCCGATTGGCGGTGAACAGGTTCACCGCGTCGCTCAGCGTGATCCGGTAATAGTCCAGCGACATCGACAGGCCCGGCGCGAAGCGCGGGGTGAAGACGAGGCCCAGGGTCTGGGTGTCGCCAGTCTCCGCGCCCAGGTCACGGTTGCCGCCGACGACGCCTTCCACCGATGACGAGGTGGTGTTCTGGAAGTTGGCGGCGACAGGGTCGAAGCCCAGGGCCGCCGTACAGTTGGCCAGGCGGAAGCTCGTCCCCGCCTGGACGTTGCGCACGTCGCAGGGATCTGTGATCTGCCGGAAGGTCTGGCTCTGGGGCAGGAAGAGCTCGCTGATATTGGGCGCCCGCACCGCGCGCGCGCGGCTGCCGCGGATCATCAGGTCGTCGGTCACCTGCCAGCGGCCGCCGATATTCCAGGTGTCGGTGGTGCCGATGGTGGAATAGTCGGAGAAGCGGTAGGCGAGGTTGACGTCAAAGGCCTGGATGAAGGGCAGATCGCGCACCACCGGAATGGCGAGCTCGCCGAACAGCTCGGCCACATAGAAGTCGCCGCTCTCGATGGCGCCCTGGCCAAGCCAGGTGACGTTGTAGCCCAGCTCCTGGCCGAGCAGTTCGGAGGCCGACGGGCTCTCCAGGCTGCGCTCCTCGCGGTACTCCGCCCCCAGGACGAAGCCCACCGGCCCGGCGGGAAGGCGGAAGGCCAGGGAGCTGTCGCCGGAGATATAGGCGCTGACCACGTGCTGCTCGATCCGGGAGCTCGAGCGGGCGGTCTCGTTGATCCAGGCGCGGGCCTCGGGGGAGACTCCGCCTTCGCCGAAGATGTTCACCGGGACGCAACCGCCGGCCTGGCCGCCGCCCACATAGACCTGGTTCCAGGCGGCAGGGTCGACATCGGTTCCGAACAGGTCCCCGAAGGGGACCGCCGAGGGATCGAGGGTCGAGCGGCAGACGATGGCGCCACTGGTCGGATCACGGACGGCGTCGATGGCGGCGAACCACCGCAGATTGCTGCGGTTGTTCAGCTCCTCGTTGTTCTCTTCGGTCCGGCCATAGGTGTAGGAGACGTTGTAGGAGACCGCCGAGGACAGGTCGCCCTCGATCCCCACCACCGTGCGGAAGGTCTCCCGTTCGATCTCGCGCCGGATGTTGCCCAGATCGAAATTGTCGCGCGCCACCAGCACGCCCGGCGCCGGCAGCCACGAGCCCGCCGCCGCCGTGCCGCCCGGGGCCAGGGCGTCGGCGCGGATGGTGGCGGGCATGAACGGATTGTCGATCCCGACGAAGATCCCGTAGTCGAAGGTCGGCTGCGAGGTGAAGGCGGTCTGGGCGTTGTTGTACTTGAACTCGCCGAACACGCGGTGGTTGGCGTTCAGCTCGTAGGAGCCGCTCACATAGGCGGTCCATCGCTCCAGGCCCGGGAGAAGTTCGGTCTGGAACAGGTCCAGCGGGGTGCCCGAGCCGCCCAGCATGGAGAAGCCCCCCAGATAGAGGCCGTCCACCCAGCGCGTGCCGTCGCCCACGAAGCTGACGCCCGACAGGGTGTTGGGATCAAAGCCGGCCCGGGTATAGACCCCGCCGCCCAGGGCGGTGTCGATATAGCGGACGTCCCGGGCGAAGACCTGGTCGGTGTTCCCCCAGAAGGCGCGGTCGGCCGCCGGGTCGTAGTCGGCGGGGTTGTTGACCCGGACTTCCCGGGAGCCGGGACGGGTGAAGGACCGGTCCTGGGGCGCGAGGGCGTCGGTGTTGCCGTATTCCAGGCCGATGGTCAGGTTGGCCCGGCCGTCCATGAAGTTGCGGCCGCCCACGACGCTGACGAAGCCATCCTCGCCGCCGCCCAGGTCCGACCAGCCGTACTGGGCGCGGACGTCCAGGCCGTCGAAGTTGCGCTTGGTGATGAAGTTCACCACGCCTGACACGCCGTCGGCGCCGTAGATAGCCGAGGCGCCGCCGGTCAGCACCTCCACGCGGTCGATCAGGGCCACGGGAATGGCGTTGGTGTCCACCGCCGCGGTGCCGGGCTGGCCGGCCACATGGCGGCGCCCGTCCATCAGGACCAGGGTCCGCTTAGAGCCCATGTTGCGCAGGTTCAGCAGGTTCAGGCCCACCGAGCCGCGATTGGCGGCGTTGGCGAAGTCCTGCCGGTCGGTGGAGCCCACCAGGGCCGGGGCGTTCTGCATCAGGTCTGTGACGTTTGTGACGCCGGAACGCTCGATGGCTTCCCCGCTCAGCGTGCTCACCGGATTGGGTGAAACGAAGTCTTGCTGGCGGATCCGGGACCCGGTCACCACCAGTTCCTGGACGGCGATCTCGCCCGCCGGCGCGGTGGTCGCCGTCTGGGCCGCGGCCGGGGCGGCCAGGGCGACGACGACCGCGCCCCCCAGCAGGGATGTGGCGAAGAGATTGATTTTGCTGGTCATGGTGGAGCTCCAGGCAATCGGGGATTGCATCGGCTCAACCACGAAACGTCCTGGGCTTCACCGCCCTTGGCGCCCGATTTTGACAAAACCACGACAACAAGGCGCGATTTCAGGCGCCTTTAGGGCCAGGGTGCGGCGCAGGGGTCACAGTTACGCGTAACCGCGCGATGTGAGCCAAGCTTGGCTGTAACCAGCGTCGATTGTTACCGGGGATGGAAGGCGAACGCCGCCGCCGGAGCCAGGGCCGCGGCGATGAGGCTGAGCGCGGCCACCAGGGTCAGCCGCCAGCGAAGGGCGCCATACCAGTGCGGCGCCTCCCCCCCGCGGACCGTGGAGAGGTCATAGACCAGCAGCAGGATGAGGCCTGCGGCGAGGCCCAGGAGGCCTGCGCCCCGCGGCGCGGCCAGAAGCGCCCAGGCCAGCAGAGCCGGCAGGACGCTGACGCCATAGGGGTGCAGGCGGCGCTCGCCCGCGGCCACGGCCAGCCCCCATTGGGCGCCGCCCATGAAGCTCAGGATGATCGCGCCATAGAAGGTCAGGGCCTCCAGCGCCGGGCTGCGCCAGGCCTCCGGCGCGAGATGGCTGGCGGCGGCCAGGCCGACAAACGGAATGAGGCCCGCGGCGCCGAGACCTGCGGCGGCGGGTGGGATTCGGGGGAGGCTAGGCTTCGCCATGACGGGCCAGACGCTGAAGTTGTGGACGCAGACGAAGGAAGAGGCGGTAGGCCGCCTCCAGCAGGGCGACCAGCGGCCTGATCCGACGCAGGCGGTTCAGCCCGCCCAGCCCGGGCGTGGCGCTCCAGACCGCCAGGAAGGCCTCGGCCCCGCTCACCAGCCGGCCACCCCGGTCGCGGGCGTGAAAGCGCGCCATCAGCGCCTCCCGCGTTGCGGGGAGAGGCGTCGGGGAGGAGGCCGTCAGATCAACAAGGTCTAGCGCCCCCTCCAGGTCGCGACGTCGCAGCCAGGCGACCTCCTGGCGACAGAGGGGGCAGGCTCCGTCGTACCAGACCGTGACCTTGGCTGGATCAGCGGTCCTGGGCGCGTCCATCGGCGAGACCCTGGTCATCGGCGGGGGCGGCCGCCTGCCGGGCGGCGCTGGTTTCGGGAATATAGAGGCCGGTGGCGAAGCGTGACAGGAAGCCCTCCGGACGGAAGCGGGGACCGTACTCGGCGCAGGGGTCGTCCTCGGCGCTGATCCGCCGAGGCGTGTGGTCCTCTGGCGTCATGGCTGCGGCCGCGGCGTCGCCGAACGGCTCGGCGAACTGAAGGGCGTCGCCCACCCGGCTCAAAGAGGGGTTGTCGGTGCCGATGGCCGTGGCGGTGCGCCGCCACTGGATGGCGGCGATCTGTTGGCCGGCCGGGCTCAGCATCTCGGCCTCGGCGGCCAGCCCGCCCAGGGCGCCGGGCGCGCGCACGCCGATGGGGCCTGGAATGAAGAAGGAGGCCGCCGCCGCCGCCGCAGAGCCGACGCGGCCGGTGGGCATGACCTCGGTCACCGCGCACGCACCCGCGCCGCATCGGCGCGCTCGCCGGGACGGGCGATCTCGAAGCGTTCGGAGAGCTCGAAACAGAGCTGGGCGTCCACCTCGCGCAGGACCAGGGCCTTTTCCTGCGGCGTCATCCAGTTGCGGGCCGAGGGCGCGGGGGCATAGACGCTGGGCTCAAGGGCCACCGCGCCGACCTGGGCCAAGGCGGCCTTGTCCGACCGGTCCAGGGCGCTGGCCCGCACCATGTCGGAGCGGGTGTTCAACCCCTCATAGCTCGTCAGAAACGTCCCCCGCTCCGGTGTTCCGGCGCAGGCGGCCAGGGCGAGAAGTGCGAGGGGGGCGGCAAGGCGCCCGCGAAAGACGGTGTTCGACATGTCGACCCTGCTCGGTCGCAGCCTGATCCCGGAACGGCAGATCACGGACGAGACCCTTGAAATTAGAGTGATTTCCCATCCCGAGCCTGGATCGCTCAGGGGGGCGTCACCCTAACGCGGAAGCCGACCGCCGGCTCCGCTGCTAGGCCATGTACGTGGGCATCCAGCCTTCGTATGCGTCGCGCAGCGCTTTCAGGGGCACATCGAACAGATCCTGCGCCGCCAATGAGTCGCCTCCGGCCCGGCCGATTTCGCGGGCCGCGACGCCCGCCGCCGCCGCCGCCGCCAGCAGGGGCTGGGCCTCGTCCACAGCGATCAGGTAACGGGCCTGGTCCTCGCCAAAAAGGGCCGCGTGAGCCGGTAGGTCCGAGCCGAGGCTCAAGGTGATCCCGACCCCCGACGCCAGGGCCATGTCCGCCGCCGCCCCGATCAGGCCGCCGTCGGACAGGTCGTGGGCCACGCTGACCTGTTCGCCGCGGATCATGGCCCGCAGGAAGTCGCCCACCCGGCGCTCTGCGGCCAGGTCCACCGGCGGCGGGGCGCCGTCCTCTCGACCGAGGATCTCCCGCAGATAGAGGCTGGCGCCCAGCTCCCCACGGGTCTCCCCCAGCAGGATCAGGGTCTGTCCGGGTTGCAGGCTGGAATAGTCGGCCCGGCGGGCGGAATCGGCGATCAGCCCCACCCCGCCGACGGTGGGCGTGGGCGGAATGGCCTGGCCGTTGGTCTCATTGTAGAGGCTGACATTGCCGCTCACGACGGGGAAGTCCAGGGCGGCGCAGGCCTCAGCCATGCCGTCGATGGCGCCCACGATCTGACCCATGATCGGCGGGCGCTCGGGATTGCCGAAGTTCAGGTTGTCGGTGATGGCGATGGGCTCGGCGCCCACGGCGGTCAGATTGCGCCAGGCCTCGGCCACGGCCTGCTTGCCGCCCTCATACGGGTCGTTCAGCACATAGCGCGGCGTGCAGTCGGAGGTTACGGCGAGCGCCTTGCGCGTGCCATGCACCCGCACCACGCCTGCGTCGGCGCCGGTGGCGGAATCCTCCATCGTGTCGGCCATGACGTGGCGGTCGTACTGTTCCCAGATCCAGCGCTTGGAGGCCATGTCCGGGCAGGACATCAGCTTGATCACCGCCTGGGCGTAGTCGGCCGGGGGCGGGACGTCGGCGGCGCCCAGGCGCGGCTGCGGCGTCGTGGGCGTCCACGGACGGTCATAGAGGGGAGCGTCGTCGAACAGGGGAGCGAGCGGCACGTCGGCCACCACCTCGCCCTTGTGGCGCAGGACCATGCGCCCGGTGTCGGTGGTCTGGCCGATGGTGGCGGCGTCCAGACCCCACTTCTCGAAGATGCGGCGGCCGTCGGCTTCGCGGCCGGGCTTGAGGATCGCCAGCATCCGCTCCTGGCTCTCCGACAGCATCATCTCATAGGCGGTCATGCCGGTTTCGCGCTGGGGCACGGCGTCCAGGTCGAGCTCGATGCCGACCCCGCCCTTGCCGGCCATCTCCACCGACGAAGAGGTCAGGCCCGCCGCGCCCATGTCCTGGATGGCGGCCACTGCGCCGGACGCCATCAGCTCCAGGGTCGCTTCGATGAGCAGCTTCTCGGCGAAGGGGTCGCCCACCTGCACCGTGGGGCGCTTCTCGTCCGAGGCGTCGTCAAACTCCGCCGAGGCCATGGTCGCCCCGTGAATGCCGTCGCGCCCGGTCTTGGACCCGAAATAGACCACCGGCAGGCCGGCGGCCGGGGCGGCGGAGTAGAAGATCTTGTCGGCGTCGGCCAGGCCCACGCACATGGCGTTGACCAGGATGTTGCCGTCATAGCCGCGGTGGAAATTGGTCTCGCCCGCCACGGTGGGCACGCCCACACAGTTGCCATAGCCGCCGATGCCGGCCACCACGCCGTTGACCAGCCGCCGGGTCTTGGGATGGCTGGGATCGCCGAACCGCAGGGCGTTCAGCAGGGCCACGGGCCGCGCACCCATGGTGAAGACGTCGCGCATGATCCCGCCCACCCCGGTGGCGGCGCCCTGATAGGGCTCGATATAGGAGGGGTGGTTGTGGCTCTCCATCTTGAAGACGCAGGCCTGGCCGTCGCCGATATCGATGACCCCGGCGTTTTCCCCCGGCCCCTGGATCACCTTGGCGCCCTTGGTGGGGAACTTCGACAGGTGCTTGCGGCTGGACTTGTAGGAGCAGTGCTCGCTCCACATGACCGAAAAGACGCCCAGCTCCACGAGGTTCGGCTCGCGGTTCAGACGCTTGACGATGAGGTCATATTCATCGGCCTTGAGGCCGAACTCAGCGGCCGTATCGGCCATGGATTTCGCAGGCGCAGCGGTCATGCGGCGCGTTCTAAAGCGCGTTCCGATAAGTGGGAACCGGTTATCGGATCAAAACGCGCGCCTGCTCTGGAATCTGCGTTCCGATAAGTGGGAACCGGTTATCGGATCAAAACGCGCGCCTGCTCTGGAATCTGCGTTCCGATAAGTGGGAACCGGTTATCGGATCCAACCCGAGCCGCCCCGGTTCGTGCACGCCGGTCGCTGCTGACCCGTGACCGCGGGTGAGATATGGGGAATTCCCGTTGCGGGCGAATTCCATCCGACGTCTTGCCTTGGCGCGTTAAGACTGATCGAATTCTATGGTTAACGCGTTGTTGCTTGCCGCTGCGTTCCATCCTAACAGGGTGATCGCAGCGTGGGGGCTGATGGCTCGCGCCGGCCCTTGGGTGAACTCGAACCGGGGTAAGGTGACACATGATCCGGACCAGCCTTCTCGCCGTAGCCGCCTTGGCGGCCTCGGCCGGCGCCGCCAGCGCCCAGTACCATCCCACCGCGTCTCAGCCCCAGGGCGGCTGGCCGCCCTGTCCGCCGGCCCATGTGGGCCATGCCGACTGCTACTGCCCGCAGCAGCACGTCTTCTACACCACGCCCGCGCCCTATCATGTGCGCCACGTGTCCAGCGGCCCTGCCGTGCGCATCTATTCTCCGCCCGTCTATGTCCCGTCGGGCCGTATCGATATTCAGGGTCCGCCCATCTATGTGGAAGCCCCGCCGGTGCGGGTGGCCGCGCCGCAGATCTATCTCCATGCGCCTGACGTGCGCGTGAAGCCTTCGCAGGTCATCGTGGAGCCCCCGCAGGTGCATGTGGCGCCTTGCCCGGGCGGCGGGGCCTGCCAGCCCTGAGCGGTCAAACAGGTCGAAGAATTGAGGGCGTCGCGGTCTCCGCGGCGCCCTTTGTCTTGGTTCCACTCGGTTCTGATCGGAACCCTCTAGCGGGAGGCGTCGGCGCAGAAGTCCCGCATCTGCCGGGCCAGGGTCAGGTCCCCCCCCTCGAGGGCCGCGCGCACGGCGCCGTCGCAGTCGCCGGCGGCCGCCAGGCCCGTCACCTGCCGCGCCAGCTCCTGCTTGGCGAGCTCATTCTCCCACAGAGCCTTGGCCTCGCGCCGATCGCCGGGCGTGCAAAGCGCCATCCAGGAGGCGTCGGCGCAGCGGCGAATCAGCCGGGCCTGCCGTGCGGCCTCCCGCACGCTCTCCGACTCGGCTGTGGTCGGGGCGAGGG
>NZ_DAIMHV010000108.1:0-9041 GCF_036723115.1 Phenylobacterium sp. | reverse complement strand
CTTCCCGCCCCGGGAGTCGCGCCCCTTCGCGCCTGATGACGCGCACGAAGCGTCATATTTGGCCGCATCGGCCAGGATGGAGAGCTTCTGCCTGAGATTGAGAACGGCCATGCCGCTATCATATCGTTCCTCTTTTGTTCCGCAAGCTGAGCCGGGCGGTCGCCATGAAATCGGGGCTGCCTCGGCGGGGCGTGTGCGGTTAGGCTTGAGGGCTTCCTTTCCACAAGGGACGGGCCTGTGACCGAGGACCTGATCGACCGCATCTATGAGTGCGCCGCCGCGCCGGACCTATGGCCGGAGGTTCTGGACGAACTGGCGCAGCGCACCGAATCCCGGGGCGGCCTGCTGTTCTCGGCCCGCAAGACGCTCTGCTGGACGGCGTCGGGATCGATCCGCGACGTCTTCGAGGCCTATATCACCGATGGCTGGTTCCAGCGCTGTCCGCGGCGGCCCTGTCTGATGAGCCAGAGCCAGCCATCCTTCTTTGTAGAGCAGGACTTCTGGAGCGCCGACCAGATCGACGGTGATCCGATCTATCGCGACTTCTTCCGCCCCCGGGGCCTTGGCTGGTCGGCCGGCACCGGCCTGCAGGTTCCCACCGGCGACTCCATCGTCTTCAGCATGGAGCGCGCCTTCGAACGCGGGCCCTTTGAGCGGCAGGACGTGGAGGCCCTGAACGACCTTCGCCCCCACCTCGCCCGCAGCGCCCTGGTGAGCGCCCGCCTGGGTCTGGAGCGCGCCCGCGGCATGGGAGACGCCCTGGCGGCCCTGCGCCTGCCCGCCCTGCTGCTGGCGGAGGACGGCGTCGTTATCGAGGCCAACGCCGAGGTCCAGTCCGTGCCGAGCCTGGTTCGGTTCGCCGCCGGCGGACGCATCGCCCTGGCCGACAAGCGCGGTCAGGCGCTGCTGACCCGGGCCCTGGCTGGCGTCAGTGGCGGGTCGGACGAGGCCGCCGGCTCCTTCCCCTTGCGCGACGAGGCCGATCAGCCGACCGCGGTGGCCCATCTGATCCCGGTTCGCCGCAGCGCCCACGACATCTTCGGACCGAGCCTCGCCCTCCTGCTGCTCACCCCGGTCAGGCTAGATCGCGCCCCGCCCTTGGAATTGATGCGCAGCCTCTTCGACCTGACGCCAGCCGAGGCGCGCATCGCCCAGGGCGTGGCGGCAGGGCAGACCCTGGAGGACCTCGCCCTGCAAGGTTCGGTCTCCATCAACACCGTCCGCAATCAGCTGCGCCGGGTGCTGGAGAAGACCGGGTGTTCCCGTCAGGCGGAGCTGGCCGCCCTGCTGGCCCAGGCCGCCCTCGGCCCGGCCTGAGGCCTTAGCTTAGGCCCTGCGCGGCCCTGGCCGGAACCATCAGGAACGCGGCGTGTTTGGTCGCCGCCCCTGCCCTGACTGGTCCCATGTCCCGCCTGATCATCCGCCACGAAACGCGCTACACCTACGAGCGGGAGGTCGAGTTCGGGCCTCACGCCCTGCTGCTGCGTCCCCGCGGCGGTCATGCCCTGCGGGTGGTCACCGGCGCCCTGACCTTCTCGCCCCGCGGCGAGACGCGCTGGCGCTATGACGCCTATGGCAACTGCGTCTGCGAGCTCAAGCCCCTGGAGCCGGCCGCGGAACTGCTGGTGATCAGCGACCTGGAGATCGAGCGCTTCCCCGCGCCTCTGGAGACCCGTGAGGTCGACGATCCGCACACGGCCACCCCCATCGTCTATCCCCCCGCCGACCGCGCCGTCCTGACCCCCTATCTGGAGCCGCTCACCGAGGATCCCGAGGGCGCCCTGCTGCGCTGGCTGCACGGCCATGCCCCGGGCGTGGGCGAGCCGGCGCTGGACTATGTCCTGCGACTGAACCGGACCATCCACCAGGGCTTCGACTACCAGGCCCGCTACGAAGAGGGGGTTCAGTCGCCGGACAAGACCCTGGCCCTGGGCCGCGGGACCTGTCGCGACTTCGCCTGGCTGATGGTGGAAAGCCTGCGTCGACTGGGCTTCGCGGCGCGGTTCGTCAGCG
Organism: Phenylobacterium sp.; assembly: GCF_036723115.1. Taxonomy (GTDB): domain Bacteria; phylum Pseudomonadota; class Alphaproteobacteria; order Caulobacterales; family Caulobacteraceae; genus Phenylobacterium. Next base: position 7,028 of record NZ_DAIMHV010000108.1, on the reverse strand, counting down.
GCTATCTGCATTCGCCAGGCCTTGAGGACGTGCGCGGCGCCGGCGCCACCCATGCGTGGTGCGAGGTCTTCCTGCCGGCCTTCGGCTGGATGGAGTTCGACCCTACCAACGGCCTGGCCGAGGCCGCGGCCCTGATCCCCGTCGCCGTCAGCCGCACCCCGGCCGAGGCGGCGCCCATCTCCGGGACCCTGTCAGGGGATCCGGGCGCCAGTCAAATGACCGTGTCGGTGGATGTGCGCCTCGCCCCGCCCATCGCTGCGGCGGCCTGACCCGCGCCGAACTGGCGCGGCCGTCGATAAATCCCCTTTGCATGGGGCCGGACTCTGCTAGGACGGAACTATTGTTTTAACTGATCAAAAATAGGGGGAGCCGCCCGCGCGACCCTTTGCGACCCGCGCGCGGACGGGACGCTTTTGGAAAAGACGACAGAGGAAACGCCGGCCGTCGACGAGACGGTCGTGATCCATGCCGCCGAAGACGGCAAGAGCCTGGCCGAACGGGAAGCCGAGTACGAAAGCTTCGTCTGGGCCAACCTGAAGCGCAACTATATCGCCCACTACCTGCACGGCATGCTGGGCATGACCGGCTTTCGACTGGTCAACGCGCCGACCTTCCTGCCGGCCTATCTGTTCGCCATATCGGGGTCGAGCTTCATCGTCGGCCTGGGGCTGGCTCTGCAGCAGGTGGGCGGGGTCCTGTCGCCCATCTTCGGCGCCACCCAGATCGAACACCGCAAGCGCGTCATGCCCGCCGCCGTCTGGATGGGGGGGCTGGCGCGGGTTCAGATCGTCGGCATGGCGCTGGCGGGCTGGTTCCTGTCAGGCCAGCCCCTGGTGGTGGCCATCCTGTTCTTCATGTTCCTGTTCGGCCTCTTCATGGGCACCCAGAGGGTGGTCTTCTCCATCCTCATGGCCAAGGTGATCCCCATCAGCCGGCGGGGCCGCCTGCAGGCCTGGCGCAACGCCACCGGCGGGCTGATCGCCGCCATCCTGGCCTGGGTGGCGGGCAAGTACTTCGTCGAGGCCGACCTGTTCGGCAACGGCTACGCCACCACCTTCATGTTCGCCGCCATCCTGACCACCATCGGGCTTTGGGCGCTGCAGTTCCTGATGATCGAGCCGGAGCCCCCCACCACCCGGGCGCAGACGCCGTTTTTCGAGCGACTGAAGGACTTTCCCCGGCTGATCAGCCAGGACCGGGGCTTCATGTTCTTCATGATCGTCCAGATGCTGGCCATCACCGGACGCATGGCGACGCCGTTCTACATCCTTTACGCCGCCTCCACGATCGAGCTCACCGGCGCCAATATCGGGCTGTTGTCCCTGGCCTTTCTGGGCGCCGACACCCTGGCAAACCTGGCCTGGGGCTATCTGGGGGACAAGACCGGCTTCCGCCTGGTGCTGCTGAGCTCGCTGGTCATCTGGATCGCCTCGACCGTGCTGCTCATGAACGTGCACGAGGTCTCGGCCATCTTCATCGCCTTCTTCGGCCTGGGGGCGGCCCAGTCGGGCTATATGATGAGCGCCCAGACCATGATCCTGGAGTTCGGATCGCGCGACGACCTGCCCATGCGGATCGCATTCTCCTCGACGGCCGAGGGCATCATGGCCTCGGCCGGCCCCCTGGTGGGCGGGATCATGGCCGCCACCCTGGGCTATACGAGCGTGTTTGGGACCTCCATCGCCTTCCTGGCGGCGGGTCTCCTGATGCTGATCTTCCTGGTGCGCGAACCGCGGAAGGATCGGGCGGGCTGAGCCGTCCCTACTGGGCGGCCATAGCCTGGCGCCCGCGGGCGATGCGCTCGCGGGCCATTTCGCCGGCCACCTCGTGGGTGGGCCGTCCTTCGGCCAGCGACCGGTCGAGGACGGCCTCAAGGGTCTGCATCAGACCGGAGAGCTTGCCTTCCACCCAGGCCGGGTCAAAGGCCTCGCCGGCGTCCAGGGCGCGGATCTCGCCCGCCACATTGATGATGCCGCCACCGTTGATCACATAGTCCGGCGCATAGAGCAGGCCGAGGTCGAACAGGGTCTGGCCCACCATGGGATCGGCGAGCTGGTTGTTGGCCCCGCCCGCGATGATCTGGGCCCGCAGCCGCGGCAGGGTCTCGGCGCTCACCGCCCCGCCCAGGGCGCAGGGCGCGAAGACCTCGGCGTCCACGTCGAAGATCTCGTCGGGCGCCACCACCTGGGCGCCGGTGCGGGCGGCGACAGCCTGGAGCGCCTCGGCGTTCACGTCGGTGATCACCAGGCGCGCGCCGGCGGCGTGCAGCTTGTCGGCCAGATAGGCGCCCACATGGCCGACGCCCTGCAGCGCCACAGTGACGCCCTTCAGGTCGGTCCCGAGCTTGCGCCGCACGCACAGGCTGACGCCCCGAAACACCCCTTCGGCGGTCACCGGGCTGGGATCCCCCGAGGCGGCCGGGTGGCCCTCCAGGCCCGCCACATAGCGGGTCTGCCGACGGGCGTACATCAGGTCGGCGGGGGAAACCCCCACATCCTCGGCGGTCCAATAGGCGCCCCCCACCGCCTCGACGGCCCGGCCGAAGGCCTCGAACAGGGCCGGCGTCTTCTGGGTGCGGGAGTCGCCGATGATCACCGCCTTGCCGCCGCCCAGGTCGAGATCGGCCATGGCGTTCTTGTAGGACATGGCCCGCGACAGGCGCAGGGCGTCCTGCAGGGCGTCTTCGGCGCTGGCGAAGGGCCACATGCGGCAGCCCCCGGCCGCCGGACCGCGCGCGGTGGAGTGCACCGCGATGATGCACTTCAGTCCGGTGGCGGCGTCGGAAAAGGCGTGAACGGCCTCATGGCCCTCGAAGTCGGGGGAATCGAAAAGCGTCATGGGTTCGGGCTCGCCGCCAGGAAGGGATGGCCGGCCTCTAGCCCTACCAAGGCGCGCTCACAAGCCCGCCGTTTCCCGCCCGGCGTCGGACGAGGTCTCGTCCGGCCAGCCCTCGGCGCCCGGGGCGGTGGGGATGGGCGGCGCGCCCGAGGGCAGCGGCGCCTCCGGCGCCTTCAGGAAGGCCGCCACATCGGCGATCACCGTCTGGCGCTGCAGGTCGCGGGTCAGCAGGTGCCAGCCCTGGTCATAATAGGCGCTGCGATCCTGCGGCTTCAGCCGGGCGGCGGCCCGGAAGGCCGGTCGCTGAGGGATGATCTCGTCATTGGCCCCGTAGAGATAGAGCACCGGGACCTGCAACCGGCCGATATCGCGCCAGGCGCCCTCCATGAGTTCCACCAGCCCGAACAGGGCGTCGGAGCGCGCGCCCCAGATCATCAGACGGTCGGCGCCCATGGCCCGCATCTCCTCCACATTGTCGGTGGGTTTAACGCGGTCGGTGACCCAGTCGGGGGGCGTATAGACCTTGGCCCCGGTCATGTGGGCGGCGAACCAGAGCAGGGTCTTGTAGGGCAGAGGCTGGGTGGACCAGCCCCAGACCGCCGGCGAGAGCAGCACCAGGCGATGAGCCTGCGGCGGGTGCTGCGAGGCGAAGGCGCGGATCGCCACCGCCCCGCCCATGCTCTCCCCGGCCACCGCGACATAGGCGTGCGGATGCCGCTGGCGGACCAGGGCCACCAGGGTGCGCAGGTCTTCCAGCAGCACCTCTTCGCGCGGCCAGACCCCCCGGTTGGGCGAGCGGCCGAAGCCGCGCTGGTCATAGGCGTAGGTGGTGATCCCCTGCCTGGCCCAGTGCGGCGCGGCCAGGTGGAAGGCGTTGGCGTAGTCGTTCATGCCGTGCAGGGCCACCAGCACCACCTCCGGCTCGCCCGTCTCGGCCGGCCAGACCGTGAGGCCCAGGGCCGCGCCGTCAAAGGAGACGAAGCGGTCAGCCTGGATGTGCGGGCCGGCGAAGCTGGGCGGCGGCGTCATGGAGGTCTGGGTCACCAGGGGCGTGCAGGCCGCCAGCAGGCTGGCGATCAGGGCGAAGACGGAAGCGCGTATCATCGGCCAAGGATTTCCCGAACCCTCTGGCGAAGATAGGGCGTCACCTCCGCCTCGAACCAGGGATTGCGCTTCAGCCAGGCGGTGTTTCGCCAGGATGGATGCGGCAGGGGCAACAGGGCGGGCAGATAGTCCCGCCAGGCGCGCACCGTCTCGCCCATGGTGGCCTTGCGGCGGGCGCCCAACGCCCAGGCCTGAGCGTATGAGCCCACCAGCAGGGTCAGCTCCACATTCGGCAGATGGGACAGAAGCCTGGGGCGCCAAAGCTCGGCGCACCGGGGCGGCGGAGGGAAGTCGCCGCCCTTGGGATTCGTCCCTGGAAAACAGAAGGCCATGGCCGCCACGCCGATGGCCGGGTCGCCATAGAAGGTCTCCGCATCGATCCCGAGCCACTTGCGCAGGCGGACGCCAGAAGGATCGTTGAACGGCAGGCCGGTCTCATGCACCAGCCTGCCCGGCGCCTGGCCGCAAATCAGCAGGCGGGTCTCTCGGCGCACCCGCACCACCGGGCGCGGCGCATGCGACAACTCGCCCGCGCAGGCGCGGCATTGTGCAATCTCCGTTAAGACTGTTTCCAGGGTCATGCGGACATATAGCGGCTGAAAGCCCGATGTGTTCGCCTGCTTGGGTCAGGCGACGCGGAGGACGTTGACGACCAAGCGGTGAGTCCGGCGATGCTGAAGACGATCAAGGGGCGGATGCGCCTTTCCTGGGCCCTGGGGATGGTGGCGATGCTGGCCCTGGCCGGCCTGAACATCACCCTGCTCCATATGGTGGCCGAGGCCGGCGGCGGCGAGGAGGCCGCGCGCATCCTGAACCTCGCCACCATGGTCAGCCTGGCCATCGGGGTGGGCACGGTGGTCGGCGTGGTGGTCGGCGCCCTCTATTTCGAAGGCCTGGTGATCACCGCCCTGTCGCGCATGTCGGCCACCATGCGGCGCCTGGCGGCGGGCCAGAGCGTCGAGTCCATCCCGGGCGCCGAACGGCGCGACGAGATCGGCGACATGGCCGCCTCGGTCGTCGTGTTCCGCGAGAACGCCGAGGCCCGCGCCCGGCTGGAGGCCGAGGCCGAAGCCTCGCGCGGTGAACTCGACCGGCGCCTGGCCGCCACAGAAGCGGCCTTTGAACAGGCCGGGCGTGACCAGAAGGCCCTGGTGGAAGCCATGGCCAAGGAGCTCTCCAAGCTGGCCCGGGGGGACCTGTCAGCGCGGATGCTGGCCGAGGTGGCGCCGGAGTACCGCCAGCTGCAGGCCGACTTCAACGCCGCCATCGGCCAGCTGGAAACGGCCATCGGCTCCATCGCTATCGCCGCGGGCGAGATCCGTTCGGGCTCGCGGGAGATCGCCACGGCGGTGGACGATCTGTCCCAGCGCACCGAGCGACAGGCCGCCAGCCTGCAAGAGACCGCCGCAGCCCTGGACGAAATCACCGCCACCGTGCGGCGCACCGCTGCTGGCGTCGGTCAGGCGCGGGGATCGGTGGCCTCGGCCCAGACCGAGGCCAAGCGCAGTGGCGATGTGGTGGACCAGGCCGTGGCCGCCATGGGCGAGATCGCAACCTCCGCCCAGGAAATCAGCAAGATCATCGGCGTCATCGATGAGATCGCCTTCCAGACCAACCTGCTGGCGCTCAACGCCGGGGTGGAGGCCGCCCGGGCCGGGGAATCGGGTCGCGGCTTCGCCGTGGTCGCCTCCGAGGTGCGGGCGCTCGCCCAGCGCTCGGCCGACGCCGCCAAGGAGATCAAGGGCCTGATCGAGGCGTCGGGCCGTCAGGTGCAGAGCGGCGTCGAACTGGTGGGCCAGACCGGCGAGGCGCTCAGCGGCATCGTCGTGAAGGTGGTGGAGATTTCCGACGTCATCTCCGATATCGCCGCCTCAGCCGAACAGCAGTCGGTGGGCCTGGCCGAGGTCAACACCGCCATCAACGAGATGGACAAGGTCACCCAGCAGAACGCGGCCATGGTGGAGGAGGCCAACGCCGCCACCCGCACCCTGGACCAGCATGCGGCGTCGCTCTCGGACTCGGTGAACCGCTTCCAGCTGTCGGGGCGCTCGACCCATCCCGTCCACGCCCAGCAGGCCCGCCTGGCGGCCCTGGCCGGCGGCCGGGCCTGATGGAAATCTGACGCTCAGCCCGCAGGCGGGGCGTCGCCCTCCAGGGGCAGGCGAAGGCGATAGACGCCCTTGAAGCGGTTGGGGTCGGCGGGCTTGCCGTGGCGGGTGATCACCAGCCGGCCGTCCCTGGCCATGCCGATCGCCACGGCGCGCACCTTGGGCATGGTGCGACGCCAGCCTTCGGGATCGGCGGCCCGAGCCGCCTCCTCCGGCGAGATCGACTTGCCGGGCGCCAAGGGGCCGAGCAGGTCGAGGATCACGGTCTCAATGGGATCAGACATCATCCGCCGCGCTTCAGGGTTTCGCGGGCGATGACCACCTGCTGAATCTGGCTGGTGCCCTCATAGATCCGGAAGATGCGCACGTCGCGATAGAAGCGCTCGATCCCGTATTCGGCGATATAGCCCGCGCCGCCGAAGATCTGCACCGCCCGGTCGGCCACCCGGCCCACCATCTCCGAGGCGAAGTACTTGGCGGCGGCCGCCTCCATGGTCACGCTCTGGCCGGCGTCGCGCTTGCGGGCGGTCTCCATGGTCAGCGCCTTGGCCGCCAGGGCCTCGGTCTTGGAGTCGGCGATCATCCCCTGGACCAGCTGGAACTGGCTGATGGCCTGGCCGAACTGCTTGCGCTCGCTGGCATAGGCCACGCAGTCGGCGATCAGCCGCTCGGCCACGCCGACGCAGACGGCCGAGATGTGCAGCCGGCCGCGGTCGAGGACCTGCATGGCCACCTTGAAGCCCTCGCCCTCCGCGCCCAGGCGGTTTTCCGCCGGCACCCGCACATTGTCGAAGACCACGTCGCAGACATGGGCGCCCTGCTGGCCCATCTTCTTCTCAGGCTTGCCCACCGACAGGCCCGGCAGATCGCGGGGCACGAGGAAGGCCGAAACGCCGCCGCCGCCGGGCTTGTTGGGATCGGTGCGGGCCATCACCGTGAAGAGGTCGGCCTTGTTGGCGTTGGTGATGTAGCGCTTGG
>NZ_DAIMHV010000107.1:0-9102 GCF_036723115.1 Phenylobacterium sp. | reverse complement strand
GGCTCAGACTGGCGGTCAGCAAGCTGGCCAGTGCGGCCAGAGGATTGACCGGCGGCGGCTTGCCGGCGGGCTGCCAGGCGTCGGCGCGGCCCATGATGGCGGAGACCAGCTCCCGCCGACGCGCCAGCGACATTTCCTCGAACTTCACGCGCAGCACGCCGCCCGCCTGGCTTACCAGGGTCACCGGGTAGTTGAGCCAGCGGTCATTGCAGAGCATTTCAAACCGGGCGACCTGCGCGGGGTCGAACGACAGGTGGGGCGGCAGCGGCACTGAAAGGCCCCCCATGGAGACTTCATCGGTCACCGCTTCGACGAGCTGGCCATCTGTCAGGTGAATACGGATGGGCAGATGGGCGCCGACGCGGACGAAGTAGCGCAGCTGCCGGGTCTCGCGACCCACCGCCAGGGCCACCAGCAAGATGAGCAGGCTAAAGGCCGACCAGCCGGTGTTGAGCAGCAGGGTGCCGACATTGACCTCATACCGGTCGGGCCAGAGCAGCTTGCCAAAGCCCGTGGCCACGCCGGCGATGAGCAGGCTCGCGGCCAGAAGATGCGGCCACATCAGCTTGGCGTCGAAATAGGCGCGGTCGAGGATGCCGCCCTTCTCGGTGACGTTGAACTTGCCTCGCTTCGGGTCGATCAGGGTCTGCAAGGTGGGTTTCACCAGATGGAAGGCCAGCAGCGTCTCGTAGATCTCCCCCCAGAAGGCGCGGCGATCCTTGCCCTGCAGGTGGTTGGCGGTGCTGATGGCGAAGAAGAGGTGGGGGGCCGCATAGGCTGCGATCATCGCCGCCGAGGCCTGGATGACGTTCTGGCCAAACAGCAGGAAGGCCAAGGGCGAGGTCAGGAAGACCACCCGGGGCAGCGGAAACATGAAGTGCAGCATGGCGTTGAGGTAGCAAAGCCGCTGGGTCAGCTTCAGGCCCGGTCCCATCAGCGGATTGTCCACCCGGAAGATCTGGATCATCCCCCGCGCCCACCGCGCCCGCTGGCCGATGTGCAGGGCCAGACGCTCGGTCGCCAGGCCCGAGGCCAGGCGGATCTCCAGATAGGCGGTGTTCCAGCCGCGGCGCTGCAGCTTCAGGGCGGTGTGGGCGTCCTCGGTGACCGTCTCGCCGGCGAAGCCGTTGGTCTCCTCAAGCGCCCGCCGGCGGATAAGGGCGCAGGACCCACAGAAAAAGGCGGCGTTCCAGAGGTCGTTGCCCGGCTGAACCACCCCATAGAACAGCGCCCCCTCGTCGGGGATGTCGCGCATGGTCACCAGATTCCGCTGCACCGGATCGGGCGAATAGAAGTGGTGCGGGGTCTGCAGCAGGGCCAGGCGATCGTCGGCCTGGAACCAGCCCGCGGTCATTTGCAGGAAGGCGCGGGTGGGGATGTGGTCGGCGTCGAAAATGCAGACCAGCTCGCCTGAACTCTGGGTCAGGGCGTTGTTGAGATTGCCGGCCTTGGCGTGAAGGTTGTTGTCCCGGGTGATGTAGATCGCCCCGGCGGCTTCGGCGAAGGCGCGAAACTCCGGGCGGCGGCCATCGTCGAGCAGATAGACTTTGAAGCGGTCGCGGGGATAGTCCATGGCCAGGGCGGCCAGAACCGTGTCGCGGACGATCTGCAGGCTCTCGTTATAGGTTGGGACGAAGACGTCGATGGTGGGCCAGGTCTCCACCGGCCCCTCGATGGGGCGCACCGGTCGGCGCAGGGGCGCTGCGGTCTGGACGTAACCCAGCACCAGGATCAGCCAGGCATAGAGCTCGGCCAGGAACAGCCCCCAGCCGAAAAGGCCGCTCGCCAGATCGGGGAAGTCCAGGGTCTCTGTGGTCCGCCAGAAGATATAGCGGGTGCTCACCGCCACCGACAGCAGGCAGAGCGCGATGGTGACCCGCCGGCTGTCGCGCCGCCGCATCAACAGCCCCGCGCAGATGGTCGCCGCCCCGAACAGGATCTGTCCCGGCAAGTCCAGCGGCGTGACCACCGCCACCAGGACGGCCAGGGCGGCCAAGGCGAGGGCGGTCCCTGCGGCTATGGTATTGAGGCCTCTCATGGCGAAAACATACTTCCGCGTAGAAGTCATGAGCGACAGTAAGACCGCCCAAAATGGGGCGAGCCAAGGTCTTTATAAGCAATCGACGCGCATGAGTTCCAAGAACATCATGGTTAAGTAAATCGAAAAATGTAGTAACAGGGTTCGATGTTTGCGCGGTGGGTCTGGGGCCTTCGAATGCCCGCAGGTAAACGCCCGGCGTTGGCCGGGGCGATGTCTGATCGATAACGGGGAGAAGCCCGGTTGGGCCTCGCCGGCGCCTTGGCCTCAGGCCTTGCCGACGACTTTCAGCTTGGGGGCCGCGCCAGAACGTTGACCACGGATTTGCGCGATCAGGTCGAAGAGGGCGTTGCGAACCCCCTCGGCGTCGGCCTGTTCGGCCAGGGCTTCCAGGGTCTGGAGGTGGCCCGGCGTGATCCGCAGGGCCGAGTTGGAGATCACCTGCAGCACCTTGGGCGCGCAGGGCTGGGCCTGTTCGGTCTCGTCCAGCAGGGTTTCGGTGAGCTTTTCGCCCGGCCGCAGCCCCGTCACCTTGATCTCGATGTCCCGCTCGGGAACCAGGCCTGACAAGGCGATCATCTGGCGGGCCAGATCCATGATGCGCACCGGTTCGCCCATCTCCAGCAGGAAGAGTCTGGCCTGATCGTCCTTCTGTTTGGCGCTGGCTGCCGTGGCGTGCAGGACCAGCTGCACCGCCTCGGGGATGGTCATGAAGAAGCGCGTCATGTCCGGGTGGGTCAAGGTCACCGGACCGCCCCGCTCGATCTGCGACTTGAAGATCGGCACCACCGAGCCTGCGGAATTCAGCACATTGCCGAACCGCACCGCGGCGAAGCGGGTGCCCGAACCCGTGGTCTGCTGGGCTTGAATCACCGCCTCGGCCAGACGCTTGGTGGCGCCCATGACATTGGTGGGGTCGACGGCCTTGTCGGTGGAGATGAGCACCATCTGGGCGGCGCCGCTGGCGCGGGCGGCCTCGGCCACGTTCCAGGTGCCCACCACATTGGTCAGCACCCCTTCGCAGGGGTGGCGCTCCACCATGGCCACATGCTTGAGCGCCGCGGCGTGGAAGACGAGGTCGGGCTTGTGCAGCAGGAAGTGGCCCGACAGCCGGCCGGCATGGCGCACATCGCAAAGCACGGCGGTGCGGGGCAGGTCCGGCTGGGTCTCGGCCAGTTCGCGTTCGATGGAGAATAGCGCGGCCTCCGAGGAGTCCAGCAAGATCAGGTGAGCGCAGTCCAGGCGGGCCACCTGGCGGGCCAGTTCGCCGCCGATACTGCCGCCGGCGCCGGTGATCAGCACCCGCCGGCCGCGGACCAGGTCGGCCACCGGCGCCTCGTCCAACTGGATGGGCTCGCGGGCCAGAAGTTCGTCGACGCTGACGTCGCGCAGGGGCATGAGCGCGGGGCCGTCATGCTGACGAAGATCGACGATGCGCGGCAGGCGCAGCAGGCGCACCCCGTCGGTCTTGAACCGGCCCAGGTGATCGGCGCGCAAGCCCTTCAGCTTGCTGGGCTCTTCCAGGAAGAGGACGGCCCGAGGCGACCGGTTCCAGCGGCGCAGATCGGTCAGCGCATCGTCCAGCTTGTCCAGGCTCTCGATGATGCACACGCCCCGGACCTGCTGGCCCACGTCGCGCATGTCGGTGCCGATGATGCCCACGGGGGCGTAGCGACGGTCGCCGGAGCGGGCGGCCTCGCGCAGATAGGAATCGGCCAGGGCCGGCGGGCCGATCAGCAGCAGGGCGGGCGGCGGCGCGCCGGTCTCGACAATGGGGCGCGGCCCCATGCGGCCGATGGCGTGCTCATGGATGGCCCGACGCACCACGCGCAGGCTGAGGCAGCCCGTGGCCTGGAACACCGCGGCCATGACCAGAGCCGATCGCGGCAGGGTCGAGGCCCGGTCGACGATCCAGACGGTGAGCAGGAAGAGGATCGCGGTGAGCGCGGCGATTCGCGCGATCACCAGGGCGTCGGGAATCGAGGCGTAGCGCCAGGGGGACAGTTCGCGCCGAAACACCGCGGTGAACAGGGCGGCGAAGGCGGCGTAGATGGCCGTGAGCTGGACGATGTTCAGGGACGGCTGGCCGTCGAAACCCATGTCCGGCAAGGCCGATGGCGAGAGGAGGTAGGCGCAGAGGAAGGCCAGGGCTGCAATGGCGACATCGACCACGACGGTCTGCGCACGCAAGGCCATCCGCACCATAGGGCTGCTCTCCGCGATTCCCTGCCGTTTGCGCACCATAGATGGCGCAATCGGCCCCTCCAAACAAACTCAATCCGGGCGTGAAGACGCGCCGGACGAAGCACCCGCCCGCCATCTAGATCAGCATTGCGGCTCGATCATGTTGGAAATGAGAAAGGCCGCCGCACAATGGCGACGGCCCTTCAAACAGGTCAGGCGGATCAGCCTTAGAAGGCCGCCGTCAGGCTCGCCACCACGCGACCTTCGCCGAGCTTGCCCAGGGCGTCCTCGTTGGTGTCGTGGTAACGCAGGTCGAGGCCGAAGGTCTCGTTGAAGGCCACGCCGACGCCGATGTTCCAGGTGGTGTAGTCGCCGCCAGCGTCGAAGGCCTGATGGCCCAGCGCGCCGCTCACCGAGAACATGTCGTTGATCGGAGCCGCCGCGTTGATTTCGTAGTAGTAGGCGTCGCCGATGCCGCCGAAGAAGTCCGGCGAGTAGTAGAAGGCCGCGCCGATTTCAGCCGGGCCGGCCGGCACGGTGCCCGAAGCCGCGAACTCCCAGTAGCTGTAGTTCGAGTTCGAGGGCGCATTGGCGTAGGCGTAATAGATGGCCGAGAAGTCCAGCGCGACCGGGCCAGCCTGCGGGGTCACGCCCACATAGAAGTCGATCTCAGCGTCGGTGCTGTCGTTGAAGTCGACGTTGGAGGCCCAGACGCCGGCATAGGCCATGTCGGTGAGCGCGATATCGGCGCCGCCGAACACCTGGAAGTTCTCGTCGGTCTGGCTGACGCCCCGGAACACATAGTCCGAAGCGACGCCGAAGTTGAAGCTGATGGGCGATTCCTGGGCGGCGGCCGCGCCGCCCATGGCAAGCGTCGCCGCGGCGGCGAGAAGCGTGAGCTTAATGGTCTTCATTTCGTTTATCCCCTTGTGTTCCCGATCCGGCGTCGCCCGACCGATGTTCTGCATCCTCATGGTGGAGGCTGGCAGATCAATCCGGGCCGCCCGCTCGACCCCACCTCCATAAACCGTGCGCGAAAATTGACCATACCGCGAAAGGGGCGCCGAAAAATCCGGCGCCTTACTGTCACGCTTCCGCAACACTGCTACCGCATGGCGAGCGGGGCATACCCCAGGTGGGTTCCGGCATCGACCAGCAGGGTCTCGCCGGTGATGTGACGGGCGGCGGGCGAGGCCAGGAACACCGCTGCTCCGGCCACGTCCTCGGCGGTGGAGGCGGCTTTCAGCGGGGTGGAGGCCGCCGCCCCCTGGCGCATCTTCTCCGCCCGCTCGGCCGACACGCCCTTGCCGAACCAGGGCGTGTCGATGAAGCCAGGGCAGACCGCATTGACCCGGATCTTGGGCGCCAGAGCCCGGGCCAGGGACAGGGTCATGGTCGTCAGGGCCCCCTTGGACGCCGCATAGGGCACCGAAGAGCCGATACCCATGACGCCGGCGATGGAGGAGGTGTTCACCACCGCCGCAGCCGAAGGCGCGGCCTCCAGCAGGCTGCGGCAGGCGCGCAGAGTCTGATAGGCCCCCACCACATTGACCTTATAGAGGTCGAGGAAGTCGTCAGCGCTGACGGCGTCCAGGTCGGCGTGACTGGCGAAGCGGGTCATGCCGGCGTTGTTGAAGAGGGCGTCGATGCGCCCCAACGGCGCGGCGGCCTCGGCGATCCTGCGGCAGTCGGCGTCATCGGCCACGTCGCCCTGGACCAGAACCCCCTGCGCGCCCTGGGCCTCCACGAGCTTGCGGGTCTCTTCGGCCTCGGCCTGGCTGCGGGCGTAGTTGATGACCACGGCCCGCGCGCCGCGGGCGGCGGTCTCCACGGCGATGGCCCGGCCAAGCCCGGTGGAGGCGCCGGTGATCACCACCACGAAGTCCTGGAAATCCCTGCCGCTCATTCTCTGTCCTCCTAACTGACGCGCCCGCTGCCGGGGCCTTTGGCTTAGGTGATAGCCCGCGGCGCGGGCCCTGTCGCGCGGGCCCTGTCGCGGGGGTTGGTTGCCGCCCGCGCCGGCGAGGGCTAAAGCGGGCCGATGGAAGAGATGCAGCTGACCCAGCTGGGCCGCGAGGTGCGCGGCTTCGACAGCCCTGAGGCGGCGGTCCTGGAGCGGGTGGCCAACCCCCAGGCCGACACCCTCTATCTGGCCCGCTTCACCGCGCCGGAATTCACCTCGCTCTGCCCGGTCACCGGCCAGCCCGACTTCGCCCATCTGGTGATCGACTACGCCCCCGACGCCTGGCTGATCGAATCGAAGTCGCTGAAGCTGTACCTCGCCTCGTTCCGCAATCACGGAGCGTTCCATGAGGATTGCACCGTCTCCATCGGCCGCCGCATCGTCGAGGTCGCCCAGCCGCGCTGGCTGCGGATCGGCGGCTACTGGTATCCCCGGGGCGGCATTCCCATCGACGTCTTCTGGCAGTCGGGTCCGCCGCCCGAAGGCCTCTGGCTGCCCGATCCCGGCGTCGCCCCCTATCGCGGCCGGGGCTGAGGGCCGGGCGAGCTTTGCGCCCCGCGCCCAATTTGGGCTGACACGCCCAGGCGCCTCACAGGCCGCATCAAGGGCGCCGACTGGCTAAGTGTCGGTTTCTAGGCTATATAGTATGAGCCCAACTCTCCTCGGGCGTGTCACCTGGGGCCGGGCGGCGCGGTGCGCCGTCCGGCCTTTGTGTGTCCGCCTTGCCGAGCCGAAGGCGGTGTCGCCCCCTCAGGCGGGCGGGGACCAGCGGGTGACCTGGGCCGAGACGACCGGCCGGTCACGCTCCAAGGGCGTCTCCTTGGCGGTGCCCATGAAGATGAAGCCCGCCACCCGCTCGCCGGGCTCCAGCCCCAGGATCTTCAAGGCGTCGGGGTCATAGGCGTACCAGTCGGTGATCCAGTTGGCGCCATAGCCCATGGCCGTGGCCCCGTAGAGAAGGTTGGCGCAGACCACCGCGGCCGACATCAGCTGTTCCCACTCCGGAATGTCGCCGGGCCGGGGCCGGGAGACCACGGCCACGCCCATCGGGGGCGCCTTCAGCTTGCCGAGCTTGGCGACCTGCTTCACATCGCCCCGGGCCTCGGCCAGGGCCTGAAGCCGGGCGGCGAACTCGGTCTTGGCCGCCGCATCCAGGATGATCAGGCGCCAGGGGGCGAGCTTGCCGTGGTCGGGAACCCGCACGGCCAGGCGCAGCAGGCTCTCCACATCCGCCTCACTGGGCGCAGGCGCGGTCAGGGTGAGCGCGGTGGCCGAGCGGCGGGTGGCCAGGAAGTCCAGAACTTCGGGCCGCGCTTTCAGCGGCAGGGGTTCGCCAAAGGCGGCGGGATCGGGGAGGGAGAAGGCCAAGGGATTCCTTTTCTGAAGAAGAGGCGCCAGGGTCGAGGCGTCCGCCACCGCCATCGGTCATTTGAGAATATGTCGCAAAAACCTCCGGAGCGCCACCCCCCGGCCTGGCTGAGGCCTCATGGGCGTCCCTGGTCATCGACGACGTCGCGCCTCGTCTATGACAATCCCTGGATCAGGCTGGAGGAACATCAGGCCGCCGCGCCGACCGGAGCGGCGGCCATCTATGGCGTGGTGCGCTTCAAGAACCTGGCCCTGGCCATCCTGCCCCTGCACGAGGACGGCACGGTCAGCCTGGTGGGCCAGCATCGCTTTCCCCTGGCCGACTACAGCTGGGAGATCCCCGAGGGCGGCGGGCCGCTGGATCGTGATCCCCTGGAAAGCGCCCAGCGGGAGTTGCGGGAAGAGGCCGGACTGGAGGCGGCGCAGTGGCGCGAGGTCCTGCGCGCCCAGCTTTCCAACTCGGTCACCGACGAGCGGGCGGTGGGCTTTATCGCCTGGGATTTTCGCCCCGTCCCCAAGGCGCCGGACGCCACTGAAGACCTGGCCCAGGCCCGTGTCCCCTTCCGCGAGGCGCTGGAATGCGCGCTTTGCGGCCAGATTTCCGATATGCTGTCAGTGGCGATGCTGCTCCGAGCCTACCATATGGCCAGGGAAGGGGCCTTGCCGCCGGCGCTGGCGCGCCAGCTGCTGAGCTAAAGGGAGACGAAGATGGGCCGGGAAGAAGCCAAGCATCTGGAGGTCATCGATCCGGCGCATCCGCCGCCGGTCTGGGCTTCCCTGCGCAACGAGGCCGAACGCGCCGCCCGCGAGGAGCCGGGCCTGGCCTCTCTCCTCAACGCCGTCATCCTCAGCCACGGGGCCCTGGGCGACGCCCTGTCCTACCAGCTGGCGCGCAAGCTGGGCGACCAGGAGCTGCGGGCCATGAGCCTGCGCGACATCGCCGAACAGGCCTATGCCGCAGCGCCCGAACTGGTGGACGTGGCCGAGGCCGACCTCAAGGCGGTGTTCGAGCGCGACCCCGCCTGCAAGGGCTATGTCCAACCCTTCCTGTTCTTCAAAGGCTTCCTGGCCCTGCAGACCCAGCGCATCGCCCACTGGCTTTGGGGAGAGGGGCGCGACACCATGGCCTTCTATCTGCAGAGCCGCATGTCCGAAGTCTTCCAGGTGGACATCCACCCGGCCACGCGCATCGGCTCGGGCGTCTTCATCGACCATGGGACCGGCATCGTCATCGGCGAGACCGCGGTGATCGGCGACGACTGCTCCCTGCTCCAGGGCGTCACCCTGGGCGGCACGGGCGCTGAACGGGGCGACCGCCACCCCAAGATCGGCAAGGGCGTCTTGCTGGGGGCCGGCGCCAAGGTCCTGGGCAACATCACCATCGGCGACCACGCCAAGATCGCCTCGGGCTCCGTGGTGCTGAAACCCGTGCCCGCCCATTGCACGGCCGCGGGCGTTCCGGCCCGGCTGGTCAACTGTCCCACCTGCGACGAACCGGCCCGCAGCATGGACCACACCCTGGCCGAAGCTGTGTACGACTACGTCATCT
>NZ_DAIMHV010000106.1:0-9120 GCF_036723115.1 Phenylobacterium sp. | reverse complement strand
CCCATAGACTGGCCCCCCCGCCGCCCGCGCCAGGACGGCGAAACGCAGCGGGCCGAGAGGCGCGCCGGCGCTGGGGCTTGCGCTGGGAAAGACCGCCGAAACCACCACCGCCTGGGCCCCGGCCGCCAGCCCCCGCCGCGCCGCGCCCAGGCTGTGGGCCGCCGCAGTGACCTGAAAACCTGAGCGGCGCAGCGCTCCGGCGCGGCCGGCCAGGCGTTCGGGCAGGTGGATCCCGTCGGCGCGCACCCGTCGGGCCAAGCCCGCATCGGCGCCGATGAACAGACTCACTCCGCGCCGCCGCGTCAGCCGACGCAGGGCCTGCGCCTCGGCCTGGGCCTCCGGGCGACCAAAGCCGCGATAGACCACGCCCGCGCCCCGGGGCAGGGCGGCAGCGGCGGCCAGCACGTCGGGCGTGCGCTGCGGATCGGTGAACAGCAAGAGCGGCGGCAGGGGGTTTTGCCCAAGGCTGCGCGCCTTTAGACACCAGGCGGTCCGCCGCAGGTTCCAGAAGGTGTAGGCCGCGCCCATGTCCCCCAACGAGTCCGCTCCTCCATCCCGTCCGCGCCCCGGCGGCGCCTTCGATCCGCTGGCCGCCCGCGCCGCCATTCTGGCCCGGATCGAGGCCGCCGCCCGGGCTAGCGGGCGCACCGGCGCCGATGTGACCCTGACCGCCGTCTCCAAGCAACAGCCCTGGTCACAGGTCGCCCCGGTGGTGGCCGCCGGCCAGCGGGTGTTCGGCGAAAATCGCGTGCAGGAGGCCATGGAGCGTTGGGAGGGCCGCCGCGAGGGGCTGGAGCTGCGCCTGATCGGACCCTTGCAGACCAACAAGGCCGCCGACGCCGTGGCGTTCTTCCAGGTTATCGAGAGCCTGGACCGGGCGCGCCTCGCCGAGGCCCTGGCCCGCGCCGCCCAGAAGGCCGGCCGCTGTCCGGACCTGTTCGTCCAGGTCAATACGGGGGAAGAGCCGCAAAAGGCGGGCGTGGCGCCGGAGGCGGCCGACGCCTTCATCGCCGCCTGTCGCGCCCTCGACCTGCCGGTCGCAGGCCTGATGTGCATTCCGCCGGCGGACGAGCCGCCGGGCCCGCACTTCGCCCTGCTGGCCAAGATCGCCGTGCGCAATGGCCTTGGCCAGCTTTCCATGGGCATGAGCGGCGACTTCGAGACCGCCATCGCCTTTGGCGCCACCCATGTGCGGGTGGGCTCGGCCCTGTTCGGGGCGCGGGACTGAGCCCGGCCGACCCTCGTTCACGCCTCGATGATCAGCACGTCTCCGGGGGCGGCCAGGGCCAGCACGGCCTCCAGGTCAGGCCGGGCCAGCGCGATACAGCCCTCGGTGGGGGCGTAGTCGGGCTTGGCCAGGTGCAGGAAGATCGCCGAGCCCAGGGGGGCGGCGGGCGGGTCGTCGTTGTGCCCCAGCACCACCACCAGATCGTAGAGGCCGTCTTCACGCCAAAGCGCCTCATGGCTCGCGTCGAAGGGTCGCTTGACCGGGCGGTTATAGTCCGGATGGGCGGGGTCGTCGCACCAGCCGTCGTCCGGCGCGATGGGCGAGACCGGCAGGGCCGTGCGGGGCGCAGGCCCTCGGTCAGGGCGATAGAGGACCCGGCGCAGGGGCCAGGCGCCCAGGGGCGAGGCGCCGTCGCCCTCCCGCTTGTCCTGCGCAGCCACCATGCCCCCCTTGCCGATGGCGCAGGGAAAGGCGCGGTCGCCCGCCACGAAGCGGCCTTTCGAATCAGCGTTGAACTTCAAAGGGTCGCCCCCAATTTTCTTTGCCCGGGGGCTGCGATGCGGTGCATGTTCGACCTATGGCGCAAAGAAAGACTCTGCTGATCATCGACGACGACGCCGACCTGCGTGGAGCGGTCGCCGAGCAACTTCAATTGCACGAGGAGTTCAATCCCGTCGAGGCCGGCACCGGCGCCGAGGGGGTTGAGATGGCC
The DNA here is from genome assembly GCF_036723115.1 of Phenylobacterium sp. GTDB lineage: Bacteria > Pseudomonadota > Alphaproteobacteria > Caulobacterales > Caulobacteraceae > Phenylobacterium. The sequence goes on along the minus strand of NZ_DAIMHV010000106.1, from coordinate 7,180 downwards.
CGGGCCAACCGCCCCGACCTCGTCCTGCTGGATGTGGACCTGCCCGACATGAACGGGCGCGAGGTCTGCAAGGCCCTGCGCGACCAGGGGGTGGCCGCCCCCATCATCATGCTCACCGCCGCGGCCTCCGACGAGGACACGGTCAAGGGGCTGGAAGCCGGCGCCAATGACTATGTCACCAAGCCCTATCGCTTCGCCGTCCTGCTGGCCCGCATCCGCGCCCAGCTGCGCAGCCACGAACAGTCCGAAGGGGCGGTCTTCCAGCTGGGCGGCTACGAGTTCCGGCCCTCGGCCAAGGTCCTGGTGGACGAGAGCCAGCGCAAGATCCGGCTGACGGAAAAGGAAACCAACATCCTCAAATACCTCTACCGGGCCGGGGACAAGCCGGTCTCGCGGGAGGAACTGCTGGCCGAGGTGTGGGGCTATAATGCGGGGGTGACCACCCACACCCTCGAGACCCACGTCTATCGCCTGCGCCAGAAGATCGAGCCCGATCCCGGCAACGCCCGGCTCCTGCTCACCGAAGCCGGGGGCTATCGCCTGGCGCCGTAGGCCGCCCTGGCCGGCGCCCTCAGGCGCTGGCCGAGCCCATGGGGCGCAGACCGAGCTCGGCCATCAGGGCGGCGTCGGTGTCCTTGTCCGGATTGGCGGTGGTGAGCAGCTTGCCGCCCACGAAGATGGAATTGGCGCCGGCCAGGAAGCACAGGGCCTGAAGCTCGCGGGACATATGCTCGCGGCCGGCCGACAGGCGCACCACCGCCTTGGGGCAGACCAGCCGGGCCACGGCGATCATGCGGACGAATTCCAGCCCGTCGACCCCCTGGCTCTCGCCCAGCGGCGTGCCGGGGATGGGCATCAGGTCGTTGATCGGCAGGCTGTCGGGATGGGCCGGCAGGGTGGCCAGGGCCTGCAGCAGGCCCGCCCGGTCGCGACGGGTCTCGCCCATGCCGACAATGCCGCCGCAGCAGGTGGACAGGCCCGCGTCGCGCACGGCCTCCAGGGTGTCCAGCCGGTCCTGATAGGTGCGGGTGGTGACCACCTGGTCGTAATAGTCCGGGCCGGTGTCCAGGTTGTGGTTGTAATAGTCGAGGCCGGCGGCCTTCAGGGCCTGGGCCTGGTCGGGCCGCAGCATGCCCAGCGTGGCGCAGGTCTCCAGGCCGAGCGCCTTCACGCCGGAGATCATCTCGGCCACCTTGGGCAGGTCCCGGTCCTTCAGGTCGCGCCAAGCCGCCCCCATGCAGAAGCGCTGGGCGCCGCCGGCCTTGGCCTCGGCGGCCGCAGCGATCACCGTGCCCGCATCCATCAGCTTGCTGGCCGGAACCCCGGTCTTGAAGTGCTGGGACTGGCTGCAATAGCCGCAGTTTTCCGGACATCCGCCGGTCTTCACCGACAAAAGCTGGGACAGCTGAACCTCGGAGGGGTCGAACCAGCGGCGGTGGACGGCGGCGGCGTCGAACACCAGCTCCATGAAGGGCCGCTCGAACAGGGCCTCGATCTCCTCGAGGGTCCAGTCATGCCGGGGCTGGGCGGGATCGACATGCAAGATCGGGGCGTTCATGCGGCACTCCTGGACAATGCGGGCGGACGCGGTCTGGACTCCTTTCCTATAGGCTGATGGAACCAGGCAAGGAAAACTCTTCCGACGGAGCAGACCATGGCGTCCGAGACCCAAGAGGTGGAACTGAAGTTCCTCTGCGATCCGGCCGACGGTCCGGCCCTGCTGGCCGCCCTGGGCGGCGAGGACCAGGGGGAGGCCGAGCTGGCCGCCACCTATTTCGACACGCCCGAGCGTGACCTGCGGGCCGCAGGCGCAGGCCTGCGCCTGCGCGACGAGCCGGGCGGCCGGCGCCAGACCCTGAAGGCCGGGCGCGGGCTCAAGCGCCGGGAAGCCGAGATCCCCGTGGAGGGTCAGGCCCTGGACCTCTCCCATCCGGCCCTGCTGGAGGTGATCGGCCCGGCGGCGGCCGAACGGCTCGAGCCCCTGTTCGAGGTCCGTGTCCGGCGGACCCTGCGCACCGTGGCCGAGGGCGAGGCGCAGGTCGAGGCGGCCCTGGACCAGGGGGAAATCCGCGCCGGACGGCGCAAGCGCCGCCTGTGCGAACTGGAACTGGAGCTGAAGGCCGGCGAGCCCGCCGCCCTCTTCGCCCTGGCCGGGCGGCTGTTCGACGTGGCCCCCCTCTATCTGTCCTTCGAGACCAAGGCCGACCAGGGGTTCGCCCTGGTGGAGCCTCCCGGCGCCCAGCGTCATGAGCCGCCCACCCTGAAGGACGGGGTGAGCGCGGCCGGCGCCTTCCAGGCCATGGGCCGCCAGGGCCTGGCCCAGCTGGCCGCCAACGGTCTGATCCTGCGCGCGGCCGACCAGCCCGAGGCCATCCACCAGCTGCGGGTGGCCGCCCGGCGGCTGCGCAGCGCCTTTTCCACCTTCAAGCCCCTGTTGGCCGGCGCCGAGGCCGAGCGGCTGAAGGGCGAGCTGAAATGGATCGCCGGCGCCTGCGACGAGGCCCGAGAGCTGGACGTCTTCCTGGCCGAAACCTATCGCCCGGCGGCCCAGAAGGGGGCGGCCATCCACGGCCTGGCCGATCTGGGCGAGGCGCTGGAGAGCGCGCGGGGCCGCGCCCATGCCCGCGCCCGGGCGGCGGTGGCCTCGGCCCGCTTCCGCCGCCTGCTGCTGGAACTCTGCGCCTTCGTGGAGACCGGCGACTGGCTGGAGACGCTGGAGGAGGGCGGCGGGGACGGGCTGGACTTCGCCGCCCAGGCCCTGGGCCAGCGCCGGCGAAAGCTGGCCCGCCAGGGGCGCAACCTGGCCCTGCTGGACGACGCCGCCCGCCACAAGGTGAGGATTGAGGCCAAGAAGCTGCGCTACGCCGCCGAGGGCTTCCGCCCCCTGCTCAAGGACAAGTCCGCGCGGCGCCTGATCAAGCAGGTCCGGAAACTGCAATCGGCCCTGGGATCGCTGAACGACGGCGCCGTGGCCGAGGCCCTGCTGACCCGGCTGAAGCTGGAGGGGCCGGCCCTCTATGCGGCGGGCCATCTGGCGGGCGAGCTCGCCAGCCGGCGGGGGCCGGGCCTGGCGGCGGCGGAGGCGGCCTTTGAGAAAATTCTGAAGATCAGCGATCCTTGGTAAGATTCACATAAAGATATCCTTATACGATCCTTGTCCGTCTGCCCCCGCCTCGGTATAGAGCGGGCAAACCGCAAGCTCGGGCCGGCCTGGCCCGCACCGCAGGAAATTCACCGACATGACCGACTATATCGTCAAGGACATCACCCTCGCCGATTGGGGCCGCAAGGAAATCGAGATCGCCGAGACCGAGATGCCCGGCCTCATGGCGGTGCGCGAGGAGTTCGGCGCCGCCCAGCCCCTGAAGGGCGCCCGCATCGCCGGCTCCCTCCATATGACGATCCAGACCGCGGTGCTGATCCAGACCCTGGAAGCCCTGGGCGCGGAGGTCCGCTGGGCCTCGTGCAACATCTTCTCCACCCAGGACCATGCGGCCGCCGCCATCGCGGCCTCCGGCACGCCGGTCTTCGCGGTCAAGGGCGAGACCCTGATCGAGTACTGGGACTACGCCCACAAGATCTTCGAATGGGCCGACGGCGGCTATCCGAACCTGATCCTGGACGACGGCGGCGACGCCACCCTGCTGACCGTGCTGGGTCCCAAGGCCGAAAAGGACCCCTCGGTCCTGAACAATCCGCAGAACGAGGAGGAGGAAGCCCTCTTCACCGTCATGAAGCGGTACCTGAAGGAGAAGCCGGGCTTCTATTCGGCCATCCGCGACGCCATCAAGGGCGTGTCGGAAGAGACCACCACGGGCGTGCACCGCCTCTACCAGATGGCCGAGCGCGGCGAGCTGCCGTTCCCGGCGATCAACGTCAACGACAGCGTCACCAAGTCGAAGTTCGACAACCTCTACGGCTGCCGCGAGAGCCTGGTGGACGCCATCCGCCGCGGCACGGACGTCATGCTGGCCGGCAAGGTCGCGGTGGTGCTCGGCTACGGCGACGTGGGCAAGGGCTCGGCGGCCTCGCTGCGCAACGGCGGCGCCCGCGTGATCGTCACCGAGATCGACCCGATCTGCGCCCTGCAGGCGGCCATGGAGGGCTATGAGGTCCAGACCATGGACGACGTCGCCGACAAGGCCGACATCTTCGTCACCGCCACCGGCAACAAGGACGTGCTCACCGTCGACCACATGCGGCGGATGAAGAACAACGCCATCGTCTGCAATATCGGCCACTTCGATTCCGAGATTCAGATCGCCGGCCTGCGCAACTTCAAGTGGGACGAGATCAAGCCCCAGGTCCACCATGTGGAATTCCCGGACGCCAAGAAGATCATCGTTCTGTCCGAAGGCCGTCTGGTGAACCTGGGCAACGCCACGGGCCACCCGTCCTTCGTGATGAGCGCCTCCTTCACCAACCAGACCCTGGCCCAGATCGAGCTGTGGCAGAACGGCGGGCGCTACGAGACCCAGGTCTACACCCTGCCCAAGCACCTGGACGAAAAGGTGGCCCTGCTCCACCTGGACAAGCTGGGCGCCAAGCTGACCAAGCTGTCCCAGGAACAGGCCGACTATATCGGCGTGCCCCAGGCCGGTCCGTTCAAGCCCGAACACTACCGTTACTAGAAGCGGATCGCCCGCGCCCGTGAGGCGCGAGCGAATATTCTGTGACGCCGCGCCGTCGCCCCTTGCGGGCGCCGGCGCGGGCCGTCTCTATGCGGGCCCATGCCGCTCGCCCTCATCATTTCCAGTCACGTCGCCGCCAGTCGGGTGGGCGGCGGCGCCCAGGCCCTGACCTTTGCGGCCTTCAAGGTGGACACCATGGTGGTCCCCACCGTGCTCTATGGCCGCCATCCCGGCTGGGGCCCGCCCGGCGGGGCCGCCGTGCCGGCCGACGCCATCGAGGGCATGCTGGACGGGATCGAGGCCAACGGCCTCTTCGCCCAGACCGACCTTCTGATCACCGGCTATTTCGCCCATCCCGATCAGGTCCGGGCCGCCGCCCGGGCCATTGACGCGGTGCGCGCCGCCGCCCGGCCGGACTCCGCGCGCCGGCCCTTCATCCTGGTGGACCCCATACTGGGCGACCACGGGGCGGGCCTCTATGTGGCGCCCGAGGTGGCCGAGGCCGTCGCCGCCGACCTGACCCCCCGGGGCGACCTGGTCGCCTGCAATGTGTGGGAGCTGGAGCGCCTGACCGGCGCCGAGGCCCGCACCCCGGCCCAGGCCGTGGACGCCGCCCGCCATCTGGGCCGGCCCTGCCTCGTCTCCTCGGTGCAGCGCGGGGCCGAGATCGGGGTGGTCTATGCCGATCGGCGCGAGGCCTGGCTGGCCGCCCATCCCCGCAGCCCCACCGCGCCCAAGGGCACGGGCGACCTGCTCACCGCCCTCTATGGCGCAGCGGTGCTGGACGGGCTGTCGCCCTCCTATGCGCTGGCCCGCGCCGTGGGCGGGGTGGCCGAAACCATCGCCGCGGCCCATATGTGGAAGACCGCCGAACTGCCCGTGGTGGCCATGGCCCAGCGGCTGAAGGCCACCTCTCCCCATGTGCGTATGGAGCGACTGGCCTGACCGCTTCCCCCGAACCCGTCCCCATCCACGGCCATTGCGCCGGCGGCCTGGAGGCCGTGCGCGAGGCCTTCGCCGCCAATTTCGCTGAGGGGAGCGAGCTGGGCGCCCGCTTCTCCCTGGTCCGCGACGGAGAACTCGTGGTCGACCTCTGGGCCGGCCACGCCGACCGGGCCCGCAGCCGGGCCTTCGACGACCAGACCCTGACCCCGGTCTTCTCCACCACCAAGGCCGTGGCGGCCATTCTGATCGCCCGCCTGGTGGACCAGGGCCGTCTGGACTATCGCCAGCCCGTGGCCGAGGTCTGGCCGGACTTCGCCGCCGCCGGCAAGGGCGAGATCACCGTCGAACAGGCCCTGTCCCACCAGGCGGGCCTTTCGGGCTTCGTCGAGGCGGTGGAGCCCGCCCTGTGGTTCGACTGGGACGCCACCTGCGCCAGGCTCGCGGCCATGGCGCCGCTGTGGCCGCCGGGGACCGCCAGCGGCTATCACCCGGTGACCTATGGCTATCTGGCCGGCGAGATCTTCCGCCGGGTGGACGGGCGCACCATGGGCGCGGCCCTGCGCGAAGACCTGGCCGGCCCCCTGGACCTGGATCTCTGGATCGGCCTGCCCGACGCCGAACACCCCCGCTGCGCAGACCTGCAGCGCCCGCCGGCCTTTCCCGACTTCGGCGAGATCAACGTCCCCACCCGCGCGGCCTTTCTGGAGCCCTGGTCTTCCCCCGGCGGCCGGGGGCAGGCGGAGTGGCGCCGGGCGGAGATCCCCTCGGCCAACGGACACGCCACGGCCCCGGCGCTCGCCCGCCTCATGGGCGCGCTCGCCAGCGGCGGAGACCTGGACGGCCGCACCGTCCTCTCCCCCCCGGCCATCGCCCAGATGGCCCGCCAGCGGATCGCCGGCCAGGACCTGGTCCTGCCCTTCGTCATGAGCTGGGGCGCCGGCGTCATGCGCAATCAGGCCCTGCATCCCTGGGGGCCGGGGGATGAGACCTTCGGCCATTCCGGCTGGGGCGGCTCCTGCGCCTTCGCCGATCCGCAGACGGGCCTGGCCGGCGCCTATGTGATGAACAGGCAGTCGGCCCACCTGCTGGGCGACCCGCGGGCGAAGCGCCTGATCGCGGCGGCCTATTCGGCGATCTGACCCGGCCTTATTTACCCGGGTAAAATAAGCGCCTATATCACCCGGGTGAAAACCCGGAGGGCGAAGGTATGGACCGCGCCGCGCGCAAGGCCGCCACGGCCGAATACAAGGAACGGCCCCCCGCCTGGGGGGTGTTCGCCGTGATCTGCAACGCCACGGGCCAGGCCTGGGTGGGCGCCAGCCGCCACCTGGACACCGCCCGGAACGGCCTGTGGTTCTCCCTGCGCCTGGGCTCCTGCCCCTATGCCGGCCTCCAGGCCGCCTGCCGCGCGCACGGGCTCGACGCCTTCCGGTTCGAGGAACTGGAGCGCCTGCGCCCCGACTATCCCCCGCTCGGCCGCGCAGACGAGCTGAAGCGCCGCCAGGCCCTGTGGGCGGCGCGGCTGGAGGCGGCCGTCCTGTAGGCGTCCGAAGTCCGCCGGACGGGAGCCTTCGTCCTGTGCTGAGATGGCCGCCGTCCAGCCA
>NZ_DAIMHV010000105.1:0-9266 GCF_036723115.1 Phenylobacterium sp. | reverse complement strand
GGTCCATGGGGGGCTCCTTCTGGCGACCGACGCCCAAACGCGCCGGTCAGACCCCGCCAACAGGTCAGCCCCGTCCCCTGTTCCCCGCAGATTTCGCCCAGCCTCCCACCTTGAGGCCGCCCAGCTTGAGGCGTCTCAGCCTCCCGCGCGCCTCGACTGGGCCAGCGCCGTGCACGAGGCCGAGCCGATGGGCCCTTCCTCGTCATAGAGGAAGCACTCGCCGATGGCGACGCCGTCGGTGGCGCCGTGATTGACCACCTCGAAGCCCACCCACTCGGTCTTCGGCAGGCGGTGCAGATAGACCGTCACATCGCTGTTGATATAGCCCAGCCCCTTGTCGCCGGCGTTGGCGAAGGGACTGGCGAAGTCGGCGGCCACCGCCACGCGGGTGAAGGGGGTCAGGGCGCACCCCTCCACCAGTTCGCGCAGCTCGCTCATCCAGGCCCGCTTGACCCCCACCTCGCCGAAATTGCCGGTGATGCGGCGCATGGCCCACATGCCGCCCATGGCCGTGCGCTGGTCGGCGGGCGGATCGATGTCTGCGGGCTTGGGCGCGTCCCAGTTGGGAGGCGACCACACCTGGCCCTCCGGCGCGGTGGTCCGGCGCAGGAACTGGCAGCTCGCCCGTCCCATGCTGACGCCCCCGCTGATGAACTCGGCGTCCACGACCTTGATGCGGCCGCCGGCGCGGATCACCCGGGTGGTCACCTCGATGGGCGAGAAATCCGGCAGGCGGTACATGTCCACCGTCAGCCGGGCGGGGATGAAGTCCGGATCGCCGTGCTCGGCCTCCAGCACATGGCCCAGCAGGCCGACGATCACACGCCCGTGCAGGGACTGGGGATTCCAGGGCCCGCGACAGGCGGGCGTCGGAAGGAAGCGGCCGTCATCCTGCCGCCGGAAAAAGGGTTCGTTGCTCATCGGGCGCGATCCATCCGGGATTCCGCGCGCGCGGGCAAGCCTCAGTCTGACCCCTTGGCCTCGCGGGTGACGTCCAGCTGGTCGCTCTTCAGGCCGTCGAAGGTGGCCCAGCCGGAATCCCGCCCGGTCTCCGGAAGGCCTTCGGAAATGCCGTCCATGGGGTTGGGATCGATGGCCCGGCCCTGACGATGCAGGTGGGCCTTGGCGATCATGTTGGCGGTCACCGGGGCGGTGAGGAACAGGAAGAGGGTGATCAGCAGTTCGTGCGCCGAATAGGTCCCAACCATGGTCGGGAAAAAGATCATCGAGGCGATGAGGCAGGCCCCCACCCCCAGGGTCGTGACCTTGGTCGGGCCATGCAGGCGGGTCATCAGAGAGGGCATCCGCGCCAGGCCCCAGGAGCCCACGAGCGCGAAGAAGCCGCCGATGACCAGCATCAGCGAAATGAGGATTTCAAAGGGTCCGGCGTCCATCATGGCCTACTCCACCACATCGCCGCGCAGCAGGAACTTGCAGTAGGCCACCGTGCCCACGAAGCCCACCGTAGCCAGCAGCAGGGCGGCCTCGAAATAGACCGCCGAGCCCTGCTGGATCTGCATCATGACGATCAGCGCGATGGCGTTGATCGTCAGGGTGTCCAGCGCCAGGATCCGGTCGGCCGAGGTGGGGCCGCGCACCAGCCGCCACAGGTTGAGAGCCATGGCCAGGCCCACACAGGCCAGGGCGAACATCAGCGCCATTTCGATCATGCGAAGATCCTCATCAGACGCGCCTCATAGCGGCTCTTGATCCGCGCCACCTCCGCCGCCGGATCGGGCGTGTCCAGGGCGTGCACCAGCAGCACCCGCCCACAGGAGGACACGTCGCAGGAGACGGTTCCCGGCGTCAGGCTGATCGTGCCGGCGAGCGCGGTGATGGCCTCGGGCGAGGTCAGGTCCAGGGGCACCACCAGCCAGGCCGAGCGCAGCTTGGCGCTGGGGGTGAACAGGACGATGCGGGCCACCTGGACGCTGGCGGCGATGATGTCCCACAGCACCAGGGCCAGGTAGCCCCAGGTCGCCGGGCCGAACCGCACCCGCGGACGATCGGGCCAGAAGGCGCTGGTGATGATCGGCACCACCAGGCCGATGGCCAGGCCCAGGACGAAGCCCCCGAAGCTCAGCTCGTTGATGAGCAGCATCCACACCACCACCAGGGTGGCGCTGAGGGCGGGGTGCGGAAGAAGCTTGCCGATCATGCCTACGCCTCCCTCAGTTCGCGCCCAGGACCGCGGCGATATAGTCGCCCGGCCGGTAGAGCTGCTCGGCGGTGCGTTCGGCGAAGGCCGTGGCCGGGCCGCCCAGCACGGTCAGGGCCGCCAGGACCAGCAGCAGGCCGGCCACGGCGGCGGGCTGGGCCAGGGGCCGCGCCCCCTGCCCCACCGAAATCTCGCCCGGCGTGGCCGCCGACTTCCAGAAGAGCGCGCTGCCGGCGCGGGCGAAGGCCAGCAGCCCCAGCACGGTCGTCCCCAGCACCGCGGCCCAGATCAGCCAGCCCGCCAGGTCGCCGCGCACGGCGTCCAGGATCAGCAGCTTGCCCGGGAAGCCCGAGAGCGGCGGCAGCCCCACCACCGCCACGGCGGTCAGCAGGAAGAGCACGCTGAGCAGGCCGTTCTGCCGGAAGGGCGGGCTGGGAGTCAGATTGTCCCCATAGTCCCCCCGCCGCGCGGCGATGGCGTCGGTGAGCAGGAAGAGGGCGGCGACCGCAAGCGTGGTGTGGGGCAGATAATAGAGGGCCGCCGCCGTGGAGGCCGGCGTGAACATGGCGATCGTGCTGAGCAGCGTGCCCATGGAGCCCACCACCGCGAAGGCCGCCATCTGGCGCAGATAGCGTGCGCCTAGCACGCCCACGAAGCCCACCACCATGGTGGCCAGCGCCGCCGGGAGCAGCCAGGGCGCCGGCGCCCAGGCCAGCGGCCCGGCCATGTCTCCGAAGGTCACGGTGGTGAAGCGCAGGATGCAGTAGGCGCCCACCTTGGTCATGATGGCGAACAGGGCGGCCATGGGGGCGGCGGTGGAGGCGTAGGTCCGGGGCAACCAGAAGTGCAGCGGCGCCAGGGCCGCTTTCAGGCCGAACACCGCCACCATGAGCAGGCCGCCGGCCAGGATCAGGCCGTGATCGCCCGCCGGCGCCTGGGCGACGATCTGGCCCAGATGGGCCATGTTGAGCGTCCCGCTGACCCCGTAGATCAGGCCCACCGCCACCAGGAACAGGGTGGAGCCCACCAGATTCACCACCACATACTGCACCCCGGCCTTCAGGCGCGCGCCGCCGCCGCCGTAGAGCATCAGGCCGTAGGAGGCGATCAGCAGCACCTCGAAGAAGACGAACAGGTTGAAGATGTCGCCGGTCAGGAAGGCGCCGTTCAGCCCCAGAATCTGGAATTGGAACAGGGGATGGAAGTGCCAGCCCGAGCGGTCCAGCCCCGAGGCGATGGCGTAGCTGACCACCGCCAGGGCGAGGATCGAGGTGGTCAGCAGCATCAGGGCCGAAAGCCGGTCCAGCACCAGGACGATGCCGAAGGGCGCCTGCCAGCCCCCCAAGGCGTAGCTCTGGATCAGGCCGGTGTCGGCCTGGTTCATGAGCAGCACGGCGAAGGCGAGCTGGGCCAGGCAGCCGGCGACGGAGAGGACCCGCGACTCCATCAGCCGGCGCCGCAGGAACAGCAGCATCAGCGGCGCCAGGAGGGCGGGCAGCAGGACGGGCGCGGTCAACCAGTGGTTCACGTCAGCGCTCCACGGGCGGCGGGGTCTCGCCGGCGGCGGCCACGGGCTCGCCGCGGCCGTCCACCTGGTCGGTCCCGGTCTCCAGGAAGGTGCGCAGGGCCAGCACCACCACCAGGGCCGTCATGCCGAAGGAGATGACGATGGCCGTCAGCACCAGGGCCTGGGGCAGCGGGTCGCTGTATTCGGTCAGGCCCTTGGCGTAGATGGGCGGCCGGTCGGTGACCAGTCGCCCCGAGGCGAACAGGAAGACGTTGATCGCATAGGACAGGAAGGCCAGGCCCAGCACCACCGGGAAGGTCCGCCCTCGCAGCACCAGATAGATGCCCGCGGCCGACATCACGCCCACGGCGCTGGCCACCAGAAGCTCGATACTCATCATTGGGGCGTCTCCCCGCTCACCGGCGGCGCCGGTGTCGCCGGCGCGGCCACTTCGGGCGGCCGGCTGGGGTCGATATCCATGGCATGCACATTGGGCGAGGACTTCTCGGCCCGCTGGGCCACGCTGGAGAGATGATGCAGGGCCAGCATGACCGCACCCACCACCGTGCAGGCCACGCCGATGTCGAAGGCCAGCGCGCTGGAGAGGCCCACATCGCCGATCAGGGGGATGTGCACATATTCATAGGCGCTCTTCAGGAAGGGCGCGCCCAGGATCATGGCGCCCAGGCCGGTCGCCGCGGCCACCGTGACTCCGAACCCGATCAGGGCGTGATGGTCGGCCCGCAGCCTCTGATTGGACCAGGAATAGCCGGACGCCATGTACTGCATCAGCAGCGCGATGGAGACCACCAGGCCGGCGATGAAGCCGCCGCCTGGCTCGTTATGGCCGCGCAGGAACAGATAGAGCCCCACCGTCGCCGCCAGGGGCAGCAGCAGCCGCGTGGCCACCACCAGCATCATCGGATGATGCTCGGGGCTGCGCGCCTGGTCCGGGACCCACCTGGACAGGCGGCGGCCCGAGGCCCCGCGTCCGGCGCTTTCCAGCAGGGCGAAGATGGTCAGGGCCGCAATACCCAGGACGATGATCTCGCCGAAGGTGTCGAAGCCGCGGAAGTCCACCAGGATCACATTGACCACATTGGTGCCGCCGCCGCCCGAATAGGAGTTGGCCCAGTGGAACTCCGAGATGGAGGGCGGACCCTCCCGGCGCATCAGGGTCCAGGCCGCGCCGCCCATGAACAGGCCGCCCAGACAGGCCAGGACGCCGTCGCGGGTCCGGCGCGCGGGCGAGCTTTCCACCGGCGTCTGCTTGGGCATCAGGTTGAGCGCCAGCAGCAGCAGGAGGATGGTCACCACCTCCACCGAGATCTGGGTCAGGGCCAGGTCCGGCGCGGAGAGATAGACGAAGGCCAGGGAGATCACGAGGCCGATGACGCTGATGAATATCAGCGACAGGTAGCGATGGCGGTGGCCCAGGACCACGGCGCCCGCGCCCCCCACCAGCAGCAGCCAGGCCACCAGGGCCGAGGCCGGGGCCGGCAGGGTCGGCCGCTCGCCCTGGACATAGCCGCCGCTGACGAAGCCGGCCACGCCCACCAAGGCGCTGGCGGCGATGATCACCGCCAGATAGCGCTGCAGCGAACCATTGTGCAGGCCGTCGCTGGCCCGGCGCGAGCCCATGACCGACCGGTTCACCACCTTGTCGAACAAGGCCTTGGCCTGGGGCAGGCCCAGCGCCGTCCAGAGGGATTCCGCCCGCACATGGAAGGCCAGCAGCACCGCGCCGCCGGCGATGGCCAGGGCGCTGAGCAGCAGGGGCAGGCCAAAGCCGTGCCACAGACTGAGGTGTTTGACCGGCGCGGTCCCGCCGGTGACCGTGGCGGCCACCGCATTGACCAGGTCGCCGGCGATGGCGTGCGGCGCAAGGCCGATGGCCACCACCAGGATGACCAGCAGGGCCGAGGGGGCCCACATGCCGAAGGGCGCCTCGTGGGGGGTGTGCGGATAGCTCTCGCGCCGACCGCCGAAATAGACCCCGATCACATAGCGATAGGCGTAGGCGGCCGAGAAGATGGTGGCGAAGGCCACCACGGCGGGCACCAGCCAGGGCAGGCCGAACACCGTAGTGTGGACCGCCACCTCCAGCATCATCTCCTTGGAGATGAAGCCGTTGAGGGGCGGCAGTCCGGCCATGGAGGCCGCAGCCAGGACCGCCAGGGTGGCGGCGATGGGCATCAGCCCCGCCAGCCCGCCCAACTGTTTCAGATCCCGGGTTCCGGCCTCGTGGTCGACAATGCCGGCGTTCATGAACAGGGCGGCCTTGAAGGTCGCGTGGTTGAGGATGTGGAATACCCCGGCCACGGCCGCCGCCGGCGTGCCCAGGCCGAACAGGAAGGTCAGCATCCCCAGATGGCTGATGGTGGAATAGGCCAGCAGCCCCTTCAGGTCGTCCTTGAAGAGGGCGGTGACCGCCGCGAAGGTCATGGTCACCAGGCCCACGCCCCCCACCAGCAGGAACCAGGCTTCGGTCCCCGACAGGACGGGCCACAGCCGGGCCAGCAGGAAGACGCCTGCCTTCACCATGGTGGCCGAGTGCAGATAGGCGCTGACCGGCGTCGGCGCGGCCATGGCGTGGGGCAGCCAGAAGTGGAACGGGAACTGGGCCGACTTGGTGAAACAGCCCCCCACGATCAGCACCAGGGCCGGCAGATAAAGCGGCGAGGCCTGGATGGCTTCGCGATTGGCCAGGATGACGCTCAGATCATAGGAGCCGGCGATCTGGCCCAGGATCAGCAGGCCGGCGATCAGCGACAGACCGCCCATCCCGGTGACGGTGAGCGCCATGCGCGCGCCCTGCCGGCCCTCCGGCAGGTGGCGCCAGTAGCCGATCAAGAGGAAGGACGAGAGGCTGGTCAACTCCCAGAAGACCAGCAGCAGGAGGATGTTGTCCGACAGGACAATCCCCACCATGGCCCCCTGGAACAGGAGCAGGAAGGCATAGAACCGCCCCATGGGATCGCTCTTGGCCAGGTAGAACCGGGCATAGATGATCACCAGCAGCCCGATCCCCAGGATCAGGCCGGCGAACATCAGCCCCAGCGGGTCCAGGAACAGGTTGAAGTCCAGCCCCAGGCTGGAGAACCAGGGCAGCCGGTACTGCACCACCTCGCCGGCCAGGACGGCCGGCGCCAGGGACAGCAGCATGGCGAGCGCGGTGGCGGTGACGAGGCCTGTGGCGAGCGCACAGGCGTTGCGTCCCAGGCGAATGGCCAGGGCGGGAGCCAGAGCTCCCAGAAACGGCGACAAGGCGATCCACGCCAGGGTCAAAGCGGCCCTCGTGTTGATGGCGTCCGAACGGGAAGACGCCCATCAATAGCGACAGGTCGTCGCGCCCCCAATGAAATTCCCGTTATTGCGGAGCTCCTGGGCCGGTCTCGGCCGCACGCCCCCGCCCGGCCTCCCTACTTTGGACGGCCGGGTTCAGTCCTTCAGGTCGCGGGCCTCAGCGGCGGCGGAACTGCGGACGCTGACCGCCGCCCATACGCGGGCCCTCGGTCTTGTGGCGGTAGGTGATCCGACCCTTTTCCAGGTCGTAGGGCGTCATTTCCACCGTCACCCGGTCGCCCACCAGCGAGCGGATGCGGTTCCGCTTCATGCGCCCGGCCGTGTAGGCCAGGATGGTGTGTTCATTGTCCAGCTGCACCCGGAACCGGCCCTCGGGCAGCAGCTCGGTGATGACACCTTCGAACTCGATGAACTCTTCCTTGGACATGGCGGTCCTTTCCTGCTGGTCGGCGACGGCGAGAACCGACCTGCCCGGAGGGGGACAGGCCCAGCCCCGCTTGCGGCGGGGGATCATCCCTGCCCCCGGCTGAGCGGGGGCGATTCTACGGATCACACAGCCAAAAGCCGCCGATCGGCGCCACGCGGGGGGCGCGGGAGATCAGCGCTGTCGGCTTAAGCGATCGCGCGGAGACGGACGAAGGTCGAGCGTCGCGCGACGATATGTCGAGACCTGTTAGGTAGGCCTTCAAGCCCCAAATGTCCACCCGGCGCCGCTGCGCCCCCGCGTCCAACTGAGATTCCGGATCGTGATCCGATTTCCGTGAACTCGGGTCAGGGTCTAGAGAGACCTCCATGGAAGCCAAGTACGATGTGGTGGTCGCCGGCGCCGGCGCCGCCGGGATGATGTGCGCCGCCCAGGCCGGCCAGCGGGGCCGCCGTGTTCTGGTGATCGACCATGCCAAGGCGCCCGGGGAGAAGATCCGCATCTCCGGCGGGGGCCGCTGCAACTTCACCAATATCCACACCGCCCCGGCCAACTTCCTGTCGGACAATCCGCGCTTCTGCATCTCGGCCCTGCGCCGCTACACGCCCCGGGATTTCATCGCCCTGGTGGACCGGTACGGGATCGCCCACCACGAAAAGACCCTGGGCCAGCTCTTCTGCGATGGTTCGGCCCGCCAGATCATCGACCTGCTGCTGGCCGAGATGAGCAAGGGCGGGGTCGAGCTTCGCCTGCAGACCGCCATCACCGAGTTCGCCCGGACCGGGACGGGGTTCGCGCTGCAGACCACGGGCGGGCCGGTCGCCTGCGACAGCCTGGTCATCGCCACCGGCGGCAAGTCGATCCCGAAGATGGGCGCCACAGGCTTCGGCTATGAGGTCGCCCGCCAGTTTGGCCTGCGGGTCACCGAGACCCGGCCGGCCCTCGTGCCGCTGACCTTCGACGTCTCCCTGCTGGAGCGCACGGCCCCCCTGTCCGGCGTGGCCGTCGATCCGGCGCAGGTGAGCGTGGGCAGGACCCGCTTTTCCGAAGCCCTGCTCTTCACCCACCGGGGCCTGAGCGGCCCGGCCATCCTCCAGGCCTCGTCCTACTGGCGCGAGGGCCAGGAGATCGAGGTGGCGCTGGCGCCGGGCCTGGACGTGTACGCCGAGCTGCGCGCGGCCCGCACCCGCCGGCCCAAGGCCGCCCCGGCCACGGTGCTCTCCGACCTCCTGCCCAAGCGCCTGGCCCAGCTCATCGCCGAAACCCACGCGCCGACCGGCAACATGGCCGACCAGTCCGACAAGGTCCTGCGCGCCCTGGCCGAGGCCGTGAACGCCTGGCGGGTCAAGCCCGTGGGCTCCGAGGGCTACCGCACCGCCGAGGTCACCCTGGGCGGGGTGGACACCCGCGACCTTGAGTCCCGCACCCTGGCCGCCCGCGACGTGCCGGGCCTCTATTTCATCGGCGAGGTGGTGGACGTCACCGGCTGGCTCGGCGGCTACAACTTCCAGTGGGCCTGGGCGTCGGGCTGGAGCGCGGGGCAGTCGGTCTGAGGCCTAAACGCCATCAAACAGAACGCTCAGCGCCCGGCGAGTCGCTGACGGCCTGTGGGACGCGCATGGGTCATGCGCATAATCTACGCGCTTCCAAGACGCGCGTCACCGCGTCATCGGCTGCCCGCTTAAGCCGAAGTCCACCTTCGCCACCGCCGCCCAGGGCCCGCCCAGATAGCGCCACACCTCCACCCCGTCGGCGATGATCTCGAAGGGCTCAAACTCCAGTTGCAGCCGCTCGCACAGAGCCCTCGCCTCGGCCGGATCGGCCTTGTTCTGGATGGTGATGTGGGGGCGGAAGGGGGCACGGTCCTGGGG
>NZ_DAIMHV010000104.1:0-9357 GCF_036723115.1 Phenylobacterium sp. | reverse complement strand
GGGGGGGCCAGTCTATGGGCTTGGGGGGATCAACGAAAAAAGCGCCCGGAGGCTGCTGGCCACGGGCGCTGCGGGTCTGGCGGCGGTGGAAGGCCTGGCGCCCGGCGCGTGAGCAGCGCGGCGCCCGAAACCTCAGAACTTTAGAGCCGTCTCCAGGCGGACCCGGGGGGTCGCGTCCGTGGGCTGGGTCTTCTTGAAGGCAGGCTCTTCCTTCTCGCCCAGGGCGACGGCGCCGCCGACGCGAAGGCTCGGCGTCACGCTGAAGAAGGCGCCGGCCTGCACGTCGTTCAGCTGCACATCCCGGCCGGTGGGCTGATCCAGATCCAGGGTCACGCCCCAACGGCCGTTCTGCAGGCCCCACTTCAGGGTCTTGCCACCCTGAGGCATGGCCTCGCTGCGGACGGTGAAATCCATGCCCTTGGGCTTGGCGGTCTGGGCGTGCGCAAAGGTCGACCCGAAAAGAGCCGCCGCACCCACGATAAGAGCCACCGTCCGTTTGGACATTTTCACCGTCTAAGGGCCCCCTGCGCCCCGCAACCGCCACCAGATCGTCCGGTCGCGGCCGTTGTCTCGATTAGAGGCCCCGCGGCGCGCGGGTCAACCGGCGGGTCCCAGACTCTCGCCCTGTGGGAAAATATGGCTGCTTTATGTGGCGCCAGGGCCACGTGATTCCTGTTTGGCGCCTGCAATCGGGTTGTTATAGAGGGCCGGGCGCGGGGCGGCGCCGTGGCGCTGCTGCGCGGCGGTTTTCTCACTGGAGGCGGAGTCATATGGCGTTTGTGCGCGGAGCTCGGATTCGCAAGATCTCTGCCAGCGTCCTGGCCCTGAGCCTGGTCACCCTGTCGGCCTGCGCCTCGCGCGGCGAGGGAACGGGCCTGTTTGGACGGGGCGGCGGCGAGCGCAGCTCCCAGGCCGCGGCCATTTCGGTCAACGGCTATCTCTGGCGCGCCAGCCTGGATGCGCTGGCCTTCATGCCGCTGACCTCGGCCGACCCCTATGGCGGCATCATTCTCACCGACTGGTACACCAGCCCCGAGACGCCCAACGAGCGGTTCAAGGCCACGGTCTACATCCTGGATTCCCGCCTGCGGGCCGACGGGCTGAACGTCTCCCTGTTCAAGCAGGTGCGCGGCGCCGACGGTCAGTGGACCGACGCGGCCCCCTCGCCCCAGACCGAGCTGGACCTGGAGAACGCCATCCTGACCCGGGCCCGTCAGCTTCGACTTTCCAATATCGGGGGCTGATCGCCCCGGGGCGCGTTCTGCCGGGAGATCGTCGAACGCGCCGTCCCTGCCGCGGCCGGCGCGAAGGCTCTTTCTGCGCGTCGGTCTCCACCGTTGACGACGAGACCGTGAAGGCTGCCGAACATGGCGCGCTACAATCCCAAGGATGTCGAACCCAAGTGGCGTGAGGCCTGGACTGAGGCCGATGTCTTCCGGGCCGAGATCAAGCCCGGCCAGCCGAAATACTATGTGCTGGAGATGTTCCCCTACCCGTCGGGCCGGCTGCACATGGGCCATGTGCGCAACTATGCGCTCGGCGACGTGGTGGCGCGGTTCAAGCGCGCCCGCGGCTTCAATGTGCTGCACCCCATGGGCTGGGACGCGTTCGGCCTGCCCGCCGAGAACGCGGCCATGGAGCGCGGCGTCGACCCCCGGGCCTGGACCTATGACAACATCGCCCGCATGCGGGACGAGCTGAAACAGCTGGGCCTGTCCATCGACTGGAGCCGGGAATTCGCCACCTGCGACGTGGAGTATTACGGCAAGCAACAGGCCTGGTTCCTCGATCTCTATGCCCGCGGCCTGGTCTATCGCCGGGAAGGGGTGGTGAACTGGGATCCGGTGGACCAGACCGTCCTGGCCAATGAGCAGGTGGTGGACGGCCGCGGCTGGCGTTCCGGGGCGGTGGTGGAAAAGCGCAAGTTGAACCAGTGGTTCCTGCGCATCACCGACTATGCCGACGATCTGATCGAAGGGCTGAAGACCCTGGACCGCTGGCCCGAAAAGGTCCGGCTGATGCAGGAGAACTGGATCGGCCGCTCCCAGGGGCTGAAGTTCCGCTTCCCCTGGTCGGGCGCCGCGCCGGCCGGCTTCGAGGACGGCCTGCCCGTCTACACCACCCGTCCCGACACCCTGTTCGGGGCGAGCTTCGTGGGCGTGGCCCCGGACCACCCGCTGGCCGAGCAGTTGGCGGCCGCCGATCCCAAGGTGGCGGCCTTCATCGCCGAATGCCGCAAGGGCGGGGCCAGCGAGGCCGAGATCGAGACCGCCGAGAAGATCGGCTACGACACCGGCCTGTTCGTCAGCCATCCCTTCGACCCGGACTGGAAGCTGCCGGTCTGGATCGCGAACTTCATCCTCATGGACTATGGCACGGGCGCCATCTTCGCCTGCCCGGCCCATGACCAGCGCGACCTGGACTTCGCGCGGAAATACGCCCTGCCGGTCAAGCCGGTGGTCCTGCCGCCGGGCGCCGATCCCGGCACGGTCGAGGTGGGGGCCGAGGCCTATACCGGGCCGGGGACCATCTTCAATTCGCAGTTCCTGGACGGGCTGGACGTGGCCGCGGCCAAGGCCGCCGCCGTGGCCCGGGTCGAGGCCCTCGGCCTGGGGGAAGGCGCCACCGTCTATCGCCTGCGCGACTGGGGGGTGGCCCGCCAGCGCGGCTGGGGCTGCCCGGTGCCGGTGATCCATTGCGAGGCGTGCGGCGTCGTGCCGGTGCCCAAGGACCAGCTGCCCGTGGCCCTGCCCGACGACCTGGAATTCGGCAAGCCGGGCAATGCGCTGGACCGCCATCCCACCTGGAAGCATGTGGACTGCCCCGCCTGCGGCCGGCCCGCCCGGCGGGAGACCGACACCCTCGACACCTTCGTCGACTCCTCCTGGTACTTCGCCCGCTTCACCGATCCGGACGCCGAGGCGGCGGTGAACAAGGCCGCAGCCGACTACTGGATGCCGGTGGATCAGTATGTGGGCGGCATCGAGCACGCCGTCCTGCACCTGCTCTATGCCCGCTTCGTCAACCGGGCCCTGGCCGATGAGGGCATGCTGTCGGTCAAGGAGCCCTTCGCCGGCCTGTTCACCCAGGGCATGGTCACCCACGAGACCTATCGCCGCCAGTCCGGGGAATGGGTGGAGCCCGGCGCCGTGGAGATCGAGACCACCGGCGCCGCCCGCCGCGCGGTGATGATCGACACCGGCGAGCCGGTGATCATCGGCGACGTCGAGAAGATGTCGAAGTCCAAGAAGAACACCGTGGCCCCGGAGGAGATCTTCGAGGTCTACGGGGTGGACGCCGCGCGCCTGTTCGTCCTGTCGGACAGTCCGCCGGAGCGGGACACCCAGTGGTCCAATGCGGGCGTCGAGGGCGCCTGGCGCTTCGTCAACCGGGTCTGGAGCGAGTTCGACAGCCAGCCGCCGGACGCGTCGGTCCCTGAACCCGCCGCCGCCGCGACCGACGAGGGGGCGCAGAGCCTGCTGCGCGCCGCCCACCGCCTGGTGAAGGCCATGACCGAGGCGGTGGACGACTTCCGCTTCAATTCCGGCATCGCGCGGCTCTACGAGTTCCTGAATGTCCTCAAGGCCCATCCGGCCGAGGCCGCCAGCCCCGCCGTGCTGGCGGCCCGGGCCGAGGCGCTGTCCATCTTCGCCCGCCTGATCGCCCCGTTCACCCCGCACCTGGCCGAGGAGTGCTGGATGCGGATCGGCGGCCAGGGGCTGGTGGCGCTGGCCCCCTGGCCGGCCTTCGATCCGGCCCTGGCCGAGGACGCCGTCAAGGTCCTGCCCGTGCAGGTGAATGGCAAGCGCCGCGGCGAGATTAGCGCCCCGGCCGGCGCCGAGCCCGCCGATGTGGAGAAGATGGTGCTTGACGATCCGGAGATCGCAAGGCGCCTTGAGGGCCTGACCATCCGCAAGGTGATCGTGGTCAAGGACCGCATCGTCAACATCGTGGCCAACTGACATGTCGCGCTTGCGCCCCCTAGCCGCCCTCGCCCTCGGCCTCGCCGCCCTGGCGCTCAGCGCCTGCGGCTTCCGGCCCCTCTATGCCGAGCCCGGCGTGACGCCTGGCCTGTCGGCCATCGATGTGACCGCGCCGGGGGGCCGGGTGGGCTATCTGGTGGGCGAGGCCCTGACGGACGGCCTTGGCCGCGGAACCGCCCCGGCGGCCTGGCGGCTGGACCTGGACCTGGCCGAACAGCGCTTCCCCCGGGGTCTGCGAGTGGACAATGTAGCCACCCGCTATGAGTATGTGCTCACTGCCGCCTACACCCTGCGGGCGACGGCCACCGGCGCGCCGGCCAAGACCGGCCGGGTGCGGGTGGAGCTGACCTACGATTCCGCCGACCAGCCCTATGCCTCGGTGGCCGCCCAGCAGGACGCCCAGGAACGGGCCGCCGCCGAGGCCGCCCGCCGCATCCAGCTCGATCTCGCCGCCTGGTTCGCCGACCAGGCGCGACCCTGACGGGCTCGGCCGGCATGATCCTCAGCCGGCGGCCGGATATCGAACGCTTTCTGGCCCGGCCCGACCCGGCCATGCGCTGCGCCGTGATCTACGGGCGCGACATCGGCGTGGTGCGCGAGCGGGCCGCCGCCCTGGCGGCCAAGGTGGTGGAGCGGCCCGACGACCCCTTCGACGTGGCCTTGCTCACCGACGGCGACCTGGACGGGGACGCCGGGCGGCTGGAGAACGAACTGGCCTCCCAGTCGCTCATGGGCGGGCGGCGGCTCGTGCGGCTGAAGCTCGCCAGCGAAAAGGCCAGCCTGGACAAGCTGGCGGCCGAGGCCCTCAAGGCCCATGCCGAGGGCGCCTATAATCCCGACGCCTTCTTCCTGGTGGAGGCCGGCGCGCTGGGCCGCGATTCCACCTTGCGGAAGGTCGCCGAGAAGGCCGCGGCCTGCGCGGTCATCCCCTGTTATGAGGACGAGCCCGGCGACATGGCCCGGCTGGTGCGCGAGGCCCTGGGGGCCGAAGGGGTGGGGCTGAACGCCGACGCGCTCGCCCTGTTCGTCGCCCGCCTGCCCAAGGACCGCGGCGTGGCCCGCCGGGAGATCGAGCGCCTGGTGCTCTATCTGGGACCAGGCTCCGGCGTCACCGCGGGACCCAAGGACCTGGAAGACTTCCTGGGGGTGGAGCCCGAGGCATCCCTGGCCGATGCGGCCTCCGACGCCTTCGGGGGACGCATCGCCGAGGCGCAGGCCGCCCTGCGCCGGGCCGCCGCCGAGGGCGAGAGCGGGCCAGCCGCCGTGCGCGCGCTCGGCCAGCATCTGCAACGCCTGCGTCGTACCCAGACCCTGGTGCGCAACGGCGCCGGCGCCGCCGAGGCCGCCAAGGCCTCCGGGGTTTTCTGGAAGAATGAGCGGGAGTTCCTGCGCCAGCTGCGGGCCTGGAACCTGGAGGTGCTGGACGCCGTCCAGCCCGAGGTCCTGGCCGCCGACCGGGCCTGCAAGACCGCCGGCAGTCCCGACCGCCTCATCGCCGAGCGTCTGGCCCTGACCATCGCCGCCCGCGCCCGGCGCATGGGGCTTTAGAAGCGTGTTCCGACCGTTGGGCGGCGGCGGCGTCTTGTTCCCGCCACAGGCCTTTGGCAGTCTCTGCGCCACATCCTAAGCAAGGACGCGCCCATGCCCTTCCCGTCTCTTCGTCCTCTGGCCCTGGCGACCCTGATGGCGGCCGGGCTGGCCGCCACGGCGGCCCAGGCCAATCCCGCCGCCGACAAGTGCGCCGCCGGCCTCTCAGCCGAGGGGCAGCTCATGCACCGCACTGTGGCGCCCCATGTGAAGGCCGACTCCGACATCGAGAAGCTCATGCGCAGCCACCTGCGCGGGCTGGTGATGAGCGGCAAGCTGAAGCTCAAGACCGCCGAGGCCAACGGCCAGGCGGTGGGCCGCTGCCTCAGCCTTCTGAAGGGCTGAGGTCTTGCGCCGATCCGTCGCCCCGCAGGGCGGCGGGTACGAGGCCTTCATCCAGCAGGCGGTGGAGATCGGCCACATGGCTCTCCTCCCGCGGCCGCGGGCTGGCGTCTGAGGTCATGACCACGGTCAGGTTCAGGCTCGGCACGACGAACAGCATCTGGCCGCCATAACCCCAGGCGAAATAGGTCTCCTGGCCGGCCGAGGTCTTGCGGAACCAGCCATACCCATAGTCGTGGCCGCTCCAGGGCGAGCGGGTGCGGGGCCGCCAGCTCTCGGCCACCCAGCCTTCGGGCAGGATGCGGCGGCCTTCCATCACCCCGTCGAGACGGTAGAGCTCGCCGAACCGCACCAGGTCGCGGGGCGACATCAGCATGTCATTGCCGCCGAAATAGATCCCTTGAGGGTCCCGCGGCCAGGGCGGCAGGGTGACCCCCAGGGGCTCGGCCAGCCAGGCCTGCGCCAGCTCATGGGTGCTGCGCCCGGCGGCCCGCGTGAGCACCGCCGACATCAGGTGCGAGGTTCCAGTGGAATAGATCATCCGCCCGCCCGGGGCGTCGTCGAAGGGGCGGGCCAGCGCATGGCGCACCCAGTTGGGACTGGTCACCCAGGCCCCGTAATACTGGCCCGAGGTCCGCCCCAGCCCCGCCTGCATGGACAGGAGATGGCCGACCTCGATCGCCTCCAGGCGGGGATCGCCGCCGGCCGGCAGATCGGCCCTCAGGACCGGGGCGATCTTCTGATCGACCCCGCTCAGCACCCCCTCGCCGATGGCCACCCCGGCCAGGGCCGCCAGCACCGACTTGGACGCCGACTTGATGTTCACCGGCCGGTCCAGGGGCGGGCCGCCCAGGCGGTGCTCGGCCAGGATCTCCCCGTCGCGGGCCACGATCAGGCTGTGCAGATTGGGCAGGTCCCGGGCGCGGGCCAGGGTCTGGTCCATCAGGACCGGGTCGAGGCCGGTGGTGGGGCGCGGCTGGGCGGCGGCCTGGCCGCCCACGGGATCAGGGGCGCAGGCGGCGAGGACGAGCCCGGCCAGCGTCGCCGCCAGCCGGGGAGAAAGCAGATTGACCATGCCTCAGAACCTGGGCGCCGCGACCCTGCGGCGCCAGACCCCGCGCCATTATTCGGCGGCCAGGGTCACCGGCCGGGCCTGATCCTGGAAGTTGATGGCCTGGAGATAGCGGATGCCGTCCTCGGCGATGTCGTCGCCCACCATGCGGTCGCCCTCGCTGGCCAGTTCGTCCATGTCCACATAGGCGGCATAGAAGGGCCGGGTCCGCTCGGTGATCAGGCCGGCGTTCAGCAGGGTCTTCACCAGCACCCGGAAGATGTTGGTCTCACCGGTGAACTTGCGGTTGGGGTCGCGGTCCTTGCGGCGCTGGAGGATGTCGGCCACCACCCGTTCCGGGTCCAGGCCGAAGCGGCCGTAGATCTCCGCCTGCTGGCGCGGGTCGCCCCGGTCGAACAGCAGCTTCTGGGCGCAGTGGGCGGTCCAGTCCTCCATGATGTTCCGCTCCGCCTCGGTGAGGTGGGGCACGGTGCGGTCGGCCCAGATCTTCCCGAACTTGTGGTGGAAGGCCTCGTCGGTCATCACCAGCTGGAACAGCTTGCGGGCCAGGGGGTCGCGGTTGTTGCGGTAGCCGTTGGCGAAGGCGCCCATAGCCAGGCCCTCCACCAGCATCTGCATGCCGACCACCTTCTTATAGACCTCCGGCGCCTCGATGATCTCCACCAGCAGGGACTTCAGCGCCGCCCCGCACTCGGTGGGCCGGCCCCAGCGGGCCTTGATATACTTGGCGAAGGCCGTGACGTGGCGGGCCTCTTCGCGGGTCTGGTTGGCCGCATACTCCTGGGCGCCCTGGTCATAGAGCACGTGACAGAGGCTGGCCGACAGGTTCAGGGCGCCCTGCTCCCCATGCAGGATGGACGAGAAGTTGCGCAGCTGCATGTAGTTGATGAAGGCGACCCTCTCCTTGGGGTCCTTCAGGGTCTCGGCGATATAGGGGAGCTTCAGCAGGGGCTGCTGGGCCTCATCGATCATGGGCTCGTTTTCCATGTCGAAGGGCTCGTCGAAGTCGATGTACTTCGGATCCAGCGGATCCCAGAAATGGTCGTGGGTGGCCGAGATGATCTTGTCGAACGCCGTGGAGCGGGCGTTGTAGCGGTCCAGTTGCAGCATGGACTCGAAGTCGTCCGGCGCCACGGCCCCGTACATGACGTCCTTGGTGATATTGCCGTCCGCGGCCATGGTCATCCTCCCTTGGCGCCCGTCTGCCGCAGGCGCTCGTCTGACCCCAGGCTCGACGGGTGAACATTGTTCGTCAAAGGGATTCGGGGGCGGGCGACGCGAGCTCGAAGCACGCAGAGCCCTGGCGGCCCAAAAGAAAAGGGGCGGGCCCGAAGACCCGCCCCCTCATCCTCGATCGACGCTCGCCGCCTACTCGGCCGCGATGGTCACGGGCTTGAGCGCCCGGTCCTTGAAGTTGATCGCCTGGAGATAGACGATGCCCTCCTCGGCGATGTCGTCGCCCACCATGCGGTCGCCCTCGGACTTCAGCTCGTCCATGTCCACATACATGCCGTAGAAGGCCTTGGTGCGGTCGGTGATGATGCCGGCGTTCAGCAGGGTCTTGATCAACACCCGGAAGATGTTGGTCGATTCCTTCATGTCCTCGCGGCGGGCCTCGTCGGTGGCCAGCTTCTGGATCTCCTCGAGCACCTTGTCGGGATCGAGGCCGAACTCCTCATAGAGGTCGCGCTGCTCGCTGGGGGAGACCAGGTTGAACAGCAACACCTGGAAGCAGTGGGCCGCCCAGTCCTCGATGATCTCGTGTTCCTGCTGGGTCAGCTTGGGGATGGTCCGGTCGGCCCAGATCTTCCCGAACTTGTGGTGGAAGGCCTCGTCGGTCATGACCAGCTGCATCAGCTTGCGGCCAAGGGGGTCGTTCAGCTTCTGATAGAAGGTGGCGAAGGCGCCCATGGCCAGGCCCTCCACCAGCATCTGCATGCCGATGATCTTCTTATAGACCTCCGGGCTGCCGATGATGTCCACCAGCAGGGTCTGGAGGACCTTGGAGCATTCCACCGGCCGGCCCCAGCGGGCCTTGATGTACTTGGCGAAGGCCGTGACGTGGCGGGCCTCTTCGCGGGTCTGGTTGGCGGCGTATTCCTGGGCGCCCTGGTCATAGAGCACATGGCAGAGGCTGGCCGACAGGTTCAGCGCGCCCTGCTCCCCGTGCAGGATGGAGGAGAAGGACCGCAGCAGGGACTTGTTCACGAACTGGGCCCGCAGGCTCGGATCGCTGAGGTGGTTGCGGACATAGTCGGTCTGCAGGGCGACGTTCAGCTCCTCCGGCACCAGGGGCTGGTTGTCCATGTCCCAGGGCTCGTCGAAGTCGATGTACTTCTTGTCGAGCGGATCCCAGAAATGGTCGTGGGTGGC
>NZ_DAIMHV010000103.1:0-9384 GCF_036723115.1 Phenylobacterium sp. | reverse complement strand
CTCGGCCTGCAGCTGGCCGCGCCGGTGGTGGTGTTCTCGCTGATCTTCAACATCGCCGCGGGCCTGGTGGGGCGGGTGATGCCGCAGTTCCAGATCTTCTTCGTGGCCACGCCGCTGCTGGTGCTGACCTCGCTGTCCATCTTCGCGCTCAGCCTGGGCGTGCTGGGCATGGTGTGGGTGGAGCGCTACCGCGAGCTGATGGGGAACTTCCTCTAGTCCCATGGCCGAGAGCAACAACGACGCCGCCTCCAAGACAGAAGAGGCCACACCGCACAAGCTTCAGCAGGCCAGGCTGAAGGGCGATGTGGCCAAGTCGCCGGACCTGGCGCCCCTGGCCGCGCTCGCCTTCTCGGCCGCGGTCGTCGCCATACTGGGGGGCTGGCTGTCGAAGAACATGGCCGCGGCCCTCTTGCCCTTCATCGCCCATCCCGAACAGATCCCGCTGGAGGGGTTGGGCGTCATGGCGGTGGCCCGTCACGCCATCATGGCCTGCGCCCCGGTCCTGGCCGCCGTGCTGGTCACCGCGGCCCTGGGCGGGGCGGTGGGCAACCTTGTCCAGCACGGCCTGCTGTTCACGCCCGAAAAGCTCAAGCCCGACGTGCAGAAGCTGTCGCCCCTGGCCGGCTTCAAGCGCATCTTCGGCCCCGACGGCCTGTTCAACTTCGGCAAGTCCATCGCCAAGATCCTGGCCGTGGCGGCGGTGGCCTGGTGGGTCTTGGCGCCGCACATGCACGAGTTCCGCGGCCTGTCGGCCCTGGATCCTGCGGCCATGCTGCCCTTCAGCGCCCAGATCCTGCGCCAGCTGGTCTTCGCCGTGGTGGCGCTGATGCTGGTGATCACCGGCGCCGACTGGCTGTGGCAGCGCCATCGCTTCCAGAAGAAGATGATGATGAGCCGCGAGGAGGTGAAGGAGGAGTACAAGCAGACCGACGGCGACCCCATGATCAAGGCCCGCCTGCGCCAGATGCGGGCCGAGCGCTCCCGCCGGCGGATGATGCAGGCCGTGCCCACCGCCACCGTGGTGGTGATGAACCCGACCCACTACGCCGTGGCCCTGAAGTACGAGGCCGGCGCGGCGTCGGCCCCCCAGTGCGTGGCCAAGGGCGTGGACGCCGTGGCGCTCAAGATCCGCGCCGTGGCCGAGGAGGCCGGCGTGACGGTGGTGGAAGACCCGCCGCTGGCCCGCGCCCTCTATGCGGCGGTGGATGTCGACGAATTCATCCCGCCCGCCCACTACGAGGCCGTGGCCAAGATCATCGGCTTCATCCTCAGCGCCAAGAGCCGGCGCGCCCCGGCCAGGCCCTTACGCTGATCCGCCGAAGGGCGCGGCGAAGATCGCCTGCGCCATAGCCAGCCCCGGCCGCCCCGTGTGATATACCGGATGCAAGAATCTGGAGCCGCCGACGCAGGCGGACGGGGAGATGACCATGACCGCCAGCCGCCTCAATCCCACCCTCAACCGTCGCTGGGTCCTGGCCGGGGGCCTCTGGCTCGCTGCGGCGCCTGGCCTGGCGCGGGCCGCCGAGCCGGTGGTGGAGACCACGTCCGGGCGCCTGCGCGGGCGCAGCGCCGGCGGGGTGCTGAGCTTCAAGGGCGTGCCCTATGGCGAGCCCACCGGCGGCGCGGGCCGCTTCATGCCGCCCCGGCCGCGGGCGCCCTGGGCCGGGGTGCGCGAGGCCTATGACTATGGCGCCTCGGCGCCCCAGACCCTGGTGGAGGGGGTGGGCGCGCCCCGCGATCCCGCAGCGCCGGCGCCCTATCCCAGCCTGATCCGCTCGGACATCGACCCCCCGCCGCAGAGCGAGGACTGCCTGTTCCTCAATGTCTGGACGCCGTCCACCACGGGCAAGCGGCCGGTGATGTTCTGGCTGCACGGGGGCGGCTTCTCCACCGGCTCGGGCTCCTCGGCCTGGTATGACGGCGCCAATCTCGCCCGCAAGCAGGACGTGGTGGTGGTGACCATCAACCACCGCCTGAACGTCTTCGGCTTCGCCGACCTGTCGGCCTATGGGGAGCGCTACGCCGAGAGCGCCTCGGTCGGCATGGCCGACTGCGTGCTGGCCCTCCAGTGGGTGCGCGACAATATCGAGCGCTTCGGCGGCGATCCCGACCGGGTGATGATCCACGGGGAGTCCGGCGGGGGCCGCAAGGTCAGCGTGCTCATGGCCTTCCAGCCGGCCAAGGGGCTGTTCCACCGGGCGGTGGTGCAGAGCGGCTCGCAGCTGCGGGTGGACGGGCCGGAGCTGGCCGCCGAAAAGGGCCGCCGCCTGCTGGCCGAACTGCAGATCGCGCCCGCCCACGTCGATCGCCTGGCCGAGGTTCCCTTTGAAGACCTGCGCCGGGCGGGGATGAAGGCCAGCTCGGGCCTCGGCCAATGGCGGCCCACGGTGGACGGCAGGCTTCTGCCCCGCCACCCCTTCGATCCCGACGCCCCGGATCTGACCGCCGACATCCCCATGATGATCGGCACGAACCGCACGGAGATGTCCATCTATCTGGCGGTCAATCCGGCCATGGACACGCTGAGCCCCGCGGCCCTGAAGGTGATGCTCGGCCGGCTGACCACGCCGGAGCGGGCGGTGGAGGTGAACGACCTCTATCAGCGCCTCTATCCGCAGAGCTCCACCGCCGAGCGGCTCTATATGGCCGCCACCGACCGCAGCTACTTCCTGGACTCCACCCTCCAGGCCGAGCGCAAGGCCGCCCAGGGCGGGGCGGGCGCCTACTACTACGCCTTCTATCGGGAGACGCCGGTGCAGGGCGGGCGCTTTTTCTCGCCTCACGCCCAGGAAATCCCCTTCGTCTTCGACAATCTGGACAAGGCCGAGGTGATGGTCGGGCCGGTGACGCCCCAGGCCCAGGCCCTGGCCGACCAGATGAGCAGCGCCTGGGCCGCCTTTGCGCGAACGGGGGCGCCCGCCGCTCCTGGCCTGCCGGCCTGGCCGCTCTATGACGAGAGCCGCCCGGCCCTGGTCTTCGATGAGGGGCAGACGCGCATCGAAAACGACATCCGCGGCGAGCAGCGCCGGCTCATGGCCAGCTTCGGCAGCCAGCAGGACGCCCAGAGCGAACTGCCGAGCCCGGGCCAACGCATCGCCGACGCCCCCGTCTGAAGCTGGGATCGTCATGGCCTTTGTCCTGATATTCCCGTAAGATCTGGACATAGGCCTGATGGGTGGAAGAGGCGATCATGTCGAAACCCATGACCCTGAATGTGCGCGTCAGCGGACCGCTGGGTGATTTCGTCGCCGCCAATGTGGGGGCTGACGGCGCTTATGAGAACGTCAGCGAATATGTCCGCGACCTGATCCGGCGTGACATGGCGCAGCGGGAAGCGGAGACCTTCGCCCGTCTCAAGGCCGAGTTGGCCCGCGCCTTCAGACAGGGCGACGAGACCTTCGTGTCGGTGGACGCCGACGACTTCCTGGATCGGGTCAGGTCCAGATCGGCGCCATGAGCGGCGTGCGCATCCAGGCTGCGGCGCTGGTGCGCCTGGAAGACATCTATCGCTATAGCGCCGGCCGTTGGGGCGAGGCCCAGGCTGAGCGTTACATCCGCGGCCTGTTCGCCCGGTTCGAGGATATCGCCGCGCGCCGGCTGCCCTGGCGGCCGGTTCCGGCCGAGTTCGGCGTCGCCGGCTTTGTGACTCGCTACGAGCGCCACCTCATTTACTGGCGGGAACTGGCCGATGGCGAGGTGGGCATTGTGACCCTGCTGCATGAGCGCATGCACCAGATCGCCCGCTTCCGTGACGATTTCGCCCCTGAGGACGGACGTGGCTAAGGTCCCTTCGCCCTAACGCCAGGCGAAGACCGGCTGGTCCAGCTCGCTGACCCGGGTGATGCGGCCGGCGGCCAGCTCGCGCAGCTGATAGACCACCGCCGCCGTGGGCGCGTGCAGGTGCTGGTCGCCCACCCGCAGGCGGATCACCGGGCGCGGGGTTTCCGGGATGGTCTCGAAGCTGACGGCGCCGGGGTCCATCAGCTCGTCCAGGCGGATCCGGTGCACCGAGGCCACCTCGGCCGGGTTGGGCGAGATCTCCGCCGGATCGTCCAGCCAGGTCACGACGGGGGCGATGGAATAGCCCGAGCGCGTGGGATAGTCGTCCAGCACGCCCAGGATGTTGGCGGGCGGCAGGGCCAGGCCCAACTCCTCCTCCAGCTCGCGAAGAGCCGCAGCCTCCAGGGTCTCGCCCGGGTCGCAGCGGCCGCCGGGCAGGGCCCACTGGCCCGCATGGGCCCGCAGGGTGGCGGCCCGGCGGGTCAGCAGGAAGGCCGCCTGACCCGACCCGTCATCGGCCTCCACCAGGGTGATGGCCACAGCCGCGGGCTTCAGCCCCGCCTGCGGATGGACGATCCGCGGGAAGGCGCTGCAGCGCGCGGCCAGCCGCTCACGGAAGGCCAGGCTGAAGGAGAAGTCGCTCAAGGTCGCGCCGCCTGCCGCTCTCAGGCCTTGGCCGCGTCCAGCTTGTCCTGGGTCTTGGTGTCGAAGTCGCTGGCCTCGTGGCGCTCGCGCAGCTGGCTGGCCGGATCGCCGTTGACCCGGTTGACCATGCGGCCGCGGCGCACCGCCGCCCGCTCGCCGATCTGGTCGGCCCAGCGGATGACGTTCTTGTATTCGTGCACCTGCAGGAACTCGCCGCCCTCGTAGAGCAGGCCCTTGGCCATGCCCCCGTACCAGGGCCAGACGGCCATGTCGGCGATGGTGTAGTCCGCCCCGCCCAGATACTCCGTCTCACCCAGGCGGCGGTCCAGAACGTCCATCTGGCGCTTCACCTCCATGGCGAACCGGTCGATGGCGTATTCGATCTTGATCGGCGCATAGGCGTAGAAGTGGCCGAAGCCCCCGCCCAGATAGGGGGCGCTGCCCACCTGCCAGAACAGCCAGGACAGACACTCCGCGCGTCTGGCCGGGTCAGTGGGCAGGAAGGCGCCGAATTTTTCGGCCAGATGGATCAGGATGGCGCCGGATTCGAACACCCGGATCGGCTCGGGTCCGCTGCGGTCCAGAAGAGCCGGGATCTTGGAGTTGGGGTTGATGTCCACAAAGCCCGACGAGAACTGGTCGCCCGAGCCGATATTGATCAGCCAGGCGTCATACTCGGCGCCCGCATGGCCCAGGGCCAGCAGTTCCTCCAGCATGATGGTGACCTTGACGCCGTTGGGCGTGCCCAGGGAGTAGAGCTGCATCGGATGGCGGCCCACGGGCAGGTCCTTGTCGTGGGTCGGGCCGGCGATCGGCCGGTTGATATTGGCGAAGCGACCGCCGCTTTCCTTGTTCCAGATCCAGACCTTGGGCGGGGTGTAGGTCGTTTCGCTCATGGGAATCTCCGGGCCTCTCTCTGGGCGTGGTTCAGGGGCGTTTCGCGTTCGCACTCTGCGGTGCTGGCGCCAATGTGGGGGCTCGCGGGCGGTTTGGCGACCATCGGCCGCAACCTTCCGGCCACAGAAAGGTCTCGTAAGGGTCTCTCATGGCCTTGTGAGGTATGATGCCCGTTGATTCGCAGGGGCGCTTCGGCCCCAGGCAAGAGGTGATCGGCAGGTCCGCCATGGTCGAGACCCCGTCCCAGGAGGCGCCGCAGCGCCGTTTCGATCCGCTGACCGCGGTCGCGGTGGTGTTTTTCCTCATGGCCGTAGCCTTCGCCGCCGCCCCGGCGCTTAACGCCGGCCCCGCCACCCTGGCCGGGCTGATGCTGCTGGTGGGGCTTGCGGGCGTGGCCTGTCTTGGCCTCTTCGTCCTGCGCTCGACCCTGGAGCCCGCGCCCGAGGCCGAGCCCGGCGCCGACCGGCTTCTCGAGGCGCTGAGCGAGGCTGCGGCCCTGGCCGGCGTCGACGGCCGCATCCACGCCGCCAACGCGGCCTGGCGCAGCCTGATGGGCGAGGCGCCGCGCCTGCCCAAGGGCGGGACCTCGGCGGCCAGCCTGTTCGCCGCCCTGGGCGCGGCCCGTCGCGGCGAGACCGCCCACGCCACCCTGCGGGCCGGCGGGGCTGATCAGGCGGTGGACATCTCGCCCTTGGGACAAAGGCGCTTCCTGGTGCGGGTGCGCCCGGCTGCGCCGGAGCCGCTGGCCCTGCCGTCGGCCGCCCTGGAAGTGCTCACCGCCGCGGTCAGCGCCAAGGCGCCGCCGCCAAAGGTGCTGGACGCCTTCGCCGCAGCCTCGCCCTTCGGCGCGGCCCTGCTGGAGGGGGAAGACCCCTTCAACGCCGTCATCGTGGAGGCCAACCCCGCCCTTTCGGCCATGGCCGGCCGGGTGGAGCGCGGCCAGGCGTTTGGCGATCTGATCGAAGCCCAGGCTCGCCAGGACGCCGCGGCCCGCCTGTCACAGGGCGCCGAGGGGGCGCTTGAGGTGCGGCTCGCCCGCGATCCCGGCAAGATCGCCCACCTCTATCTGTCCCGCCCCAGCGGCCGCTGGGTGGCCTATCTGGTGGACGTGTCCGAGCAGAAGCAGATGGAGCTTCAACTGGCCCAGAGCCAGAAGATGCAGGCCATCGGCCAACTGGCCGGCGGGGTGGCGCACGACTTTAACAACCTGCTCACCGCCATCCTCATGCAGCTGGACAGCCTGGCGGCGCGTCACCCGGTGGGTGATCCCTCCTATGAGGGGTTGAACGAGATCCGCCAGACCTCCAACCGGGCAGCCGACCTGGTGCGCAAGCTGCTGGCCTTCTCCCGCAAACAGACCGTCCAGCGTGAAATCCTCGAGCTTGGCGAGCTGATCAGCGAGTTTGAGGTGCTGCTCCGCCGGGTCCTGTCCGAGGACGTGACGGTGGAGACCGAATACGGCCGTGACCTGCCTCACGTGCGGGTCGATCGGGGCCAGCTGGAAACCGCGGTGATGAACCTGGCCGTCAACGCTCGCGACGCGGTGCGCGCCCATGGGGGCACGACAGTGCGTATCCGCACCGCGCGCCTGTCCGAGGCCGAGGCCGCCCAGCTGGGCTATGGCGGCGCCCAGGGCGATCAGGCGCTGATCGAGGTGTCCGACGACGGCCCCGGCATTCCCGCCGATGTGCTGGACAAGATCTTCGACCCGTTCTTCACCACCAAGCCGGTGGGCGAGGGGACGGGCCTGGGCCTCGCCACCGTCTATGGTATCGTCAAGCAGTCCGACGGCTGGATCTCGGTGACTTCGAAGCCTGGGCAAGGGGCGGCGTTCCGCATCTTCCTGCCGGCGCACCAGGCCCCGGCGGTGGCGGCCACGCCCCTGCCGCTGGCCAAGCCAAAGCCCCAGGCGCGTGACCTGTCCGGCGCCGGCCGCATCCTGTTCGTCGAGGATGAGGACGCCGTGCGCGGCGTGGCCGCCCGCCTGCTGCGGGCCCGCGGCTATGAGGTGATCGAGGCGGCCTCGGGCGAAGAGGCCCTGGAGCTGGCCGAGCTGCACGCCGGCGAGATCGACCTGATGATCTCCGACGTGGTCATGCCGGGCATGCAGGGACCCGACCTGCTCAAGCAGGCGAGGGACTATCTGGCCGGCGCGCCGGTGATGTTCATCTCCGGCTATGCGGAGGCCGAGTTCTCGAACCTGCTGGAGGGGGAGACCAACATCTCCTTCCTGCCCAAGCCCATCGACATCAAGACCCTGGCCGAGCGCGTGAAGCAGGAGCTTCAGAAGGCGGCTTGAGGCCCTGAACCCCGGCTGTCGCTCAGCCGGGGAAGAGGGCGGTGACCCGCTCGAAGGAGTCGCCCACCGCGGTGATGAAGGTCACGGCCGCCAGGATCAGGGCGTTCCAGACCAGGGCCAGGATGATGACGCTGAGCGCCGCGCCCACAGCCCCCACAAGGCCCGCCACGCCGTCCCGTTCCAGCAGGCCGAAGCCGAAGGCGGCGATGGCGAAGGAGGGCAGCATGTTGCCGAACGGGATGGGCAGGAAGACGATCACCGCCAGCACCAGGCAGACCGCACCGATGAACCGGTCGGCCACCCGGCCATAGAGGAACCGCCAGCGGGGACGCAGGTGACGCTCAAGCCGCTTCAGGTGAGGCTCCAGCCGCACCGCCATGGTCTGGAACTCCGCCCGCCGCATGGAGCGGTTCATCAGCGCGCTGGGCAGCCAAAGGGTCGGCCGCCCAATCATCAGCTGGAAGGCGATGAAGATCAGCGGCGCCCCCAGGATCGCTGAGACGCCCGGCGGCATGGGCAGGGCCAGGGGGGCGGCGAACACCGCCAGAAGCGCGCCGAAAGCCCGGTCGCCGAAGGCTTCCAGCACGTCGGCCACCGTCACCTTGGGGGCCGGCTGCTCGGCCAGGCCGTTCAAAATGTCGGAAAAGCGGTTGACGGCGTCGACCACGGAGAAACTCGCAAGAACTGAGGCGGCGGTGCGCCCTCACATGAAGGCGCGAGGGGAAAATTGCACCCCCCATGCGAACCTGTTGCAGAAAAAACCCAACCTTGTGGCCGGTGGCCCACGGTCAAGCCCAGATCGGGACGAGGGCGAGGCGCGCGGTCGCGATCAGGCGGCGGCCTGTTGTCCCAGGACCATGGCCAGGAGCACGGCGGCATAGTGGGCGCCGGCTCCACCCACCACATGGCCGTGCCAGATGGCCCGGCGGAAGCGCAGGCGACGCATGAGGTAAAAGATCACGCCCACCGAATAGAGCAGCCCGCCGATGGCCAGCAGCAGCATGGAGGGCCAGGGCACGGCGGCGATCATCGGGCCCAGCGCCACCACTACGGCCCAGCCCAGAGCCAGATAGACCGCCACCCAGACCTTGCGCCCCAGGCCGGGGAGGAACAGCTTTCCGGCCACGCCCAGGGCGGCCACCGCCCAGATGCCCGTGGTCATGGCCACCGCCCAGGCGCCGCTGAGGCTGGCCACGGTGAACGGTGTGTAGGAGCCGGCGATCATGATGAAGATACCGGCATGGTCCAGCCGGCGCAGCAGCGGCCTGTGGCGGGCGGGGGCGAAGTTGTAGGCGGTGGAGCAGCCCAGCATTAGCAGCAGGCCCGCCGAATAGATGGCCGCCGCCGTGGTCTTGAGTGGCGAGCCCTGCCAGATGGCCAGCCCCAGGAGCACGCCGCCGCCGATCAGGGCTGCGGTCAGGCCGATGATGTGCACGCAGAGATCGGCGCACTTGGCCGAGGGCGTGGGATAGTGACGGGGCGGCTTGTCGAGGGGCGCGGGGCTCACGGTCTCATCTCCTGCGCGTCTCTTAGGCCAAGGGAGGGTCTGCGGCTAGGTCTGGCGCCTCTCGGCGCCCTTATTCGGGCGGTTCTGCAGCCACCAGGTCACGGCGGCCGCCGGATCAGGCGCCATGGCCGGGCGGACGTCGAGCCCCTACATTGCCGACCATGTGCAAGTGCGTCGATCAAGGGTGCGTATCATGACCTCCTCGCCGGAAAAGCCGTCGGCCCTGAAGGCCGGCCTGCTGTGCCGTTGTCCCCGT
>NZ_DAIMHV010000102.1:0-9576 GCF_036723115.1 Phenylobacterium sp. | reverse complement strand
GTCTCCGGGGAGATGAAGGCCTTCTTCGACCGCACCTATTATGACGGGCTGGATCAGCTGAATGGTCGGCCCTACGCGCTCATGGTCTGCGCCGGCAGCGACGGGGAAGGGGCGGTGCGCCAGATGAGCCGGATCGCTCTGGGCTGGCGGCTGCGTCAGGCGGCCGAGCCTCTGATCATCTGCACCCACGCCCAGACGCCGGAAGCGATCTGGGCCCCCAAGACCCTTCCGGAAGCCGACCTCGCCCTTTGCCGAGAGATGGGCGCCGGCCTGGCCGCTGGGTTGGAGCTGGGCGTTTTCTGACGGCTACGGCGTGAGCGCCTTGTCCAGGGCCGCGCGCAGGGTGGCGTTGGAGAATGGCTTGTGGACGACGGCGACATCGGTGGGCACGTCCACGTCGAAATAACCCGTCAGCAGGATGATCGGCAGGGCGGGGCGCCGGGCCCTGGCCTGCAGGGCGAACTCCACGCCGTTCACCTCGGGCATGGCGAAGTCGACCACCGCTCCGTCATAGACCGAGGCGTCTCGGCCCAGCGCTTCCAGACCCTCCGCGGCGCTGCCGGCCTCGACCACCTCGTGGCCCTGATCGCGCAGAAAGCCCGCGGTGACGGCGCGCACGGCGGCCTCGTCATCCACCACCAGCAAGCGGCGTCCACCGGGGCGTTGGGCGGCGTCCGTCTGTTCGGCGGCGGCCGGTGCCGCGTCCTGCGCGGCGGCGCGCGGCAGATAGATCCGCACCTCGGTGCCGACGCCCGGCTCGCTTAGGACTTCCAGGGCGCCGCCCGAACGCTGGGCGAAGCCATAGACCATGGGCAGGCCAAGGCCTGTGCCCTTGCCCACCGGCTTGGTGGTGAAGAAGGGCTCCAGCACCCGGCCCAGCAGGTCGGGGCTCATGCCTTCGCCGGTGTCCCGCACGCTCAGCACCACATACTCGCCCGCAGGCAGATTCAGGGCCGGGGCCGGCGCCTCCAGGATCTGGTTGGCGGCCTGGACGGTAATCACTCCGCCATCGGGCATGGCGTCACGGGCGTTGACCGCGAGGTTCAGAAGCGCGAGCTCCAGCTGGTCCGGCTCCACCGCCGCCATCCACAGGTCATCGGCCACCTGCCAGATCACCCGCGCGCCGCCGCCCAGGGTGCGTTCCACCAGGTCGTGGGTCTCGCCCAGGAGGTCGCCCAGGGCCATGACCTCGGCGCCGCGGCTCTCGGTCTGGCGGCTGAAGCCCAGCAGCCTCTGGGTCAGCTTGGCGCCCCGCTGGGCGGCGAGGGTGGCGTTGTCGAGATAGCGCCGCAGGGCCTGTTCGTCCCCCATGCGACGGGCCGCCAGCTCCAGGCTGCCGATGATGGCGGTCAGCAGATTGTTGAAGTCGTGGGCGACTCCGCCGGCCAGGGTTCCCAGCGCCCTCAGCTTGTCGGACTGGCGCAGATGCATCTCCGCCAGCTTCTCTTCGGTGACGTCACGCTCCAGAACCACCAGATGCCGGATGGCGCCGCTGTCGTCGGGCGCCGGGACGACGGCGGTTTCGATCCACTGCGGCCCGCCGGAGGTCTCGATCTCCTCCAGGAGAACCACGGTGCGCCCGGCCGCCCGGGCCTGCGCTTCGGCCTCTTCCAGGGCGAGGGAGGCGCTGACGCCTTCGGTCTGGTCCACAGCCTCGGCCTTGCGGGCGTTCATGCGGACGACCGCCCCCGTCTCGTCCTTGACAGCGATGGCCGCAGGCATGTGGGCCATCAGGCCGCGAAGGAGGGAGCGTTCCTCGTTCAGGGCGCGCTTCAGATGATGGCGCTCGGCCGCTGAGGCGACCATGGCCCGCAGGCCTTCCGGCTCCCAGGGTTTGGCCGCATAGCCGACGATGCCGCCCTGGTTCAGGGCGCGGGTGACCGACCCCAGGTCCGCATAGCCGGTGAGGAGAATGGCCTCAGCGTCGGTCCAGGCCCGCGCTTCCTTCAGGAAGGCGTCCCCGGCCATCTGCGGCATGCGCTGGTCCGAAATGATCACCGACACCGGCTCGCCCGCGGCGAGCAGGGCGAGGGCGTCAGGGCCGGAATTGGCCGTCAGGACGCGATAGTCAGCCTCGAACAGATCCTGCAGCGCCACCAGGATGTCCGGCTCGTCGTCCACAATCAGCAGGGTGGCGGCGGGAGTCATGCGGCGGCGTCCAGGGGCAGGTTGATCACGAAGCGCGCGCCCCCAAGCGGGCCGTGATCGACCTCGATGTCGCCATTATGCGCTCGCACGACGGCGTAGGCGATGGCCAGGCCCAGCCCTGTGCCTGCGCCCACCGGCTTGGTGGTGAAGAAGGGCTCGAAGATCCGGTCGCGCATTCCCTCAGGGATGCCGGGGCCGGAATCGTTGATCTCGATCCGGTAGCCGCCCTCGGCCTCGTAGGTGGCGATCTCGATGACGCCGGACCCGGCCAGGGCGTCGGCGGCGTTGGAAAGAATGTTCATCACCACCTGATTGAGCAGGGCCGGGGAGCCGTTGATGAACGGCCTCGCCTCCAGCCTGCGCCGCACCTCCAGACCGCCCAGCTTGGGCGCCAGGAGCGCCAGCACCGTCTCGATGGCGTCGGGGACGTCCAGCCGCTGGCTCTCGGCCTCATCGAGGCGGGAGAATTTCCGCAGGTTCATCACCAGGCTCTGGATCCGCTCCAACCCCAGGCGCATGGCGGCCAGCCGGTCGGCGGCCTTGTCGAGGGCGGCCTGAGCCGCGGGCGGGATTTCGCCGGCCCGGGTCTCGCGGGTCAGGCGCTCCACCGTGCCGTGATGCCCCAGGATGAAGGCCAGCGGATTGTTGATCTCATGGGCGATGCCGGCCACCAGTTCGCCCAGGGAGGCCATCTTGGCGGACTGGACCAGCTGCGCCTGGGCCTCGCGCAGCTGATGATTGGCGGCTTCCAGTTCGGCATTGGCCTGGGCCAGCTTGTCGGCCGCCGCGGCGCGGGCTTCGGCCTCCTCGGCCCGGCGGCTCTCTTCGGCCAGCAGCTTGCGGCGCACCAGGGCGCGGATACGCATCCGCAGCACATCGTCGTTTTCGCCGGCGGAGACCACGTCGTCGGCGCCGGCGTCGAAAGCCGCTGAAAGCGTCTCTGGCGGCGCGTTCTGCGGGGCGAGCACGGCGATCTGGAAAGGCGCAGGCAGGCCGTCGCGCCGCCGGTCCAATCGCCCGCACAGGGCCAGGCCGTCGAAACCGACGCCTGAAGCCGGCAGCAGCACGCAGTCCAGCGCTTCGGCCGTGGCCGAGAGGGCCTCAGCCTCGTTGCCGGCCTCCACCACCTGATAGCCGGCCTGGGCCAGGGCCGCCGCCAGCCGCAGGCGCTGGGTCGGGCTGTCGTGAACCACCAGGGCGCGGGCCAGGCGGAAGCCCCCCGCCATTCCTGTTTCGTCGCCGGGGGGATGAGGCGTCTGCCGTCCGCGCCGCAGCAGGGCCCGCAGCCGCGCCAGCAGGACGTCCATGTCGGCGGACTTGGCCACATAGGCGTCGGCGCCGCTTTCCAGGCCCTGGCGCTCAAGGTCCTGTTCACGGGCGCTGGTGAGCATCAGCAGAGGCAGGGTGCGGGTCCGCCGGTTCAGCCGCAGCTGGCGCGACAGCTCGCGCCCGTCCATGCCGGGCAGGTGAAAGTCGGCGACCACCAGGTCCGGCAAGGCGTCATTGAGCCTTTCCAGCGCCGCTTCGGCGCTGGCGGCGGTTTCGACCCGATAGCCCTCCGCCTCCAGCCGGCTGCGGATGGCCAGGGCCTGGGTCTCGGAGTCCTCGACGACGAGCACCTGCGGGCGGTGGGGCATGTCAGAGGCGCCCCTTGGCCGAGAGCTGCAACAGGCGCGGCGCCACCAGATCCAGGGGCAGGACGTCGCGGGCGGCCTTCAGGCGCACGGCGGCGCCGGGCATTCCGTTGACCACCGCGGTGCTGGCGTGCTCGGCGATGGTGTGGGCGCCGGCGCCCGCCAGATGGGCCAGACCTCGTGCCCCGTCCTCGCCCATGCCGGTGAGGAGGACGCCCACCGTCCTTCGGGGAGCGGTCTCGGCCAGGGAGTCGAACAGGACGTTGGCGGCGGGACGCTGGCCGCCCACGGGGGGCTCGTCCAGGACGCGGATCACGCCGTTGGCGCGGACGGCCATGTGCCGGTCGCCGGGCGCCACATAGACCTGGCCGGCCTCGGCGGTGAGGCCGTTCTCCGCCAGCACGACCGGCAGGGGGCAGACCCCGTCGAGCCAGCGGGCGAACCCCTCCATGAACGGTGCGCCCATGTGCTGAACCACGAACACCGCCGCCGGAAGGTTCCGGGGCAGGCCGCCCAGCACCTTGGCCAGGGCTGGCGGCCCGCCGGTGGAGGCGGCCAGGGCCAGATAGTCCATCTGCTCGAAAGCGCCGGTCTGGATGGGGGCGCGGGCGATGGAGGGGCCGTCCGGCCGCCCGATCTGGCGGCGGCGGATGACCGGCACGCTGCTCATGATGAACAACTGGGTGCAGATGGTGTCGGCCAGGCTTTCATAGCTGGCGCTGGCCGGGCCCGCCGGCTTCTCCACCACCGTCAGCGCGCCCGCGCGCAGGGCGTTCATGGAGATGCGCAGGGAATCGTCGACGGCGTCGGCGATGACCACGATGGGGGTGGGACGCTCGGCCATGATCCGGCGGGTAGCTTCCAGTCCGTCCATGCCGGGCAGGCGAATATCCATCGAGATCACATCGGGACGCGCGTCTTCCAGGCAGGCCAGGGCCTCTTCGGCGGACGGCACGGCGGCGGCCACCACGAAGCGAGGGTCGCGGCCGACGATGTGCGTCAGCAGTTGGCGCACGACCAGGGAATCTTCCACGATCATGACTCGTACGGGGGCGGACGACGGGTTCAAATCATGCGCCCGATCGTGGCCAGAAGCTCGCGCTGGTCGAACTTCTGCTTGGTGATATAGGCCTCGGCCCCCAGGTCCAGACCCCGCCGGACATCGGCGGGATCATCCCTGGACGTCATCAGGATCACCGGCAGCCGGGCCAGGCTGGCGTCGGACTTGATGGCTTGCAGCAGGGAAAATCCGTCCATCCTGGGCATTTCGATATCGGCGACCACCACATCGAATACGGCCTCGCCGCTGCGAAGGATGTTGAGGGCGTCGATTCCGTCCACGGCCAGGCGGACCTGATAGCCGTGGGCCTCCAGAATGCTCTTCTCCAGCGTGCGGGTGGTGATGGAGTCGTCCACCACCAGCACCGTGCGCTTGGCCTGCGGCGCCGCGGCCTGGGCGATGCCAAGGCCTGAGGCGGAGATCTGCCGGGCGTTGCGCATCCAACGCTCCATCAGGGCGTCGGGATTGAGGACGAAGACCGGCTGGTCGTCGGCCGCCAGGGCCGCCCCAAGGGTCAGGCCCGGCAGGGCGCGCGGGCTCTCCAGGGGCTGGATCAGCAGTTCGCGCACATCGGCAAGCGCGTCGACGGCCAGCAGCAGGCGACGTTCCCCGCGGGTCAGAAGCAGGGCATGCACATGCGCGCCGGCTTCGGCCGGGCTCAGCGGGGCGTCATGCAGAAGGGCGGCCAGCGGGATCACGGGGGTCACAATGTCCGACCCCTCGAATTGTATCCGTGTGCTCGGCGCGCCATCCACCATTTCCAGGGCGCCGACGCTGAGGCGCCACAGGCCGCGGACGCCGTAACCCGGCAGGGCGTAGGGCGCGCCCCCCGCCTCCACCAGGATCACCGTCTGACGGGCGGCCGACAAAGGCGCGGTGACCACCACCTCCGCCCCCGCCGGGCGGCGACGGTTCAGGCGCACCGATCCGCCCAGGGCGGCCAGGCTCTGGTGGGCGGCCGAAAGCCCCATGCCGCGGCCCGAAAGCCGGTCCACCGCGGCGGCCGCCGAGACGCCCGGCTCGAAAGCCAGGGCGAGGATGTCGTCGGCGGGCGGCGCGGGCGCCCCCCTGGCCCGGGCGGGGATAAGGCCCCGGGCCACGGCGGCGGCTTCGATGCGCTCCAGATCAGGACCGGCGCCGTCGTCGAGAATCCGCAGGTCCAGCCGACGTCCCACCACGCGAGCCACCAGAGCGACCTGCAGCCGATCGGGCTTGCCGGCCTTGCGCCGGTCCTCGACCGGTTCGGCGCCGTGGCTGACGGCGTTGCGAAGCAGGTGGATGATGGGTTCGCGAAGGCCTTGCAGGACGCGTCGTTCGGCCCGGACCTCAAGGCCTTCCACCCGCACGTCCACCTCCACCCCCTGGTCGCGGGCGATGTCGCGCACCATGCGGCCGAGGTCGCCCAGGACGTTTTCCGCTGGCGTGAGGGTGATCTCGTCGGTGACCCGGCGAAGATCCTCCAGGCCCTGGTCCAGAGCCCAACCGGCGCGGGCGTGGCGGCGGGAAAGGTCGCCCATGTCGCGTGCGAGGCTGGCCAGGCCGTTGTCGAAGGCGTGGAGCCGCGCCGGTCCGGCCCCTGAGACGTGCGAACGCAGGTCGCGCCACTGGCGCTGCAGCGCCTGGAGTTCCTGGGTCAGCCGCCGGTTTGTCTCCAGCAGGCTTTCGGTCGCCTGGGCCTTGGCCGACAGTTCGTGGGTGGCCGCGGTGAGCTGCTGCAGCAGGCTCGAATCCAACCGCACCATCTCCAGCGCCCGGTCCTGGCGCTCGACCGGGGGGGAGGGGGGCGGCGGTTCGGGTTCGCCGCTCGCCGCCGCCGCCGCCGCGGGCGGCGAGTCTTCAGAGTCGGGCGCAGCACCCGTGCTGGCCGCCGCAGCCAGGGCCTCAATGGCGTCCAGGCCCTCATGGAGCAGATCGACCGTCGCCGACTGCAGGCCGACCCCGTCGCCCATCACCACGGCCAGCTGTTCCTCCAGCCGGTGGGCGATGGCTTCGATCTGAGGCAGATCCACCGCCCGGGCGGCGCCCTTCAGGCTATGGACCCGGCGGAACATCTCGCGCAGGTCGGCGTCGGCCGGACTCGAAAGAGCCCGGCGCACCGCGTCCAGATGGTCGCGATGCTCCACATCGAAGGCGGCGAGCAGTTGTGCGCGAAGATCAGCCACAGGGCGTCGTCAGAGCCGGTAGCGTTCGGCCAGGCCGAGAAGCTGCTGGGACAGACGCGCCAGGTTTCCTGCGGCCTCTTCCAGCTGGCGGGTGCCCACCGCCGTCTGCTGACTGGCCTGACGGATGTTCTGCAAGGCGCCCATCACCTGCTCGATGCCCAGCTGCTGCTGGTTGGTGGAGGCGACGATCTGCTGGAAGGTGTGGACGCTCTCCTGCACCCGCGAGGTGATCTCGGTGATGGTGCGCTGGGTGGTGTCGGTGCGCTCCTTGCCCGCAGCCACCCGCTTGACCGCCTCCTCGGTGAGCATGACCGAGGAATTGATGCCCCGCTGGATGTCCCCCAGGATCGAGCGGACCTGGGTGGTGGCGTCCTTGGCCTGGTCGGCCAGCAGCTTCATCTCAGAGGCCACGACAGAGAAGCTCCGTCCGTTTTCGCCGGCGGCGGCTGCCTCGATGGCCGCGTTCAGTGCGAGCAGATGTGAGCGCTCGGAGATGTCGTTCACCGTCGAGATGATGTCGCCGATGGCCTGGGTCTTCTCGCTCAGGGCGACAATGTTCTCGGCCACGGCTTCGGCCTGATCGCGGATGGCGTCCATGGCGCGGGCCGTTTCGTCCACGGCGCGAAGGCCTTCATTGCTGGTCTGGGCGGTGGCCTGGGCCGAGGTGATGACTTCCTGGGCGCGCTTGCCGATCTGGGCGCCGGAGTGGGTGATCTCATCGACGGTGGCGGCGGTCTCCTGAACCGCGGCGAGCTGCTCCTCGACGCTGGCGGCCTGCTCCTGGCTGGAGGCGCGAATCTCCGCGGTGGCGGCGTTCAGGTTCTCGGTTGCCTCGCGGTTCTGCCGGGCCAGGTCCTTCAGTCCGTCGACCATGGCGTTCAGCGTGCTGCCCAGGCGGCCCAGCTCGTCCGCCCCGGTGAGTTCGGTCTTGCGGGTGAGGTCGCCTTCGCCCACCCGCTCCACAAAGGCCATGAAGCTGGTGAGGGGATGGATGATCGAGCGCCGGATCAGGAAGGCCACCCCCATGGCGATGGCCACAGCGCCGG
This sequence comes from Phenylobacterium sp., assembly GCF_036723115.1. Taxonomy (GTDB): domain Bacteria; phylum Pseudomonadota; class Alphaproteobacteria; order Caulobacterales; family Caulobacteraceae; genus Phenylobacterium. The sequence continues at coordinate 1,526 of NZ_DAIMHV010000102.1, read as the reverse complement.
CCAGGCCCAGGGCGGTGCTCAGCCGGCTGAGCTGATAGACATCGTCGATCCGCCGCTGGCCCAGCTCAATGGCCTGATCCAGATGGCCGGTGGCGCGCCCCATCTCGGTCTGGAAGGCGTTGCGGGAGAGCTGCAGGCTCTCGCGGATGGCGGCGACCGTGTCGAGATCGCGCCGCGCGAGGGCGGCGAAGAGGGCTTCGTCCTGCTGGCGCAGATCGCTCAGGACCGCCCGGCTGCGGGTCAGGCTGACCCCGATATCGCGCCAGGCGTTGGCCCGCTCTTCCGAGGCCGCGGTGGCTTGATACTGCTGGGCCAGGGCGATGGTCTGGTCCAGGCTCTGCTGGGTCTCGTCGGCCTGGGCGCGCCAGAGGGTGGCGGCCACGCTGGGATTGCGACCGCTGAGAGTCATGGTGGCGACCTCGTTCTCCGCGGCGGCGGCCATCTCGTGCTGCTGCAGCTGGACCTCGCTGAGCTGGCGCAGGAAGGCTAGGTCGCGGCTTACGATGCGGGCGGTCTCGCTGCGCACCTCGGAAATCTGGGCCAGGCCGAAGAGGCCCAGCGCCACCACCAGCAGGATGACGGCGGCGAATCCGAGAAGAATTCGGTTGGCGATGCTCAAGGTCAGGCTCCCGTTGGGGCGGTGGTGCGCAGCAGGTCGGCGAGTGAGAGAACGGCGGCGGTGCGACCCGCATAGGGTCCGGACGTCAGCACGCGGACCTGTCCGCTATCGGCCGGTTCGGCCTCGATGGCCAGGGGGCGTTCGCCCAGCCAAAGGACGATGTCCGGGTGGGCGACCGGCGCCGCGAGATAGCCCTGGTCCCCAGGGGGGCGCGGGGCGCCCAGGAGCCGGGCGAAATCGAGCACCTGCTTGATCTTGCCCCCCTCAGCCACCAGTCCGGCGACTTCGCCGGAAGCGGCGCCCAGCGGCGTCATGCGGTCCAATGGCCGGACCCGTTCCAGTTCGCGCAGGGGCAGGGCGTAGAGGTTGTCGCCCAGCGGGCAGAGCAACCACGGTTCCCCGCGGGCCGTGGCCTCGGGCGCCTGAGCCGCCTGGGCCAGACGCAGGGTTCGTTCCTGCAGGATCCGGCGGGCGCTGGGCGACAGGCCCGAAGGCGCGGGCCGGGCCTTGCGGGCGGAGCGCTTGGGGTCCTTCAACCTTCCGCCTCCAGCTGAAGGCGGGCAAGTTCACGAAGATCTGCGGCGGTCATGCCTTCCCCTTCGCACAGGCGCGTCGTGGGGCTCAACTGCGCAGCCTGGCGGGCCAGCGCGGCCAGACTGCGTCGACTGGCGGCGGCTTCGCCCTGTTCCAGGCGGGCCAGCGCCAGATGATACTGAGCCATGAGAAAATCCGGTTGCAGATAGACCGCCCGGCGAAGGGCCCCGGCGGCTGTGGTGGTTTCCCCTCGGGCGCGGCTGATCAGCCCTTGATAATAGTGCAGGACCGCAGCTTCCGGCCAGGCGCCGAGCGCGGCCCGACAGGCCTCGGCGGCCTGGGAAAGATCCCCGGAGTCGGCCAGGGCGCGAAC
>NZ_DAIMHV010000101.1:0-9622 GCF_036723115.1 Phenylobacterium sp. | reverse complement strand
CTCGGCCACCTTCTTCGCCGCCCAGCAGGACTTCGCCGAGGCCGGCGACCTGCTGCTCTTCACCGACGAGGCCTGGCTGAAGGACCTTGAGGCGCGGATGGATGCGGCGGGCGGCGTCTTGTCGGGCCAGGCCATGGCCGACACCTTCAATGTGCTGCGCTCCAACGACCTGATCTGGTCGTTCTTCGTGAACAACTACCTGCTCGGCAAGGAGCCCCGGCCCTTCGACCTGCTGTTCTGGAACTCCGACCAGACGCGGATGCCCAAGGCCCTGCACATGTTCTACCTGCGCAAGTTCTATGGCGAGAACGCCCTGGCCAAGGGCGAACTCGAGCTGGATGGCGTGCGGCTGGACCTCGGGTCGGTGAAGACGCCGATCTATGTGCAGTCCTCAAAGGAGGATCACATCGCCCCGGCCGGGTCGGTCTATCGCGGGGCGCGGCTGTTCGGCGGGCCGGTGAACTTCATGATGTCCGGGTCCGGCCACATCGCCGGGGTGGTGAACCATCCGGCGGCCAAGAAGTACCAGTACTGGACCTGTCAGGACCTGCCCGCCACCCTGGCGCAATGGCAGGCGGCGGCGACCGAGACCCCCGGCTCCTGGTGGCCCCACTGGATCGAATGGCTGAAGTCCCATTCGGGCCCGCTGGTCCCGGCGCGCGATCCGTCCAAGGGGCCCTTCGCCCCCATCGAGGACGCGCCCGGCCGCTATGTGAAGGTGAAGTCCTGAGCCCTGGGCCGCCCCCGCGCCGAAATCGACGCAGGGGCGCGCCAATCTGCTACGGCGTTTCCAGGGCGCCATAGACCAGGCGCGGGGAGATGTCCCTCAGGGGCGGCGTGCCCGCGCCGGGGATGCTGCCGCGCAGGTTCTGGATCATGCCCACGAAGACGAGGTCGTGGGTGGGATCGACCCAGAACCAGGTCCCGAAGGCCCCGCCCCAATAGTAGGAATTGACCCCCTGCGGCGTGCCGGCCGCGGCGGGATCGAGGATCACGGCGAAGTCCATGCCAAAGCCGACGCCCTCCTGGCTTGGGCCATAGAGATCGACCTTCACGCCCTCAGCCAGCACATTGGTGCGCATCAGCTCCACGGTTTCAGGCTTCAGCAAACGGGCGCCGTCCAACTCCCCTCCGTTCAGCAACATCTGGGAGAAGCGCCAGTAATCCTCCGCCGTGGAGAACAGGCCGCCGCTGCCCGACAGGAACCGCGGGGCGCTGGTGGGCGCCGGGCCGACGCCTTCGGCGGGCCTCACCCTGCCGTCAGGTCCGTAGGTGTGGACCGCCGAGACCCGGGAGAGCTTGGCGCGGTCCACGTGGAAGCCGGTGTCCACCATCTTCAGCGGGTCGAAGATCCGCGACTGAAAGAAGGCGTCCAGGCGCTGGCCCGACAGCTTCTCCACCAGATAACCCTGGATGTTGACGCTGGGCCCATAGCGCCAGTCGGTTCCCGGCTGGACGGCCAGCGGCAGGGCGGCCAACTTGGTGATCATGGCGGCCAGGTCGGCGTCCTGCAGGCCTTGGTCTTCGTAGCCGGCGCTGACATCGAAGCCGGCCGTGTGGCTCATGAGCTGCGCCATGGTCATGGGCCTGGCCTGAGGCTCGGTTCCCCCACCAGCCGTCGCCACCTGCAAACCCTCGAATTCGGGGATGTGCTTGGCCACGGGATCGTCCATGGCCCATTTGCCCTCTTCCCAGAGCATCATCATGGCCACGCCCGTGACTGGCTTGGTCATGGAGGCGATGCGCCAGATGGTGTCGCGGGTCACCGGCGCCCCGGTGGAGACGTCCTGCACGCCATAGGGCTCGAAATGGACCACCTTGCCGTTGCGGGCCAGCAGGGTGACCGCGCCGGCCAACTGACCGCTGTCCACCAGGGCCTGCATTTCAGCGGTCAGCGTCTCCAGTCCGGCGGCGGAGACTCCCGCCTCGGCCGCGGGCGACAGCGAAACCTGCGAGACCCCCGCGGCGGGCGAAAAGGTGAGGACAGCGGCCGCCGAGGCTGCGATCAGCAGGCGGTTGGCCAGATGGGCGCGCATTTCATCTCCCTGGGATGTGTTCTTGTTGCCCACACCCATAGAGCCTCGCCACACCGGGCGCCAGAATCTGGTGCTCAGGCGGCCCGGAACCGCAGCGCCACGCCGTTATTGCAGTAGCGCAGGCCCGTGGGCCGGGGCCCGTCATTGAACACATGGCCCTGATGACCGAGGCACCGGGCGCAGTGATATTCGGTGCGCGGGACGCCGATCTTGAAATCGACCTTCTTGCCGAGCGCGCCGTCGATGGCGGTGTGGAAGCTGGGCCAGCCTGTGCGGCTGTCATACTTCCAGTCGGACCGGAACAGGGGCAGGTCGCAGCCGGCGCAGTGGTAGGTCCCCCGGCGCTTTTCGCGATCAAGCGGGCTCGTGCCGGCCCGCTCGGTGCCTTCGCGTCGCAGAACCTCATAGGCCAGCGGGGAAAGCCTACGCTTCCACTCCGAGTCGCTCACCCGACGCCAGGGGGAATCCGCATAGGCGTCCGGCGGCGTGCTGGCCTGGGAGCGGCCTCCACAGGCCGCCAGGGCGCCGGCGCCCAGGACGACCGCGCGGCGCGGGATCGACATGTTGGTCCTCATGACTCCATCTACGCAGGATTGCGTCGATGGATGAGGGCGGCCGAACACATCAGCGTGTGAGGCCTGCGGATTCATCCAGGCCCAGCATCAGGTTCAGATTCTGCACCGCCGCCCCGGACGCGCCCTTGCCGAGGTTGTCCAGCAGAGCGATCAGCCGCGCCTGCCCCCTCACATCGTCCCCGAAGACGAAGAGACGCATGCTGTTGGTCCCATTGAGCGTCTCCGGATCGAGGCCGGCCACATAGCCCGCCGCCCCGGCGCGGGCCTTGGCCAGCTGCTCGGTCTCCAGATTGGTGGCGACCGTGACGAAGGTCTCATGCGCGTAGGCCTGCGAAAGGGCCGCGCGCAGATCGTCCACCTTGGGCCTGGCCGGCAGGGCCCAGAGCTGGAGCGGAACCTCCACCAGCATGCCCTGGGCGAAGCGCCCCACAGACGGCGCAAACAGGGGCGGATGCGCAAATCCGCCAAAGCGCTGCATCTCCGGCACGTGCTTGTGGGCGAGCGTCATGCCATAGGCGCGGAAGGCGTCGCGGGTCCCGTCAGGCCCATCGCCCTCGAACTCCTGCATCAGCCCCTTGCCTCCGCCGGAATAGCCGGAAATGGCGTTGACCGTGACCGGCCAGTCCGGGGGCAGCAGGCCCGCCTCCGTCAGGGGCCGGGTCAGGGCGATGAAGCCGGTGGGATAACAGCCGGGATTGCTCACCCGGGTCGAGGCGGCGATCGCGCCGCGCTGGTCGGCGGACATTTCGGCGAAGCCGTAGGTCCAGTCCTCGGCGACCCGGTGGGCGGTGGAGGCGTCCACCACCTTTACATCGGACGATGTGATGAGGCTGACCGCCTCGCGGGCGGCGTCGTCGGGCAGGCACAGGACCACGGCGTCGGCCGCGTTCAGCAGTTCGGCCCGGGCCCCGGCGTCCTTGCGGCGCGCGGGATCGATGGACAGGATCTGAAGATCTGTGCGCCCTTCCAGGCGCTGACGAATCTGCAGTCCCGTCGTTCCGGCTTCGCCGTCGATGAAGATCCTGGGGGCCATGGTCGTCTCCTGCCTGGGACGATGAACAAGAAAAAGGGCGCTCCGGTGTCCCGAAGCGCCCTTCGCATACGCGGTGTTCGCGCGCGACTTAGCGCTTCGAGAACTGGAAGCTGCGGCGGGCCTTGGCCTTGCCGTACTTCTTACGCTCGACGACGCGCGGGTCGCGGGTCAGGAAGCCATGCGGCTTCAGCACCGGGCGCAGGCCCGGCTCGTAATAGGTGAGCGCCTTGGCGATGCCGTGGCGCACGGCGCCGGCCTGGCCCGACAGACCCGAACCCTTGACCGTCACGACGACGTCGAACTGCCCCAGACGATCGGCGATCTCCAGCGGCTGAGCGATCATCATGCGCAGCACGGGCCGGGCGAAATAGATTTCCTGGTCGCGGCCGTTGATGGTGATCTGGCCCTTGCCGGGCTTGATCCACACGCGGGCGACGGCGTTCTTGCGCTTGCCGGTGGCGTAGGCGCGGCCGTACTGGTCGATGACCGGCTCGCGCGGGGCGGCTTCCGGGTTGGAAGAGAGGCTTTGCAGGGCCTCGAAACCTTGGGTTTCCGACATGGGCCTCAGGCGCTCCGCACGTTCTTGGCGTTCATATCGGCGAACGCGATGGTCTCGGGGTTCTGGGCGGCGTGCGGATGCTCGGCGCCATTATAGATGCGCAGGTGCGTCATCTGCTTGCGAGCCAGCGGGCTCTCCTTGGGCAGCATCCGCTCGACGGCCTTTTCCAGGACGCGCTCGGGGAAGCGGCCGCCCAGGATCTTGTCGGCGGTGCGTTCCTTGATGCCGCCCGGATAGCCGGTGTGCCAGTAGTAGGTCTTCTGCTGCAGCTTGCGGCCGGTGAACTTCACCTTGTCGGCGTTGACGACGACGACGAAGTCGCCGCAGTCCACGTGCGGGGTGTAGTCAGGGCGATGCTTGCCGCGAAGACGCATGGCGATGAACGAGGCGAGACGGCCGACCACGGCGTTCTCGGCATCGATCACGATCCACTTCTTCTCGACCTCGGCGGGCTTCAGCGAAGCCGTGGTCTTCATCATGGGGACGATCCCTAAAGGTTTCGGCGGCGGCCCGGACGGCCATCGACGTGAGGGCGGGCGTTTACGCGCCGAACATGACCTTGTCAACCGACCGAAGGCCCAAGAAACCCTTATAAATCACGGCTCAAAGCAATATGGTATTATATTACCGCGCGACGTCATGCGTTCGTGACGCAGGCGGTCTATCTGGATATTGAGAAGCCTTCGAGACCTGGAGCGATCATGGCCCTTCATCGTCGCGCCCTGTTGGGCGCCGCCGCCGCCAGCGCGGCCTTTTCCGGATACGCCCTGCGGGCCAGCGCCCAGACCGCGGCCGCAGGCGCGGCGGCTGACACCGAGACCTATCTCAACGAGGTCTATGGCTATGGCCCCCTCAAGCCGGACCCCTACCGGATCCTCGACCTGCCGGAGGGCTTCTCCTATCGGGTGATCTCCCACGCCGGCCAGACCATGGATGACGGCTTCGACGTGCCCTACAAGGCCGACGGCATGGCGGCCATTCCCCTCGGCGGCTCCCGCGTGGCGCTGCTGCGGAACCATGAGCTGAACCCTCGCGACCTCAACTATGGACCGCTGGGCCATGGCCGCCGCCATGCCGACAAGCTCAAGCGGGACATGGCCTATGACGTCGGCCCCGATGGCTATCCCCTGCCCGGCGGCGTCACCACGATGATCTATGATCTGAAGAGCCAGAAGCTGGTGCGCCAGCATCTCAGCCTGGTGGGGACGGCGGTCAATTGCGCCGGCGGCGCCACGCCCTGGGGCTCATGGCTCACCTGCGAGGAGACCACGCTTTCCCAGAAGGCCGGGCTCGGCAAGGCGCACGGCTGGGTGTTCGAGGTGCCGGCCAGCGCGCGCGGTCTGGTGGACCCGGTCCCCCTCACGGGGCTCGGCCGCTTCCAGCACGAGGCGGCCGCGGTCGATCCGGAGACCGGGGTCGTCTATCTGACCGAGGACGCGTTCGACTCCAAGGGGCTGTTCTATCGCTTCCTGCCCAATGATCGCCGTCATCTCGCCAAGGGCGGGCGGCTTCAGGTGCTCGGCTTCCGCGACGCGCCGGAAGGCGGCGACGCCCGCAACATGAAGGGCGAAGACCCCACCTGGGCGGTGGGCGACAGCCGGGCCTGCGTCTGGATCGATGTCGAAGGCGCCGACAACCCCGACGAAGATCTGCGCTTCCGGATGCAGAAGGCCGGGGCGGCCTTTGTCGGCCGGGGCGAAGGCATCTTCTGGAGCCCGGAAGGCGTCTATTTCACCTGCACCTCCAGCGGGCCGGCCGGGCATGGGCAGGTTCTGCGCTACGTTCCGAGCCCCCATGAGGGCCAGGTCGGCGAGGCCGACGCGCCGGGTCAGCTGCATCTCTTCGTGGAACCCTCCGAGAGCCGGGTGATGGACTTCGCCGACAATCTGGCGATCGCCCCCTGGGGCCACATGTTCGCCTGCGAGGACCGCTATTCGGACACCCTGCGCAATCACTTGAAGGGCATCACACCCGACGGTCGCGTCTATACGATCGCGCGCAATGTGTTCGAAGGTAACGCCGAGCTCGCCGGCGCCTGCTTCTCGCCGGACGGTTCCACCTGCTTCGTCAACATCTATTGGCCGGGGCTGACACTCGCGATCACCGGGCCCTGGAACAGCTTCCGGGTCTGATCAGACCCGGCGCACCCGCCAGGCGAAGGCCGTCGCCAGCCCCAGGACCACGGCGGCCATCAGCTGGTGAACGATACCCAGCCACAGCGGAACGGCCATCATCAGGGTGGCCACGCCCAGCACCACCTGCAGCAGGGTGGCGTGGGTGGTGGCCATCATCAGCCGCTTGGCCTCTGACGGGACATAGTGGGTGCGCCGGGCGCTCAGGGCCATCCAGATGACCACGCCCGTCAGCACATAGCCGACCAGCCTGTGATGCAGCTGAACCGCGCCCTGGCTGTGGGCGATGGTCGCCCAGAGCCCGTCGGCGGCGTAGGTTCGCGGGAAGAGCGTGCCGTTCATAAGCGGCCAGTCGTTATAGACCAGCCCCGCATCATTGCCGGCCACCAGGGCGCCCAGCAGGATCTGCAGGAAGACAAGGCCCATCAGACCCAGCGCGAATTTGCTCCAGGGGCTTGGCAGGGCCTGGCGCGCTTCCCCGCGCAAGGCGTCCAGCGCGGTCCAGATCAGGGCGGCGAAGAGGGCGAAGGCCAGGCCCAGATGGGTCATCAGGCGCTCGGGCGCCACCGACACCCGCTCGCTGAGGCCGCTGGACACCATCCACCAGCCGATGGCCCCCTGCAGGCCGCCCAGGGCGAAGAGGCCGAAACACCGCAACACCAGACGCCGGGGAATCTCGCGGCGGATCAGGAAGTAGGCGAAGGGCAACGCAAACGCCACGCCCAGCAGGCGGCCCAGGAACCGGTGCCCCCACTCCCACCAGTAGATGAACTGGAATTCCTCCAGGGACATGCCCCGGTTGACCAGCTGGTACTGGGGAATCTGCCGGTACTTGTCGAACTCGCTCTGCCAGTCCTCGGCCGACAGCGGCGGGATGGTCCCGGTGACCGGCCGCCATTCGGTGATGGAGAGACCAGAATCGGTGAGGCGCGTCGCGCCGCCCACAATGATCATGGCCAGGACCAGGGCGGCCACCGTGAACAGCCAGATGGCCACGGGCGTCGAGCGGTCCGATCGCAGGAAGGAGGTCATTGCGGCGAGATCGCGTCTTATTTCGGCTTTAGTTGGGCACGGCTAAAGCACGCCGGGGCCGGCGTCTATGCCGCGGTTGTCAGGCTTACGGGAACTGGCCAAGCTTGGCCGCATTCAGACGGCGCGGCGCAGCGCCGCAGGTCCTTGGGAGACACACCATGAGCGGCGTCGGCATTTTAAGCGCGATCATCATCGGCATCCTGGCCGGCTGGATCGCCGAGAAGATCATGAAGCGGGATCATGGCCTCTTCACCAACCTGCTGGTTGGCCTGGTGGGCGCGCTGATCGGCGGCTTTATCGCCAACGCCATCGACTTTCCCTTCTCGGGCTTCCTGGGCAGCCTGATCGTCTCCACCGTCGGCGCCGTGCTGCTGCTGGCGATCCTGGGGCTGATCCGGCGCAAGTGACGCCGGTCGAGCCCGACCCGGATGGAGGCCGGCGCGCCCCGCGCTCGCCGGTCGGCGGATTGGCGGGCGTCTGCTAAACACCTGGACCGCGATCCGATGGTGTAAAATCCGGGGCGCGGTCAGCTCAGGACGGGAGACGGTATGAGTGCGCGGCTTAGGAAACTGATCGGGATGGTGGCCATCCTGGTCTTCGTCACGGCCTATGCGGTGGCCGCGGTGTTTCTCGCCGAACGCCTGCCCGACAGCCTCTGGGTTCAGACGATCTTCTTCATCGTGGCGGGCCTGGCCTGGGGCGTGCCGATCCTGCCGCTCATCAGCTGGATGAACCGCGGCCGCTAACCTCTGACCCTGTTGTGTTTGGACCTCGCGACCCTGCCCTGTCGGGCAGTGGTCGGAGCGGCGGGATTCGAACCCACGACCCCTTGACCCCCAGTCAAGTGCGCTACCAGGCTGCGCTACGCTCCGTCGCCCTGCGGCGAGGCCGCGTCTTATAGGCGGGCGCCCGGCCGCGGGCAACCCGCAATGTCAGGCCTTTTCACCATCCCTGTGGAGAGCCGCATCCAGGTCCGCCTTGGCCTCGATCAGCCGCCGCCGCACCGCCAGCAACGCGTCCCGGCGTCCGGGCGCCGTGGGCATCCCCGCCCCGGCCTCGTCGGCCAGGAGACCTTCCGTCCCGCCCCCGCCGGCGTCCAGGAAGCGACGGACGCCGTGCTCCTTGTGGAGCTTTTGAACGCCCTTGATGGTGTAGCCCTCTTCGTGCAGCAGGCGGCGCACGCCCTGCAGGACGGCGATATCCTGCGGCCGATAAAAGCGCCGCCCACCGGCGCGCTTCATGGGGCGAATGAAGGAGAACCGCGTCTCCCAGAACCGCAACACATGCTGCGGCACGTCCAGCTCCTCAGCGGCTTCCGAAATCGTGCGGAAGGCCTCGGGGCCCTTGGCCACGGCCTAGTCTCCCTTCGAGAGCGCCTTGTCGACCCTCGCCTTCATCACCTGGGAGGCCCGGAAGCCGATCACCCGACGGGGTTCGATGGCGGCGGGTTCGCCGGTCTTGGGGTTGCGCCCCATCCGCGCCCGCTTGGCGCGCACCTGAAAGACGCCGAAACCGGAAAGCTTGACCTGTTCTCCCGCCTCGAGGGCCTGGATCATCAGTTCCAGGGTCCGCTCGACCAGCGATGCGCAGTCCTGTCGGGAGAGGCCGACCTCATCGTGCACCGCTTCGCAAAGATCAGCCCGCGTCAAAGTCGAGCCCTTCATACGCCCCCGCCCCGGAACAAACTCGCCAGACCCTCATGCCGTGATTGTCGCGCTAGGTCAAAGGGTTCCATGCCGATTCCGGCCTGGAGTCAGAAGCGCAATGCGCAGGCGCCCCAGGTCAGGCCGCCGCCCATGGCTTCCAGCAGCAGGAGATCGCCGCGCTTGATCCGCCCGTCCTTGACCCCCTGGGACAGGGCCAGGGGAATGGAGGCCGCAGAGGTGTTGGCGTGATCGGCCACCGTCGTGATCACCTTGGCCTCATCCAGGCCCAATCTGCGCGCCACCCCTTCGAGAATGCGCATATTGGCCTGGTGGGGAACGAACCAGTCCACCTCGCCGATCGTCACCCCCGCATCCTCAGCCGCCGCGGTGACCGCCTCGGAGATGTTGATGACCGCGTGCTTGAACACCTGATTGCCGGCCATGCGCAGCTTGCCCACCTGGCCGTTGGTGGAGGGGCCGCCGTCCACATAAAGCAGGTCCTGCTTGGTCCCGTCGGCGCGTAGGGCGAAGCCGAGGAGGCCCCGATCGGCCTTGGTCCCCTGCCCTTCCACGGGCTCCAGAACCACGGCGCCGGCGCCGTCGCCGAAC
>NZ_DAIMHV010000100.1:0-9828 GCF_036723115.1 Phenylobacterium sp. | reverse complement strand
GCCCCACCCGCCGCGACCAGTGGATGGCCGGCCCCCGCGAATCCAGCCGCACCAGCACCGCGATCACCGCCAGCACCGGCCAGAGGACCAGGAGGCCCCCGAACGCCGCAGCCATGTCGAACAGGCGCTTGATCATGGCGCGCTTAACCCGCCATCCAGACCTGGGCCTTGCCCGCAGGCGAAGGCGCAGTCACCGCCTGGCAGATCTCTTCCAGAGCCTGGACCTGGCCCGCCGGGCCGTTGACCAGGGCCAGGGCGCAGCCGTTCATCTTCATGGGATCGTCCAGAGGCCGCATCCGCGCCTCGGCGATCAGCACCGGCGCGCCATCACAGGCGTCCTCCAGATCGCGCACGAAGACGTCCAGGGTGTGCAGGTCCTTGAGCGGCAGCCAGATCAGCACGCAGGCGCCGCCGTCCCGGGCCAGGACCGTCCCGGCCAGATCGGCCGCCCGGACATAGTCGTCGGCGCGCTCGAAGGGCGGGTCCACCAGGACCAGATGCCGGGCGCCGGGCGCCAGGACGGCCGCGGCGCCGGCGAAACCGTCGGCGCACCAGGTCTCCACCCCGGCTCGACCGGCCAACAGCCGGCCCAGGCGGCGATGCTCGTCGGGCTGCATCTCGAAGACGCCATAGGTGTCGCCCGGCCGCAGCGCCCGGGCGATCAGCCAGGGCGAGCCGGGATAGAGGACGGTCTCGCCGTGCTTGTTGGCCGCCCGCACCGCTGCGATCAGAGGCTTCATCAGCGGGGCGGGATCATCCTGAGCCATCAGGCGCAGGATGCCGGCCTGGGCCTCCCCCGAGCGGCCGGCCTCCGGCCCACGCAGGTCATAGAGGCCTGAGCCCCCGTGGGTGTCGATCACCCGCAGGGCGTCGCCTGGAGCCTGCATCTGTTTCAGCAGCCAGAGGAGGGCGGCGTGCTTCACCAGGTCGGCGAAGTTCCCGGCGTGGAAGGCGTGGCGGTAGTTCACGAAAGGACCTTGAGGGACAGGGGCGGGCGAAACGGAACCGGCGCCGTTCCTATCACGTTGCTCGCCGCGCCGGACGCCCGGCCGTGAGGATTTGCCCAACATGCCGCGGGACCTGGCTGAGCTGAAGTCGGAAACAAGGGCCGCCGGCCTCATCTATGTGAACCCCGACGACCCTGGCCTGACCCGGCGGCGTCGGGGCGAAGCGTTCGTCTATGAAGACGCCGAAGGCGCGCCGGTCACCGATGAGGCGAACCTCACGCGCATCCGGTCCCTGGTGATCCCGCCGGCCTGGACCGAGGTGTGGATCTGCAAGAGCCCGCGCGGCCACATCCAGGCCACCGGACGCGACCAGCGGGGTCGGCGACAGTATCGCTATCACGACCGGTGGCGCGCGCACCGGGATGTGGCCAAGTTCGAGCGGGTCGCCGCCTTCGGGCGCGCCCTGCCGCGGCTACGCAAGCAGGTGGAGGCCGATCTGCGCCGCAAGGGCCTGCCCCGGGACAAGGTGCTGGCCGCGGTGGTGCGCCTGCTGGAGATCACCCTGATCCGGGTGGGCAATGATGAATACGCCCGCACCAACAAGAGCTTCGGCCTGACCACATTGCGCAACCGCCACGCCCGCATCGGCAGCCGGGCGGTGACCTTCGCCTTCCGCGGCAAGGGCGGCAAACAGCATGAGACCCGGTTCGCCGACCGCAGGCTGGCCCGGGTGGTGAAGTCCTGCCAGGACCTGCCGGGCCAGCGCCTGTTCCAGTATGTGGATGAGGATGGCGAGCGCCACGCCGTCGAATCGGCAGATGTGAACGCCTATCTGCGCGCCGCCACCGGCCTGGAGGTGAGCGCCAAGGACTTCCGCACCTGGGCGGCCACCGTCTCGGCCGCCCGCGCCCTGGCCGACCACGGCGGTTGCGGGTCCAAGACCGAGGCCAAGCGGAACCTGAACCAGTGCGTCAAGGCCGTGGCGGGCCTGCTGGGCAATACGCCGGCGGTCTGCCGCAAGGCCTATATCCACCCGCTCGTACTGGAGGCCTATGAGGCCGGCGACCTGCCCATGAAGCCGTCGTCGTCCCCCCGCGCCTTTGAGCTGGCGGTGATCCGATTCCTGGAGCGGGCGGCCCAGACACGGCCTTAATCCTTCGCCAATCGAACCAGGTTACGGCGACTTTCCGGTGGAACCGTGACCATTTCGCCCAATTCAGAGTCGACGCATTGACACACAGGTTCGTGATCCAAATGATCAGGGCGCACCTTGATGGGCTCCGGTCTGTCGTCTTCCGGAAAGGAAAACCCCATGCGTAAACTGATCACCCCGCTTCTCGCCTCCGCCGCCCTGGCCGCCCTGGGCGTCACCGCGGCCCAGGCGCAGCAAGCCGCTCCGCCGGCCGCTCAGGCCGCCCCCGCCACCGCCGGCGCGAGCGTCAGCGATGAGAAGGTGGAGAGCTTCGCCGTGGCCATGGTCCAGGTCAGCCAGCTCAACGAAACCTACAGCGCCCAGCTTCAGGCCGCCGCCGATGACGCCGCCCGCAGCGAGATCCAGCAGCGCGCCGCCACCGAAATGGCCCAGGCCGTGGAGCAGGCCGGCATTTCGCCCGAGGAATACAATCAGATCGCCCAGCAGGCCCAGGGCGACGCCGAACTTCGCGCCCGCATCGGCCAGGCCATGCAGTCGGTCCAGCCGGCGGAAACGCCGGCGAGCTAAGACCCGCAACCCCGTTCCAGGGATGCGGCGTCCCAGGGCCGTCGGCGCACAGCGTCGGCGGCCTTGCCCATTCTGCGCCCCTCAGCGCCTGAGGCTGTAGCCGAGCCGCACAGTGCGCGGCGCCGCCAGGGTCAGAAGCCCATCCCCGCTGACCGCGGCCTCGACCTCGGCGTCCAGCAGATTGTCGGCGGCCAGATAGATCTCCGCCTCAGGGCCCGTGCGCCAGGCCGCGCGCAGGTCCAGCGTGGTGGCGGCGCCCAGGCTGCGGCTGTTCAGATCATCCTCATAGCGCTGGCCTTCGTGGCGCACCTGGCCGGACAGGCGCAGGCGCTGGCTCGCCCGCCAGTCCAGTCCCGCGGTGGCGGCGAATTCCGGGGTCTGGGCCGGGCGCAGGCCGGTCAGCTGCGGCGCCACCCCGCCCCCGTCCACCTCGGCCCGTGTGGCCACGGCGTCCAGGCGCAGGGCGACATCGCCGAAGTCCCGGCGGACGGAGGCCTCCGCCCCCCAGGCTTCGATGGCCCCGGCGTTGCGCCGCTCGCGCAAGACGCCGCCCGCGGGGATGAAGCCCGCCACCGGGAACGTCCCCGGACCCTGGCCGATGGTGACATTGGTGATCGGGTCTTCCAGGCGGTTGAAGAACAGGCCCGCCGACCAGGTCCAGGCCCCCTCCCCCGCAAGCGCCGCCTCAACCCCATAGAGGCGTTCGGGCTCCAGGGCGGCGTTCGCCTCGGTGATGTCATTGCCCACGCGGAACGGGCGATGCAGCTCGTTCAGCGTCGGCGGGCGGAAGCCGGCATAGGCGGCCCCGCGCAGGTGAACCCCCTCGCCCAGTTCGTAGCGGGCGCCCAGGCGGGCGGTGGGAGTCACCCCGCTGCGGTCAGGCGCCCGAACCTCCAGCGTGGGCAGGCCGCCGGCCAGGTCGCGTTCCAATCGGCGGGCCTGGCTCGCCTCCCAACCGTCGACGCGCAGCCCGCCGGTGAGCAGCAGGCGCTCGCCCACATGGGTGGCTTCGCCATAGACGCCGCCCACCGTCATCTTGCCCCCGGCCGTCCGGCCTCGGGTGAAGCCGCCCATGTAGCGGAAGAATTCCCGCGTCTCCCCATCGGCCACCCGCAGGTCGCCGCCCGCCTCCCAGGTCCAGGTCCCCTGCACCCGCCGCCAGGCGGCGTTCACGCCATAGCCGAGGGCCGGGGTGGCCAGCTGCTGGGCCGCCGGCGTGCTCGTGCTGCGATCAGCGCTGACCGCGGCGAACTGGTTCTTCAGGTCGCTGGTGCGGATCCAGGCGCTCGCCCGCCAGCCGCCGGCGTCGAGGGCGTTGGGTTCGGCGAGCGACAGGGTGGCTGAGCCGCCGCTGGCCTGGGAGCCCACCCCCCGCACCCCGCCGCCGCGACGCTCTTCGAAGGCGTCGAGGCGCAGGGCGGCGTTGACGCCGGCCGCCTCGCCCTGCCATCGGGCGGCCGCAGAGGCCTGGTTGAGCCCCGCCGGCTCATCCACCGCGCCGCGCCGCGGGCCGCGCACAGGCACATAGCCCCCCTGGCTCAGCCCCGAGATCACCACCAGCAGGTTCTCCGCCCCGAAGGCGGCTGCGCCCCGCCAGGTCTGGTGCTCGCCCGCCGACACGTCCAGCGCCTGCAACCCCTGGCCCGGATCACGCTCGCGCAGGGCCACCACGCCGGTGAGCGCGCCCGCCCCATAGGGACCGGCGCCCGCGCCCTTGATGATGTCGGCGCCGGCCAGGCCCTCCGGCGGCAGGGCCGACCAGATCACCCAGCCGCCGAAGGGATCGTTCTGCGGCGCCCCGTCCAGGGTCACCAGGGTGCGTCCCGCGCCGGAGGGGGCGATGGCCCGCAGGGACAGGCCCTGGATGGTGGGATTGGCCACCTCGCTGCCCGTGCGGCGGAACAGCGACACGCCGGGCTCGGCCCGCAGCGCCTCGTCCAGACGAGGGCTGCCCGCCAGATGCTCCGGCCCCAGCCGCACGATCGAAAAGGCCAGGTCCGCAGGGCTGGGCGCCAGGCGCGGCGCGGTGACCTGCAGCTCGGCCACGGTCGGCGGGGGAAGATCAACCATAAGGGCTCCTCGGGCGGGGTTTCAATTCTCGGTGACAGGACGGATTGGGATTAGGAGGTTGATCAGTTTCGCGGCTCAGGATGGCGCCACCGTTCTCCCAGTTTTCGGGCGCCCATGGCCTATCCTTCCGCTTCGACGATCATCTCCAGCCTGCTGGCGCCCTTTTCCTACTGGGGCGGCTCGACCATCACCTACAGCATCCCTGCGGCGGGCTCGACCTGGGCCGGCTATGGCGTCGGCGAGGAGCCGTTCCTCTCGGCCTACAGCGTGCTCAACGCCACCCAGGGCGCGCGGTTCACCGAGGCCATGCAGGCCTGGGACAAGATCGTCGCCGTCCAGTTCGTCCAGACCAACGACCTGACCAGTCCCGGCCAGATCCGCGTCGCCTTCACCGACGCCCAGGCTCTGGACGACGAGCCAGACGGGCGGGAGCTTTGGGGCTATGCCTATTACCCCCCCTTCGGCGGCGGAAGCGGCGGGGCGGTCAGCGGCGACATCTGGATCGATTCCACGCGCGCCAGTTCGGCCTTCGCCAAGGGCGGCTATGACTTCGGCTCCCTGGTGCACGAGATCGGCCACGCCATCGGGCTGAAGCACCCCTTCGAGGACGGGGTGACGCTTCCCTCGGCCTATGACACCCAGCGCTACACGGTCATGTCCTACACCCCGGCCCAGGACAGCATGGGGTTCCGCATCGTCACCGAAGGCGGCAGCCGCTACCTGCAGAGCTTCCGCGTGATGCCCGAGACCCCCATGGTCTTCGACATCCTGGCCGCCCAGGCCCGCTACGGCGCCGACCCCAGTACAGGGGCGGGAAACACGACCTATCAGTGGGACGTGAGCCGGCCCTTCTTCATGTCGGTCTATGACTCCGGCGGCGTCGACACCTTCGACCTCTCCAACCTGCCGCGCGGATCGGTGGTGGACCTGACGCCCGGCGCCTATTCCTCCATCGGCCAGTTCAGCATCGCCGCGCAGATTTCCCAGCTCACGGCCCAGTACGGCGGCGCCAACGCCGCCCTCTTCCAGGAGGCGCTGAGCAAGCCGACCACCTACACCTGGACCGAAAATGTGGGCGTCGCCTTCAATACGGTGATCGAGAACATCATCGGCAGCGCCTATGCCGACACCCTGCTGGGCAACGCCGCCGACAATGTCATCCATGGCGGCGAGGGCGTCGGCTACCTCCGGGGCTTCGACGGCAATGACCAGATCTGGGGCGGCGGCGCCTTCGACGATATGCACGGCAATGTGGGGAACGACACCCTCTATGGCGGCGGCGGCGATGACTGGGTCGTGGGCGGCAAGGACAACGACCTGCTCCATGGGGAGGCCGGAAACGACATCGTCTATGGCAATCTCGGCGACGACACCTGCCACGGGGGCGAGGGGAACGACCTGATCCGCGGCGGCCAGGGCAATGACATCCTCTTTGGCGGCGCGGGGAATGACTGGATTTCCGGCGACCGGGGCGACGACACCATCACCGGCGGCGCCGGCGCCGATGTCTTCAACACCTTCGGCGAGGCGGGCATCGACCGGGTCCTGGACTTCAACAGCGCCGAGGGCGACCGGGTGCGGTTCGACCCCGGCACGGTGTGGAGCCTGGCCTTTTCGGGATCCGACGCGGTGATCAGCATGGAAGGCGGCGCCCAGATGATCCTGGTGGGCGTGACCAGCGCCACCCTGGGCGACTGGCTGCTGGGCTGAGCGGGGCTGGCCTTGGGGGCGAACGGCTTTCGCCCCTACGCATTTCGGCCAGTTATTCTATATTTGTTCCGATGCCTGCGCCTGAATCAGTTCCCTCCGCCCCCGCCCCGAAGATCAGCGACCTGGCCCGCGTGGGCGGGCCCGACTATCTGCATGGCCTGAATCCCGAACAGCGCGAGGCGGTGGAAACCGTCGAGGGGCCTGTCCTGGTGCTGGCCGGCGCCGGCACGGGCAAGACCCGCGTGCTGACCACCCGTCTGGCCCATATCCTGGCCACGGGCCGGGCCAAGCCGTGGGAGCTGCTGGCCGTCACCTTCACCAACAAGGCCGCCCGCGAGATGCGCGAGCGCATCAGCCACATCATCGGCCCCCAGGCCGAGGGCTTGCGGTGGCTGGGCACCTTCCACTCCGTCGCCGCCCAGATCCTGCGCCGCCATGCCGAATTGGTGGGACTGAAATCCAACTACACCATCCTGGACACCGACGATCAGGAACGGCTGATCAAGCAGATCCTGGAAGCCGAGAACATTGACGCCAAGCGCTGGACGCCCAAGGCCCTGGCCGGCCTGATCGACCACTGGAAGAACCGCGGCTGGACGCCCGACCGCCTGCCGCCCGCCGAGGGCGCGGCCTTCGCCAACAATCGCGGCCAGGCCCTCTACCGCCTCTATCAGGAGCGCCTGCGCATCCTGAACGCCTGCGACTTCGGCGACCTGCTGCTGCACAACATCACCATCTTCACCTCCCAGCCCGATGTGCTGGCCGAGTTCCACGACCGCTTCAAATTCATCCTGGTGGACGAGTACCAGGACACCAATGTCGCCCAGTATCTGTGGCTGCGCCTGCTGGCCCAGAAGCGCCAGAACGTCTGCTGCGTGGGGGACGACGACCAGTCCATCTATGGCTGGCGCGGGGCGGAGGTGGACAACATCCTGCGCTTCGAGCGGGACTTCGCCGGCGCCAAGGTAATCCGCCTGGAGCGCAACTACCGCTCCACCAGCCACATCCTGTCGGCGGCGTCGGGCCTCATCGCCACCAACAAGTCCCGCCTGGGCAAGACGCTGTGGACCGAGGCGCAGGGCGGCGAGAAGGTGGTGGTCCGCGGGGTCTGGGACGGCGAGGCTGAGAGCCGCCTGATCGCCGACGAGATCGAGCGCGCCCATCGCGGGACCACCGAGCGTGATCCCCTGCGCTACCGCGACATCGCCATTCTGGTCCGCGCCTCCTTCCAGATGCGGGCCTTCGAAGAGCGCTTCGTCATGCTGCAGATCCCCTATGCGGTGGTCGGCGGCCCGCGCTTCTTCGAGCGCGCCGAAATCCGCGACGCCCACGCCTATCTGCGGCTGATCCAGTCGGAGGACGACGACCTGGCCTTTGAGCGGATCGTCAACGTCCCCAAGCGGGGCATCGGCGACACGACGGTGCAGAAGCTGTTGCAGGTGGCCCGGTTGAACGGCGTGTCGGCCGCGACCGCCGCCCGCCAGATCGTGCTGACCGACGAGTTGGCCGCCCGCACCCGCACCGCGCTCGCCAACTTCCTGCGCGACCTCGACCGCTGGCGCGCCGAGGCCGGCCGCCTGCATCATTCGCGCCTGACCGAGATGGTGCTGGACGAGAGCGGCTATACCGACGTCTTGCGCCTGGACAAGACGCCCACCGCCCAGACGCGGCTGGAGAACCTCAAGGAACTCGTCCAGTCCATGGGCGCCTTCGAGACGCTTGGCGCCTATCTGGAGCACGTCTCCCTGGTCATGGATCTCGACCGGGGGGCCGGCGAGGACGCCGTGCAGATCATGACCCTGCACTCGGCCAAGGGGCTGGAGTTTCCCCTGGTCTTCCTGCCCGGCTGGGAGGAAGGCGTCTTCCCTTCCCAGCGCTCCATGGACGAGAAGGGCGAGAAGGGCCTCGAGGAAGAGCGTCGCTTGGCCTATGTCGGCATCACCCGGGCCCGCGAGAAGGCCCATGTCTCCTTCGCCGCCAACCGCCAGGTCTATGGCCGCTGGACAAGCCAGCTGCCGTCCCGCTTCGTCGACGAACTGCCGCCGGCCAATGTCGAGGCCTCCTCCGAGACCGGCTATTATGGCGGCGGGCCAGGCATGCAGCAGCACGGCAGCCGCTGGGACGAGAGCCCGTCCTTCGGCTCGGGCTATTCCTCGCCGGGCTGGCGGCGCGCCCAGGAGCGCGGCTATCACGGCAGCCATCCTGGCCGGCAGCAGGTGATCGAGGGCGAGGGCCGGCTGGTGGCCGTCTCCGACCCGGCGGCCTCATCCTCGGCGTTTTCGCGGGGCGACCGCGTCTTCCACCAGAAGTTCGGCTACGGCCAGGTGCGGACCATCGACGGCAACAAGCTCACCGTGGCCTTCGACAAGGCCGGCGAGAAAAAGGTCATCGATTCCTTCGTCGACAAGGCCTGACGCCCGACGACGGCCAGCCGGCTCAGCGCCAGGGCTCTCCGCGGCGCTTGGCCAGGAAGCCGGCCAGCAGGCTCGCCGCCCCGGCCACCAGGGCTGCTGCGCCCCCCACCAGGGCCGCGGGCAACCGGCGCCCCAGATCGGCGGGCGGGGTTTCCCGCTCATCGATCAGCGCCTGGGCGGCCGGCGGGGGGGCCGGAACCGGAACCGCGCCCGGCTCGACCGCGGCCTCGCCGTTCCGGCGGAAGATCACCGCGCCGGCCTCGCGATCCACCGACTCCACCGCCCAGCCCGCGTCCGTCCAGGCGGCGTGATGGGGCTTGCCCGAACCGGTCCACCAGGCCTTCTGCTCGCGGGCGGCCTTGGGCAGGGGCGCCCCCAGCAGGGCCTCAAGCTCCAGAAAGCTGGCCCGCCATTGAACGCCCGGCTCCAGGGACAGGCGCTCGGTCAGGGGCTTGTACTTGCTCATGGAACGGCTCCTTTCACCGCCAGCCTAGCAGGCCCGCCGCCGGCTCGCAGGTCGATCTGGAAACCATGAGGGCGATTCGTGCGCTTAGCCGCCAGGAGGCTGAAGGCTCATGCAGACCCTGTTTCACGGAATCACCATCGCGGCCGCCAGCGGCCTTCTGCTGGGCGCGGCGTTCAAGCCCCAGGTGGTGGAAGGCGGCTTCGTCCCGCCGCAACTGGCCATGGCGCCCGGCGTGGACCGGCCCGACGCGCCGTCCGAGGACTTCGCCTTCGCCGCCCGCGCGACCGGTCCGGCGCCCGCCTATGTCACCGGCACGGCCTGGATGGCGAAGGACGCCGGCCCTGCCCCTGCGCCGCAACGCCTGGCCGCCGCAGCGCCGCCCGCCGAGCCCGCGCCGCGCCCGACTCCCGTCCGTCTGGCCCCCGCGCGGTTCGCTGAACCGGATCCGGCCCTGACGCCGGTGAGCTTTCCCTCGGTGGACGGCGACGTCACCCTCGCTCA
>NZ_DAIMHV010000099.1:0-9916 GCF_036723115.1 Phenylobacterium sp. | reverse complement strand
GGCTTGATCAGCTCGACCTCGGTCACATCCTCCGAGTACTCCCGGTAGGTGGGTTCGAACTTGGCCTTGTAGAGGTAGATGCCAAGCGCGATGTGGACCACGACGGAGATGACGATCGCGGCGATGACCCCGGCGCTACGCTTCTTGCGCGGAGCGTCGAAGGGACTGTGGTGGACGTGAACGGTGTCGCTGGTGTCAGACATTCGTCACCCCCCTCAGTTTTCTTGTTCGCCGATGAGCGCCACGCTGTAGAACCCGTTGTCTTGCAGCGTATTCATCACGCCCATGAAGTCACCATACATGGTGTCCTTATCGGCGCGGATGAAGATCCGCTCCTTCTCCGGGTTCCGTCGACCGATATTCGATCGCAGATCGTCGCCCATTGCCGAGAGATCGGTTTCAAAGTCACCGATGTAAAGGCGGCCGTCCGACTGGATCGAAATATAGACCGGCTTTGGTGGGTTCGGGGAAGGCTCAGCGACGGCTGGCGGAAGAGCGACCTGGATCGTCACACTGGCCAGCGGCGCCGCCACCATGAAGATGATCAGGAGAACCAGCATGACGTCCACGAAGGGCGTCACATTGATTTCGCTGTTCTGCTCAACCTGATACTTGCCACCCCCAGAACCTGAGAGTTTAGCGGCCATTGGGTTTAGGCCCCCTTGTCGAGCTGCCGGGAGATGACGTTCATCAGTTCAGAAATGAAGCCTTCGGTACGAGCGCCGTAAGCCGAAATCCGGGTCTGGAAGTAGTTATAGAAGATAACGGCCGGGATAGCGGCGGCCAGACCCATGGCCGTGGCCAGCAGGGCTTCAGCGATACCGGGCGCCACGACGGCCAGGTTGGTCGTGTTGGTGTTCGCGATACCGATGAACGAGTACATGATCCCGTACACGGTGCCGAACAGACCGATGAACGGACCGTTGGAACCGACCGAGGCCAGGAACTGCATGCCGTTGGACAGGCGCTTGGCCATCTGGGCCTGCACGCCGTTCACCGCGGCCATGGCGCGGCCGATGGTGGTTTCACGGTGTTCGCCGGTGATGGCGAGGCCCGCCTGACGGGACACTTCGACTTCCTGGACAGCCGCGGCGGCCATGTCGGCCAGCGGGTTGCCTTCGAAGTCGTCCGACATGGCCACGCGACCCACGTCGTTGATCGTCTTGGCGCTGCGGAAGGATTCCAGGAAGCGGTTGGTCTGGCGTTCAAGGCTGCCAAACTCGATCAGCTTCATGATCAGCAGGGTCCAGGAGAAGATCGAGGCCAGAGCCAGACCGATCAGCACGGCCTTACCGACCGGCTGAGCGTCCAGGAACATCTGGGTGATCGTCAGCTCATGGGCGCCGCCGGCCGCTTCTTCGGCGGCTTCGGGTTCCGGCGCGGGGGCCGGTTCGGCGGCAGGAGCTTCAGTGGTGGTGGCTTCGGCGGCGGCCGGATCGGCCGGAGCGGCGTCCTGGGCGAACGCCGGCGCGCTCATCACCAGCGCGGCCGCGCCAATGAGAGCGATGAAGGGGGTCTTCCGTTTATTGTCGAGCATCTGTCGCCAGTTCCTAATGGTCTAGCACGTTTGGACCGAGGGTCGTCGCGCGAGAGCGTCTCCACCCTAGTTGAACAAGTCCGGACCCGGGTCGGCTTGCGCCGGCCGAGACCGTAACCGCTTTCGCTGCACCCGACCCGTAGCGTCTCTCTTCCACATTCGTGTGAAGATCGACGCCGCGAAGGGCGAGGCGAGACCGCAGGCCTTTCGGACAGCGGACCCTCACCGCAAAGTTAGACGTGCGGCGAGGCTCCTTTGGCAACCCCCAAACGGAGCGTCAAGTGCCGCAGGGGCCAGCTAAGCGTAGGGAAGTGCTTCAGAAATTACGGTATTGATGCACCGCAGCATCTGTATCGTCAGCATTAGTTGGAGTTTTTCAACTCAACAAAGAAATATATTGCTGCATCGCAGCATTCCTGACGGAACGGAGTTTGGTCAAAGCTGGTCATTTTAGGGAGGAAGCAGGCCCCCCGCCGCCCAGCAAATGCACAGGCGCAGCCGACGCGGGCGAAATGGGCTCCGGACCCAAGCCTGTCAAGGCGTTGCGACGGTTCTGCGACGGGAATCACCCTCCCCTGTGGCGCAGGCGCCGCGGCGCCTCGTCGCGGTCGCGACGAGCCCGGTCATAACTTCAGGATGGGGCCGTTCGAAACATAGATGCGGGGTTGAAGGCGCCCCTCCCGGCCCGGACAGCGTCACGGTCGCCATCGCCGGGGTCAGACCCGTCAGTTCAGGTTTGGAGGGGAAGTGGTGCCTGGGGGCGGATTCGAACCACCGACACGCGGATTTTCAATCCGCTGCTCTACCAACTGAGCTACCCAGGCGCTGCGCCGCGGCGCGGGATCGGCTCTATAGAAGAGGGTTTGTCCGAAGTCCAGCGTCCGCCGACAAACTTGTCAGACCCCGTCATCCTCGGCCGGCGCGTCGTCGGCCTCCACCGCCGGAACGGCGTAGGCGCCGGTGAACCAGCGTTGCAGATCCACGTCGGCGCAGCGTTTGGAGCAGAAGGGACGGAAGGCCTGCACGGACGGCCGCTGGCAGATCGGGCAGGCTGGGCCCTTGGCCGGCTTGGCGTTCATCGGGCGAAGGCCTCGGTCAGATCCCAGGGGGCGGTCGGATCAGCCTCCACCACGAAGCGGCGACCCACGCGGCCGGCCAGGGCTTCCAGCGCCGGGGCCGCGGCGGCCGCCACAGCGGGCGCACATCGGCCAACCAGCTGGGCGCCCGGGGCGGCCCGGGCCTCGGCCTCCAGGCGACGCACCAGGCGCTGGGCCAGGGTGAAGGCGGACACGCGCCCGTCGGGGTCGCGCAATTGTTCGATCACGGGCCTGGATCGTCGCGGCAGGGTCATCTCCAGGGTCCCAAAGCGGCTCACCGGTCCGATGGAGACCCCGGGATTGTCGGCGGCGAAGGCGGTGCGGGCCGCGCCCAGCAGGGCGGTCCCGTCATGGCCCCGGCCGGCCAGATCGATGACCACCAGCCCCCCCAGCCCCTTCAGCCGCAGCAGACGGGCGGCTGCGGCCAGTCCGGCCATATTGGCCTGCCGCGTCACCTTCTTGGCCTCCGCCCCCTTTCGAGAGCCCACATCGATATCCACCGCCGTGAGCGCCCGGGTGGGCTCGATGGCCAGGCTGCCGCCTCCGGGCAAGGGATGGATGGTCTCCAGGATTTCGGCCTCGGCCAGATCGGCGGCCTCGCGGGCGGCCGCGCCGGTCAGAAGCTCCCCCTCCCCGGCCAGCATCTCCAGCACATGGCGAAGGTCCGGGGCCGGCGCCAACAGTTCCGGCGCGCCTTCGGCCTCGCCGATCACGCGGACGGTGGCGAGCTTGCCCTCCCGCGGCTCGCTGCGGATCTCCACCTCCAGGGCCTGACCCTGGCGCGGGCGGCTGTCGGGTTTGAAGACCAGGCTGGCCTCGGCCCCGCCGCCCAGATCGAGGAAGGCCAGACCAAGGGCGGGCTCCACCTCGCGCACCCGCGCTCTCAGCCGCGCGCCCAAGCACAGGCGCGGCTCCTGCCCCGGACGATCCAGGATCAGGCGTTCAGGACGTCCATCGAGCAGAAGGCCGCCGCGGGTCTCCCCGAGGCCTTCATCGAGAAAGGCGATGCGTCGGCTCATGGCCTCCGATAGCCGAGGCCCTCCAGAAGGCAAAGCGTCTCATAGAGCGGCAGGCCCACCACGGCGGGATAGGAACCCTGGAGTTCGCGCACGAAGCCCCCGGCCCGGCCCTGAATCCCGTAGCCTCCGGCCTTGCCCAGGCCCTCGCCCGACTGAACATAGTCATCGATCTCGTCCGGGGTCAGGCGCTTGAAGACCAGCCGCGTCTCCACCAGCCGCTGGGCGGCGCGGCCAGACGGCGCGGCCACCGCCACGGCGGTGAGCACCCGGTGGCTGCGCCCCGACAGCATGGCCAGGCAGTCGGCCACCGTGGCCGCATCCTCGGCCTTGGGCAGAACCCGGCGGCCCAGGGCCACCACGGTGTCGGCGGCCAGGACAAAGGCGTCGGGATGAGCCTGCGCCACCGCGGCGGCCTTGGCCTGAGCCAGGCGCACGGCCAGACGCCGCGGGGTCTCCCCCTTCAGCTCGGCCTCATCAATGTCCGAAGCGGTCACATGGTCTGGGCGCACGCCCACCTGGGCCAGAAGATCCAGGCGCCGGGGACTGGCGGAGGCCAGGATCAGGCCGGGCCGGGACGCCGGCGCCATCAGCGGACGCGGAATGTGATCCGGCCCTTGCTCAGATCATAGGGCGTCATCTCGACCAGGACCTTGTCGCCGACGGCCACGCGGATCCGGTTCTTGCGCATCTTGCCGGCCGTGTGGGCGATGATCTCGTGGTCGTTTTCCAGCTTCACCCGGAACATGGCGTTGGGCAGCACTTCGCTTACCACGCCGGGGAATTCCAACAGCTCTTCCTTGGCCATGCAGGCTCCAGATTGGGCGCACACCTCAAAACGAACGGCTCGCGCCTGGAATCGGTGCGCGAGCCGTCAGCGCGTTATTATAACCCAGGTTGAAACCGCCGGTAGATGGTCCGCTGAAAGCCGCCGAGCGCTGTGGCTCCCGCGCCTCTAACTGCGGAAGCGCGCCTTCAGCCGGGCGGCCAGATCGTCGCGCACCTCGCGATAGGCGGCCAGCCGGTTCTCGCGCGATCCGTCGGCGAGGGTGGGATCGTGGGTCGGCCAGTATTCGATCTCCACCGCGTTGTGGCGGGCCAGCTCCACGGCCCGGTGCTGGGCCTCGGGCGTGAGCGAGATGACCACGTCGAACGAGGCGTCCTCCAGCTCATCGAAGGTCTTGGGCCGGTGGGCGGCCAGGTCGACGCCGATTTCGGCCATCACCGCCTGTACGAACGGGTCGGCGCCCTCGGCCTCCGCCGCGCCGTCAGGTTTCAGGCCGCAGCTGTCCACAAAGACCCGGTCCCCCACCAGGGCCTTGGCCAGGGCCTCGGCCATGGGCGAGCGGACCCGGTTGAAGTTGCAGGCGAACAGGACGGCGCCGGGCAAGGGCGGGCGGTCGTCGGAACCCGTGGTCATGGGGCCTCAGGTCCGGTGATGCAGGGCGCAGATCAGGGTGAAGAGACGCCGGGCGGTGTCCAGGTCGGTCTCGATCTTGCCCGACAGGCGGGTGCGCAAGAGCTCGGAGGCCTCGTTGTGCAGGCCCCGGCGGCCCATGTCCAAGGCCTCGATCTGCTGGGGCGTGGCGTTGCGGATCGCCTGATAATAGCTCTCGCAGATCATGAAGTAGTCCTTGATCAGCGGCCGGAACGGCGAAAGCGAGAGGATGTGCCGCTTCTCGTAGTCGGGGCCCCGGACATCCAGAACCAGGCGATTCTCCATCAGCCCCATGTGCAGGTCGTAGGGGCCGCCCGCCGCCCCCTCCGGCACGAAGTGGTTGGCCTCCAGCAGGTCGAAGATGGCGATCTGACGCTCCTGCTCCTGGTCGCGCGAAATCGCGCCCAGGGAGTTCTGGTCGATCTCGACGCTCTGCAGGCGGTGGTTGGTCTGATCGTCGGCCATGAGTCTGGCGAGGTTCTAGCGGGAAGAGGTTTATTGCAAACCACCCCCTGTCGTCATCCCGCCGCGGAAGGTTGATCGCCTTCCACAGCGAAAAAGCCCCGCCGTTGAGGACGGCGGGGCGGAAGTCGCGGGAAGGTCGGCGAGGTTCGATCAGCGCCAGGCGGCGTAACGATAGCCCTCGGGCTGGATGTAGGCGCCGTGGACATAGCCGACGCCCACGCCGTTCTGGCCCACCAGCACCCATTCGCTGCCCCGGACATAGGCCAGGGCTTCGAAACGCTGGCCGGCGCGCAGCTGGCCCACCCGGGCGCTGCTGGTGGACGGCGCGGCCCGCAGATTGACGTTGCTGCGGGCGATCATGGCGCCGCCGCCGCCCGCGTAATTGGCCGGAGAGATGCTGCGGTCCAGACGATAGCCGCCGTGGGCGTAGGTGGCCGGCTGCTGATAGCCGTGGCCTTGCGCATAGCGGCGGTCCTGGTCGTCGTGCTGCAGCTTGCAGCCGATGGCCGAGCCGGCGGCGGCGCCCACCACAGCGCCGAGGGCCGTGCCGGTGGTGCGGTCGTTCTTGGCCAGGTTGGAGCCGGCCGCAGCGCCCACCAAGGCGCCGATCAGGGCCCCGCCCTCCTGCTTGCCGCCGGGCGCGTTACAGCCCAGCACGCCCCCGAAATTCTGCGCCTGGGCAGGCGCGGCGGCGCCCAGGGTCAGGGCGCCGACCATGGCGGCGGCCGCAGCCGCCGAGGCCAGTTTGGTAACATTCTTCTTCGGCATTGCTTGCCTCCATCGGACGTTATGACCGGGGCCGTCGTGGCCCTGATGAAACGACCTTAGAGGCTGGCCCCGAACGCTCGCCTGAAGGGCGCCGACAGGTTCCGTTCAGGTTCGGGCCGCCGATTTCGGCCCTCAGTCCCGCCTCAGCCGCGGCCCAGGCGCAGGGCGGCGGAACGGGCGTGGGCCGGCAGGCCCTCGGCTTCGGCCAGGGCCACGGTCGCAGGCCCCAGGGCCGCGAAGGCCTGCTCGTCGCACTTCACGAAACTGGTCCGCTTGATGAAATCGAACAGGGAAAGCCCGGATGAAAACCGTGCGGCCCGGCTGGTGGGCAGGACGTGGTTGGAGCCGGCGACATAGTCCCCGATGGCCTCGGGCGCATGGCGGCCCAGGAACATGGCCCCGGCGTGACGCACCTGGGCGGCCAGGGCGTCGGGATCGGCCACGGCGAACTCCACATGTTCCGGCGCCAGCCGGTCCACCAGGCGCGGGGCTTCGGAGAGCGGCGCCAGAATCACCGCCCCGTGGTCCCGCCAGGAGGCCGCGGCGTCCTGGCCGGTGCTGAGCGTCTTGAGCTGGACCTGCACCTGCGCCTCGACGGCGGCGGCGAAATCGGCGTCGTCGGTGATCAGGATGGACTGGGCGGCGGGGTCGTGCTCGGCCTGGGACAAGAGGTCGGCGGCGATCCAGTCGGGACGGTTCAGGCCGTCGGCCACCACCACGATCTCAGAGGGACCGGCCAGGGCGTCGATCCCCACCACCCCGTAAACCCGGCGCTTGGCCGCGGTGACGAAGGCGTTGCCCGGCCCCACGATCTTGTCCACTGGGGCGATGGGACCCGCGCCATAGGCCAGGGCGGCGACGGCCTGGGCGCCGCCCACCCGCCAGATCTCGGTGACGCCCGCAGCCTGGGCCGCGGCCAGGACGGCGGGCTGCAGGCGGCCGGGCGGGGTGACCATGGCGATCCGCCCGACCCCGGCGGCGGCGGCCGGCACAGTGTTCATCAGCACGGTGGAGGGATAGGCCGCCCGGCCGCCGGGCACATAGACCCCCACCGAATCGAGCGGCGTCCATCGCCAGCCCATTTCCACGCCGGCCGAATCGACGAACCGGGCGTCGGCCGGCCGCTGGCGCTCGTGATAGGTGCGGATGCGGTCGGCCGCGAAGGCGATGGCCTCGCGCACCTCCGCCGGACAGGCTTCGGCCCCCTGGGCGATCTCCTCGGCGCTGACCCGAAGGCTGTCGACATCCAGCTCCACCTTGTCGAACTGGCGGGCGAAGCGCAGCAGGGCGGCGACCCCCTCGGTGCGCACCGCATGGAGCACGTCGCGAACGATCGCCTCCACATCCTCGGGGGTGTCGCGGCGGGCCTCCACCAGATCGGTGAAGGCCTGTTCGAAATCGGGGTCTGAGAACGACAATCGGCGCATGGGCGGCAATTTAGCGATCCGGCGCGCTCTGCGCCATGGGCGCGGCGACGGCCGTGGGCCCCTCGCCCTCAGGGGCGGTGCTGAGGCCGCCTTGGGGTCGGCCAGGGGTCTGAGACGTCGGCCAGGACCATGTCGATGCACTCGACGCTGACCCGCAGGTCGCCGCCGCCGGCGAATTGCAGCAGAAGCACGCCGCCCGGCGGCTCCTCGGCGGGCTCGAAAGCGACGGCCAGCAACTCCACCACCGCATCGGGGGCGTCCCGGCGCAGGCGGCGGGCCTCGACCTTGAGCACCGATCCGATCTGCAGGGCGCTGCGGCAGCGGGCGCGTCCGCCCGCCTCCCATCGATAGCGGTTGAGCGCCAGGGTCAGCCGGCGGCCCTGGGACTCAAACCGGATGTCGCCCAGCTTGGCCACGGCGTCCTGCAGGGCGGCCGAGACGACGGCCACGTCCTGGGCGTCCTCGGCGCGGAGCTTCAGCCGACGATCGCGATCAGGCATCGAAGTGCGCGTCGCCAGCCGGCCCGCGCCCCGGTATCCGCCGCACCCGGGCCCCGCAGGCGCTGAGCTTGGCCTCCAGCCGCTCGAAGCCGCGATCCAGGTGATAGACCCGGCCCACCGTGGTCTCGCCGCTGGCGGCCAGGCCCGCGATCACCAGGCTGACCGAGGCCCGCAGGTCGGTGGCCATGACCTCCGCGCCGTTGAGGCCGCCCACGCCCTTCACCCGGGCCTCGCCGCCCTGAATGGCGATGTCGGCCCCCAGGCGCGCCAGCTCCGGCGCATGCATGAAGCGGTTCTCGAAGATGGTCTCGCGGATCACCGAAACCCCGTCGGCCAGGGTCATCAGGGCCATGAACTGGGCCTGCAGATCGGTGGCGAAGCCCGGATAGGGGTCGGTCTCGACCTCCACGGCGTTCAGCCGGCGGCCGTTGCGCTTGATCGTCACCCCGTCATTGTGCCGGATCACGTCAACCCCGGCCTCCTCCATCTTTTCCAGCAGGTTGGAGATGAAGTCGCTGCGGGTGCGGGTGATGCGCACCTCGCCCCCGGCCATGGCCGCGGCCAGGGCGTAGGTGCCGGTCTCGATGCGGTCGGGAATGACCGCGTGCGTGGCGCCGTGCAGTCGCCCCACGCCCTGGATGCGGATGGTGTCCAGGCCCGCCCCAGTGATCTGGGCGCCCATCTTGTTCAGGCAGTCGGCCAGATCGACGATCTCGGGCTCGCAGGCGGCGTTGCGCAGCACGGTCTCGCCCTCGGCCAGGACAGCGGCCAGCAGGGCGTGTTCGGTGGCGCCCACCGAGACGAAGGGAAAGGCGATCTCCGCCCCCTTCAAGCCCCGCGGCGCCTGGGCGTAGACATAGCCCTCGTGCAGGTCGATGTGCGCGCCCAGGGCGCGCAGGGCCTCCAGATGCAGGTCCACCGGCCGCGCGCCGATGGTGCATCCGCCGGGCAGCGAGACCTTGGCCTGGCCCGAGCGCGCCAGCAGCGGCCCCAGCACATTGAACGAGGCCCGCATCTGCCGGACCAGGTCATAGGGGGCGATGGCGCTGATGATCTCCGGCGTCTGCAGCAGGGTTTCAGGCCCGTCGGGGCCATCCTGCTCCACCACCTGGGCGCCCAGACGCGACAGCAGCTGGCCCAGGAAGCGGGTATCGGCCAGGCGGGGCATATTGGTCAGCCGCAGGGGCTGGTCGGTCAGCAGGCTGGCCGCCATCAGCTTGATGGCCGAATTCTTGGCGCCGCTGATGGGGATCTCCCCCTCCAGCCGAACGCCGCCCTCGATGGCGATACGATCCAATCCGAGCCCTTTCCCCACGACCTCGCGGCCGATGCACCCAAGGGCCTTCTAGCCCGCGCAGGCCGTTCGGCAAAGACGCCGGGGCCTCACGAACGCTTGTCAGGCTCGGGCGGAGGCGTGCGCGACGGCGCCTTGCGACGGCGCAGATTATCCCGCAGCGCCTTGGCCCGCTTGGCCTCGCGGGCCAGTTCCTCAGGCGTGGGGGCCTTATCCTTTTCGCTCATGCCCCAGCGATGCCCAGGCCCCCGCCGCCGGTCAAGGCGGAGAAATCCGCATTTGGGGGCTTCACGCGGGGCGCGGCGTTCGTTATAGCGCCCGCCTCGCCTTTCGCCGCCGTAGCTCAGTGGTAGAGCGCATCCTTGGTAAGGCTG
>NZ_DAIMHV010000098.1:6518-10525 GCF_036723115.1 Phenylobacterium sp. | reverse complement strand
GGACCGCGCCCGCCCCGGCCGCCGAACATCTCACCCAGGATATCCCCCAGATCGACCCCGTCGAAGGTCTCGGCCCGCGTCTGGCCGCGACCACCCTGGAAGCCGCCGGGGCTCCAGCCCGCGCCGAAGCCGCGCATGGTCTCATGGCCGTCGGCGTCGATCTCGCCGGCGTCGAACTTCCGCCGCTTGTCGGCGTCGCCCAGGATGTCGAAGGCCGCGCTGACGCGCTTGAACTTCTCCTCGGCGGCGGCGTCGCCGGGGTTGGCGTCCGGGTGATGCTGCTTGGCCAGCTTGCGGAAGGCCTTGCGGATGTCGTCCTCGCTGGCCCCGCGGGGAACACCCAGTTCCTGATAGGGATCGCGCGCCAAGGTCTTCAGCTCTCCGATGTCCGAGGGGGTTTGAATACAGGCCTCTAGATTGTGCGAGGGGCGGTGTCACGCAAGGCAAGCCGTGATATTTTAGCCACACACCTGTGACCGAGTCTGCGAACCGGGTCGCTAATCCCCGCTGCGGTCCTCCAGAAGGTCCCAGGCGGCATAGGCCCAGGCGTCCTCGGGGTCTTCCATCTCGTCCTCGCTGATGGTCTGTCCGCGAATGGAGACGCCGGCGTCATGCACGCTCTCGGGGTCGCCGGTCACCAGAGGATGCCAGGCCGGCAGGTCCTTGCCCTCGTGCAGGCGGCGATAGGCGCAGCTCAGCGGCATCCAGGGGAGCTTGGCGATATTGCCAGGCGTCAGCTTGATGCAGTCGGGCACATGGGCCTTGCGGTTGGCATAATCGGTGCAGGCGCAGAGGCTGGAATCAAACAGTGTGCAATGCACGCGCGTGGGGATGATCTGGCCCGTGTCTTCATCTTCGAAGCGAACCAGGCAGCAGAGACCGCAGCCATCGCATAGGCTCTCCCATTCCTGGGTCGTCATCTGTGCGAGGGACTTGGTGCGCCAAAAGGGTTTGTGCGTGCTCACGGCCCCGTCCTAAACCCAAAGCGCCTTCACCGCCATCCGCGCCACAGAACGTGAACGACTGGACCCTAGACCCCTACCGCTTCCCGGACGGCGATCCGGACAAGCCGCGCAAGGCCGCTGAGCCCGCGCGCGCCGCCGCCGCGCCGGGCGGGGGCCATGGCCCATCCCAGGACGTCCCGCCCCAGGACGAGTTCGGCCGCAGGCCTTCCCCCCCGGAGATCACGCCCTTCGCCGCCGCCCCGGTCACGGCGCGACCAGGCGGCGGCGGAGATGGCCCGGACGAGCCCTTCATCATGCCCCGGGACCCACGCCGCCGGCGCCGGCGCTGGGGATGGGTGTGGGGCGTGCTGATCGGCTTGCTGGCCCTGCTCATCGTGGGGGGCGTGGCTGCGGGGATCTATGTTCAGCAGCGCTTCCTGCGCGACATGCCCGACCTGCCGCCGGCCAGTCAGCTATACGCCTTCAACCGGGCGCCGGGGATCAAGTTCTTCGACCGCAACGGCGAACTCATCGCCAGTCGCGGGCCGCGCTATGGCGACCGGCTGCGCCTGCGCGACCTGCCCGAATACGTGCCGCTGGCCTTCCTGGCCGCTGAGGACCATCGCTTCTATCGCCACGGCCCCATCGACCTCCAGGCGGTGGTGCGGGCGGCCTATGTCAACTGGCGGGCGGGCCGGGTGGTGCAGGGCGGCTCCACCCTTTCGCAGCAGATCGCCAAGGGTCTTTTCCTGACGCCCGAGCAGACCCTGGAGCGCAAGATCCAGGAGGCCGCCCTCGCCTGGCGCCTCGAGCGGATGCTGACCAAGGACGAGGTGCTGGAGCTCTATCTGAACCGCGTCTATTTCGGGGCCAACACCTTCGGAGCGGACGGCGCCGCACGGACCTATTTCGGCAAGCCGGCCAGCCAGCTGACCCTGTCGGAAGCCGCCCTGCTGGCGGCCCTGCCCAAGGCGCCCTCGCGCCTGGCCCTGCACAACGACATGGAAGCCGCCCTGGACCGCTCCCGGTGGGTGCTGCGGCGGATGCGCGAGACCGGCTGGATCAGCGAGGCTCAGCTTAACGCCGCCCTGGCCGACACCCCGCGCCTGGCGGCCACGGCCACCTCCACCGACGGCCCCTATGGCTATCTGCTCGACCACGCCACCACCGAGGTCCTGGCCCGCATCGCGCCCAACTCCCCCGATCTGCTGGTGCGGCTGTCCATCGATCCCCGGCTCCAGGCCGAGGCCGCCACGGTGATGGAACAGGTGATGAGCACCGACGGCGCGGCCGCCCGCGCCGGCCAGGCGGCCATCGTCACCCTGGGGCCGGACGGCTCCATCCGCGCCATGGTGGGCGGGCGCGACTATGGGCTCAGCGTCTTCAACCGGGCCACCCAGGCGCGGCGCCAGCCGGGTTCGACCTTCAAGCCCTTCATCTATACCGCCGCCCTGGAAAAGGGCGTCCTGCCCTCGGACATCCGGGTGGACGGGCCGGTGCGCTTCGGCGACTGGCGGCCGCAGAACTATGGCGGCGGCTATCGCGGGCCCATGACGGTGGAGAACGCCCTGGCCCGGTCCATCAACACCGTGGCGGTGAAGCTGGGCGCCGAAGCCGGCGGCCCGGCCATCGGCGACATCGCCCAGCGCTTCGGCCTGACGACCATTCCGCGCAATCCCGACCTCTCGGTCACCCTGGGCGCCTATGAGGTGAGCCTGCTGGAGCTGACCAGCGCCTTCCAGGTGTTCCAGCAGGCCGGCGGACGGCTACCCCCCACCATCATTGAGGAAATCCAGACGGTGGACGGCCAGAACGTCTTCCGTCGCGCGCCGTCCGGCCCCCTTCCCGCCATCGACGTCACCCATGCCAGCATGATGGTGAAGATGATGAAGAAGGTGCTGCAGCCCGGCGGCACCGCGGCCCGGGCGGCCTTCGACTGGCCGGCGGCGGGCAAGACCGGGACCAGCCAGAACTGGCGCGACGCCTGGTTCGTGGGCTTCACGCCCGAATATGTCACCGGGGTCTGGATCGGGAACGACGACGACACCCCGATGAACCGCGTCACCGGCGGCGCGATCCCTGCGGAGATCTGGCGGCGCCTGATGATCACCGCCCACGAGGGTCTGGAGCCGGAGGATTTCGCCTGGCTGGTTCCCGACCCGGAGCCGATGTTCGAGGACGACCATCGCAACCCCTTCTATCGCGGCCTGGCGGCGGACTTCGCCCGCGCCGCCGAAGAGGCCGAGCCCCCGCCGCTGGCGCCGCCCCCGGCCATCGCCCAGCCCCGGGATTCGGTGGACGCCAGCCGCCCGGTCCCTGAGGACGACATTCCCTTCTAGCCGGCCCTTCTGACTGGCGCTCAAGATCGGCCCGCCCTTGCGGGCGCGGCAAACCACGCTATTTGGCTGGCCAATGAAGCCCCCCGTCCTCGCCTTGAAATCCGTCCGTCTCGCCGACGGACCCACGATGCTGTTCGACGGCGTCGATCTGGCCCTGGAGCCGCGCAGCCGCGCGGCCCTGGTGGGACGCAACGGGGCGGGCAAATCTACCCTGCTCAAAATCCTGGCCGGCCAGGCCGAGGCCGACGAGGGCGAGCGGGCGATCACGCCGGGCGCCACGGTGGCCTATGTCCCGCAGGAGCCGGACATCGTCGGAGAGACCCTGCTCGACCATGTGACGGCTGGCGGCGCGCCGGCCCATGCGGGCGCCGCGGCCCTGGAGAGCTTCGGCCTGGCGGCCTCGAAGTCCACCCAGGGCCTTTCGGGCGGAGAGCGGCGCCGCGCCGCCCTGGCCCGCGCCCTGGCCGAAGATCCCGACATCCTGCTGCTGGACGAACCCACCAACCACCTGGACATCCTGGCCATCGAGACGCTGGAGGCCGCCGTGGCCGCCAGCCGCGCCGCCGTGCTGATCGTCAGCCACGACCGCGCCTTCCTGGAGCGGGTGACCCAGCGCTGCTTCTGGCTGGAGAA
Organism: Phenylobacterium sp.; assembly: GCF_036723115.1. GTDB lineage: Bacteria > Pseudomonadota > Alphaproteobacteria > Caulobacterales > Caulobacteraceae > Phenylobacterium. Next base: position 6,609 of record NZ_DAIMHV010000098.1, on the reverse strand, counting down.
CCGTCGTGTGCGTCGGCTGGACAAGGGCTTCGCAGCCTTCGACGCCTGGACCGAGCAGATCGCCGCCGCCGAGGCCGAGGAAGCCCGCCGT
>NZ_DAIMHV010000098.1:0-6418 GCF_036723115.1 Phenylobacterium sp. | reverse complement strand
TGATCCTGAAGGACTTCTCCACCCGCATCCTGCGGGGAGACCGCATCGCCGTGGTGGGGCCGAACGGCGCGGGCAAGACCACCCTGGTCAAGCTGCTGCTGGGCGAAATCCCCGCCGACAGCGGCGAGGTGAAGCTCGGGACCAATCTGGAGGTGGCCTATATCGACCAGGCCCGAGCGGACCTGAAAGAGGACATGCTGCTGAAGGACGTCCTGGCGCCCCGGGGCGGCGACCAGATCCTGGTGCGCGGCGCGCCCAAGCACGTGGCCGCCTACGCCAAGGAGTTCCTGTTTACCGACGCCCAGATCCGCCAGCCGGTCCGCAGCCTGTCTGGCGGCGAGCGCAACCGCCTGCTGCTGGCCAGGGCGCTGGCGGCGCCGGCCAATCTGATGGTGCTGGACGAACCGACCAACGACCTCGACATGGAAACCCTGGACCTGCTGGAGGACGTCCTGGCGGACTATGAGGGCACCCTGATCCTGGTCAGCCACGACCGCGACTTCGTCGATCGCCTGGCCACATCCACCATCGGCCTGGACGGCCGCGGGCGGGTGGTGGAGACCCCCGGGGGCTGGCAGGACTTTCTGAGCCAGAACCCCGGCTTCTTCGCCCAGGCGACGGCTGCGCCCAAGCCGCGCCGGGCCGAGACGCCGCCGGCCGCCGCGCCCGCCCTCAAGGCGGCCAAGCTCTCCTACAAGGAGCAGCGGCGGCTGGAGGAACTGAACCAGATGATCGCCGATCTGCCGGCCAAGATCGCCTTGCTGGAGGGTCAGCTGGCCGATCCTGACCTCTATGCCCGCGACCCCTCTGCCGTGGCCCGCTTCAGCCAGGCGCTGGAGACCGCCCGCGTACGCCTGGAAGAGGCGGAGCTGGAGTGGCTTGAGCTGGAAGAACGCCGCGAAGCGGTGGAACAGGGGCGCTGAGCGCCCACGCAAGGCGATCCTGTGGATAAAAGCCAGACCACTGAATTTTCAGGATAATCCGCCCGGTCCGCACAGCCTGATCACAGGCTTTCCACAGAATCTCCCCTGGGAAACCGCCGATATCCCACAGGCGGTCGAGGTCGGGCGCTTGCTTCATAGCGGGCCTGAGCGCAACGTCAAGAGGCCGAAAGGGACTGCGCCCCCGGCGCTCCGGGAAACCGGAACGTCAACGGAGCAGGAGGTTCTTGGCGGCCCGGCGGCGGGGTGACCCGAGGCCGAGGTCCAAGGACACCGGGCGACGGAAACCTGCGGGGAAGCCCGCCTTCGAAGTCGCACGACCTTCGGTGCAGATCCCCAGCGGATCTGGAATGAGGGCGACGCCGCGGCCCCGCCGCAGCGCCGCCCTCTTGCCATGGGCGCAACCTTTGCGAGCCCGCAGATCCAGCCTTAACGGTTTGGCGCCAACCCTTGGGAACAATGGTCTCGGACTTGGGGGGACCATCATGGCGTCGGGCATAGGATTGAGGCGTGAAACCGCGCTCGCCCTGTGGCTGGCGGGGGGCTTCGCCGCCTGCGCCCTCTTCAGCGTCACCCTGACGCGCGACACCAACAGCATCGCCGCCCTCTGGCTGGCCAACGGTCTCCTGGCGGCGGGGTTCGTCCTGCTGCCGCGCGGGCATGTCATAGCCCTCGCCCTGGCCTGCGCCGCCTTGAGCCTGACCATCAACCTTCTCACCGGGGCGGGCCTGCCCGCCTCGCCCATCTTCACCGCCCTCAACATCACCGAGGCCGCCCTCGCGGCGTGGATCACCCGCCGGCTGTGCGGACCGCGCATGCGCATCCGCAACCTCGCGGCCTTGCTGAAGGTGACCGTCCTGGCTGTGCTGCCGGCCGCGGCGGCGACCGCAGTCCTGACCGGGCTCGCCTTCGGTCCCCTGGGCCGACCCTTCGACGCCGTGGCGTTCGGGTGGTTCGCCGCCCATGCCCTGGGCATGGCCATCACCCTGCCGGCGGTCCTGCTGATCGTCGACGGCAAGAACCGGCGGGATTTCCAGCGCAGCGCGCCCCGCCAGCTCGCCATCTACAGTTCCGTCGCCCTGATCAGCGCGGTGGCCTATCTGCCCTCCACCTTCCCGACGCCGCTGCTCGTGACGCCGGTTCTGGTGGTCGCCGCCTTCCAGCTGGGGCCCCGGGGCGCGGCGCTGTCGGCGATCATGATGGCGCTCATCTCCACGGCCGTGGTCACAATCGCGCCGAGAGAGGGCATCGCGGCCGCCTGGACCCAGACCGAGCACATTCACAATCTGCAGGTGGTGATAGCCGCGGCCTTCATGACCAGTCTCTCGGTGGCCCTGATCCTCGCCGAACAGGCCCGGTTCCGCCAGATGCTGGCCCTGCGCACCCGCGCCGCCCGACACGCCCAGGCCCGGGCGCAGGCGGCCGGGGCCGCCAAGGCGGAGTTCCTGGCCACCATGAGCCATGAAATCCGCACGCCGATGAACAGCATTCTGGGGTTCACCCAGACCTTGCTGCGGCGGGATGACCTGCCGCCAGAGGTCCGGCGCCAGATGAACCTGATCCACCGCGCCAGCGGCTCCTTGATGGCGGTGGTCAACGACATCCTCGACTTCTCCAAACTTGACGCCGGCGAGGTCGAACTGGCGCCGCGCCCGATCCCCGCCCGGCTGATCGCCGACGACGCCGCCGAGATCATCGCCCCCTCGGCGGCCGCCAAGGGTCTGGCCCTGGAGGTCGAGGCGCATGGACCGGTGGATGACGCGGTCCTGGCCGACGATCTGCGCCTGCGCCAGGTGCTGCTCAACCTGCTGAGCAACAGCGTCAAGTTCACCGAGACCGGGAAGATCGTGCTCAGGCTCACGGCCAGGGATCAGGGCGAAGACCTGCTGTTGCGCTTCGAGGTCCGGGACACCGGCGTCGGCATCCCCAAGGCGCGCATGCACCGGCTGTTCCATCGGTTCTCCCAGGTGGACTCCTCGGCCCGCCGGGCCTTCGGCGGATCGGGCCTGGGCCTGGCCATCTGCAAGGGACTGGTGGAGGCCATGGGCGGGGTGATCGGGGTGCGCAGCACCGAGGGCGCCGGGTCCACCTTCTGGTTCGAGATCAGCGCCCCCCGCGCGCCGCAGGCCGACGCCGCCCCCGCCCTCGAAGCCGAGTTCGACCTGACTCAGCGCCGGATCCTGCTGGTGGACGACCACCCCATGAACCGCGAACTGGGCGCCACCGTTCTGGGCATACTGGGCTGCGACGTGACCCTGGCCAAGGATGGCCGCGAGGCTTTGGAAGCCGTCCAGGAGAGCGACTTCGACGCCGTCCTGATGGACATCCACATGCCGGTCATGGACGGGCTTGAGGCCACGCGCGCCATCCGCGCCCTTGCGGGCCCGGCAGGGGCGATCCCGATCATCGCCATGAGCGCCGACGTCATGGCCGAGACCCTCGACCAGTGCCAGAGGGCCGGCATGACCGACGCCGTGGGCAAGCCGATCCGCATCGAGACCTTGCAGGCGGTACTGGCCGACGCCATCGCGCAACGCCGCGCCGAAATGCAGGGCGACGTGGCGGCGGCCTGAAGGCCCAGCCGGCGCCGAAACCGGTTCCCACAGTTCCGAACGCGCTTTAGGTTCTCCAGCGCAGCAGTCTGGGGGGATCCATGAAGGCCTTGCGTTACCTCGCCATCGCGTTCGCGGCCCTGGCCTGCGCATGCTCGCCCGCGGACAGGACCGACACCGCCGCCGGGGCGGAGGGCCTGACCACGATCCGCTTCGCCACCGACTGGCGCGCCCAGGCCGAACACGGTGGCTTCTACCAGGCCCTGGCCAATGGCGAGTACGAGAAGCGCGGCCTGAAGGTGGAGATCGTCCAGGGCGGGCCCGGTGTGAACGTGCCCCAACTGCTGGCCGCCGGCGCGGTGGATATGGGGATGGGCTCCAACAGCTTCATCGTCCTGAACCTCGCCCAGGAACAGGCGCCGGTGACCGCCGTGGCGGCCTTCATGCAGAAGGACCCGCAGGTCCTGATCGCCCACCCCGGCCAGGGGATCGAGACCATCGCCGACCTCAAGGGCCGGCCCATTCTGCTGTCGGACGCCTCGGTCACCGCCTTCTGGGTGTGGCTCAAGGCCAAGTATGGTTTCACCGACGATCAGGTGCGCAAATACACCTTCAATTCCGCGCCCTTCCTCTCGGACAAGCGGGTGGCCCAGCAGGGCTATGTGACCTCCGAACCCTACACGATCGAGAAGGAGGCGGGCTTCGCGCCCAAGGTCTTCCTCCTCGCCGACAACGGCTATCCCGGCTACGCCACCATGGTCCTGGCCCGAACCCCACTGATCGCCGAAAATCCTGAGGCGGTGCGCGCCTTCGTAGAGGCCAGCGCGGCCGGCTGGCGGGACTATCTCTACGGCGACCCGTCGGCCGCCGACGCCCTCATCCGCGCCGACAATCCCGAGATGACCCAGGACGTCCTGGATCAGGCCCGGGAGAAGCTGAAGTCCTACGGCATCGTCGATGGCGGCGATCCGGCGCAGATCGGCCAGATGACCGACGCCCGCTGGGCCGAGTTCTTCGAGATGGCCCGCGACCAGGGCGTCTATCCCGCCACGATGAACTATCGCGCCGCCTACACCCTGGACTTCGTCCAGCCGGCCCCCTGAACGGTTCGCCCATGACGCAGCCTCCGGTCGCCGAGCTGGACTCGGTCGAGGTGGACTATGCCGCCGCCGGCCAGGTGCTGGGTCCCTTCAGCCTGACCCTGGCGGCCGGCGAGGTGACCGCCCTGGTGGGACCGTCGGGCTGCGGAAAATCCACCGCCCTGCGACTGCTGGCCGGTCTGGAGGCGCCCCGTCGCGGAACGGTGCGACGTTCCGCGGCCCGCGGCGAAACCGCCGTTGTCTTCCAGGCGCCGACCCTCGCCCCCTGGCTCAGCGCCCGGGACAATGTGGGCCTGCCCCTGGAGCTTTCGGGGGAACGGCGGGCTGCGGCCCGCAGCCGCGCCGAGGCGGCGCTGGCGCAGGTGGGTCTCGCCCATGCCCTGAAGGCCCGGCCCGCCCAGCTGTCCGGCGGCATGGCCATGCGGGTCTCGCTGGCCCGCGCCATGGTCACCGCGCCCAAACTGCTGCTGTTGGACGAGCCCTTCGCCGCCCTGGACGAGATCACCCGACGCAAGCTCGCCGACGACGTGCTGGCCCTGTGGGCGGAGACGCGGCCAGCCATCGTCTTCGTCACCCATAGCGTGGAAGAGGCGGTCTATATGGCCAGCCGCGTGGTGGTGCTGGGCCGCGGCCCGGGCCGGGTGGTGGGGGAGTTGAGCGTCTCAGGCCCCCTGCCCCGGCCGGAGGGCTTCCGCACCTCGGCCGGTTTCCGCTCCACGGTCGAGGCGGTCTCGGCGGTGCTGGCCAGGGCCATGGAGGCGTAAGGGTCGCATGCGCCGCATCCTCGACATCGCCGCCCCCCTGATCCTGGTGGCCCTGCTGCTGGGCGCCTGGGAAGCGGCTTGCCGCCTGATGGCGGTTCCCGCCTACTTCCTGCCCGCCCCCAGCGCGGTGGCCCAGGCGCTGGCCGCCGACCGGGCGAGCCTGGCGCTCTCGGCCTGGAACACCCTATCCATGGCGCTGGCCGCCCTTGTGATCGCCAGTCTGGTGGCCCAGGCCCTGGCCCTGGCCGTGGCGCTCAGCGCCACTCTGGAACGCGCGGTCCAGCCGCTGGCCGTGGTGATCCAGGTGACCCCGGTGGTGGCGATCGCGCCGCTGGTGGTGATCTGGGCCGGCATCGACCATCCCGAACGGGCCATCGTCGCGCTCGCCGCAGTGGTGGCCTTCTTCCCGATCTTCTCCGGGGCGGTCACCGGGCTGAAATCGGCCGATCCGGATCTGGAGCGCCTGTTCGACCTCTATGGGGCGGGGCGGATGCAGCGCCTGTTGCGCCTGCGGGCGCCGGCGGCCATCCCCTATGTTATGGAGGGCCACAAGGTGGCGGCGGGCCTGGCCCTCATCGGAGCGGTGGTGGCCGAGTTCGTCGCCGGATCGGGGGGCGCCCAGGGCCTGGCCTGGCGCATTCTGGAGGCCGGAAACCGCCTGCAGACCGCCCGCATGTTCGCCGCCCTGGTGGTGCTGGGGCTGATGGGGGCGGTTCTCTACGCCGCCCTGGGTCGCCTGGAGCGCGCTGGCCTGAAGTGGTGGCGCGGGCGTTAGTCACAGGTTAAGTCGCAGGCTGTTAGTCAACGGCCATGCGCGGACCCCTGCACAGTCTGGCCCTGGCGCTCGCCATGGCCGCCCCGGCGGCGGCGATGGGCGGCCCATCATGGGCCCAGGTCGTGACGCAGGACCGGTACGGCCCGCCTCCCGTTGCGGCCTATGGGCCTGGCGGCGCGGCCAGCTCGCAGGGCTCCACAGGATTGCTGGCTTGGCCAGGCAAGAGCCAGCCGCCCACGCAGGGCGCGGCCCATTCCACACAACGCCCTGAGCCCCTGGCCCTGGC
>NZ_DAIMHV010000097.1:0-10645 GCF_036723115.1 Phenylobacterium sp. | reverse complement strand
TCTCAGAATTGTCGGACGTGTCACGGCGGTGACACAGAGGTGCGGCTTGGTGGATGATCGGCTCGAACGGAGATTCGAGAGTGTCGCTGACGCCGCCCGCCCTGCCCTTGAGGTCCCGTCGTGGTTTCGCCGCCGGACCGGCGCTGACCACCGGGGCAGCGGGGGTGGCGGCTGTCCTGCTGCTCGGCCTCGTGGGGGAGGTGAACGGCCTCCTGCTTCTGCTCATGGCCGCCCTTATCGGCGGGGTTTCCGGGGTCCAGGCGGTCCGCGCCCGGCGGGAGGCTGCAAGGCTGGAGGCGGAGGTGGCGGGCACCCATGCCGAGGTGGCCGCCGGCGAACCCTCCCTGCCCTATACGGCGGTGATCAACGCCCTGCCCGACCCGGTGCTGGTGGTCTCAGCGCTCGAGCCGGACGATCTCACCGGCCGGCGTATCGTCATGATCAACATCGCCGCGCGGGAGGTTCTGAAGATCCATCGCGAGCCGGGCCTGCTGGTCACGGCGATCCGCGACCCTGATGTGCTGGAGGCGGTGGACGAGGCCTTGTTCGGCGGTCTGGACGGGGAGGCGATCTTCCACACCGGCGGAGCGCAGGAACGGATCTTCCGCATCTATGCCCGACCCTTGGGCTTGGGGGCGGACGGCGGGCGCCTGGCCCTGCTGGTCCTGCACGACGAGACCGACATCCGCCGGGTGGAGCGGATGCGGGCGGACTTCCTGGCCAACGCCAGCCACGAGCTGCGGACCCCGCTCGCCTCGCTGTCCGGCTTCATCGAGACCCTGCGCGGTCACGCCCGCACCGATGAGGGGGCGCGCGAAAAGTTCCTGGGCATCATGCAGACCCAGGCTGAGCGCATGTCGCGGCTGATCGATGATCTGATGTCCTTGAGCCGCATCGAGCTGAATGAACATGTCTCGCCGCAGGACCAGGTGGATCTGGCGACCGCGGTCCATGACGTCATCGACGCGCTGACGCCCATCGCCCGGGACCGGGGCGTGACGCTGGAGGCCGAGCTTCCGGACGAGAGCGTCGTGGCGGTGGGCGACCGGGACCAGGTGATCCAGGTGGCTCAGAACCTGGTGGACAACGCTCTGAAGTACTCCCCCTCCGGTGGCGCGCTGCGAGTCCGGGTGGTCACGGGGCTGACCGCCGAGGCCGCCGCTGCGGCCCGGATGGAGGGGGCCGCGCGCATGTCGCTGCTGACGCCCGACCATGGGCCGGAGCGCTACGCCGCCCTCAGCGTCTCCGACAGCGGGCCGGGCCTGGCGCGGGAGCACCTGCCCAGGCTTACCGAGCGGTTTTATCGCGTGGAGGGCCAGAAGAGCGGCGACCGTCTGGGCACGGGGCTCGGCCTGGCCATCGTCAAGCACATCATGAACCGTCACAGAGGCGGGCTGGTGGTGGAGAGCGCGCCCGGCCGAGGCGCCACCTTCACGGCCTATTTCCCCTTGGCGGGCGAGGCCAAAGCCCTGGCCGGCGCCGACAAGTCGAGCGGTGTCACGAAACTGTCGTGAGTTCGTCATAGACGATCAGCAATCGACGGGCAGGTTCCGCGCCGAAAGGGCGACCTGCCGGCGCCGGCCCGATCGCCGCGCGCGCATCGCCGCAAGATGAAGGCCTGAATGTTCATCTGGATCGCCCTGGCCGGGCTCGTCCTTCTCGCCCTGGCGGCCTATTCGGTCGGCCGCCGCAAGGTTCTGGACGCCGTGGGCGGCCAGACGCGCGCCCTGCATTCCCTGCCCGGCTATTATGGGGCCTTCCTGGCCCTGTGGGTGGCGGCGCCAGCGGCCATCCTGCTGCTGCTGGCCATCGTGCTGGGCGGCCGGGTGGAGGAGGCCGCTCTGCGCGCCGACAATCCCGCCGCCGTGGCCGCCCTGCCAGACAGCGGCCAGGACGTCTTCTATAACGACGTCCTGGGAACAGTGCGCAGCGGTCAGGTCAGCCAGACCACCTATGACGGCGAACTGGGCGACGCCTTCGCGGCCAAGGTCGCCCAGGCCGAGCGCCTGGACGCCACCCTCTGGATGGGCGTGATCGCCGCCGCCGCGGCCCTGGCCCTGGCCGGCGGCCTCATCGCCTGGCGGCGCCTGGACGGCCGGTTCGCGGCCAGGCCCCAGGTGGAGCGCTGGGTGGCGGGGCTGTTCCTGGTCTGCTCCATCGTCGCCATCCTGACGACGGTGGGCATCGTCGCCTCCCTGGTCTGGGAAAGCTGGCGCTTCTTCCAGACCGTGCCGGTGTTCGAATTCCTCTTCGGCCTGACCTGGGACCCGCAGATCGCCATCCGCGCCGATCAGGTGGCCTCATCGGGCGCGTTCGGGGCGGTGCCGCTCTTCATGGGCACCTTCCTGATCATGATGATCGCCATGGTGGTGGCCGCGCCCGTGGGCCTGATGGCCGCCATCTATCTGTCGGAATATGCCGGGCGCACCACCCGGGCGGTGGTCAAGCCGCTGCTGGAGGTGCTGGCCGGCATTCCCACCGTGGTCTACGGCTTCTTCGCCGCCCTGACCGTGGGTCCGCTGTTCCGGGGCTTTTTCAACGGGATCGGCGCCCAGCTGGTGGGCGGCCCCCTGCACGATCTTGGCCTCTATCTGATGCAGGTTCAGAACCAGATGGCCCTGGTGGCGGGCGCGGTGATGGGGATCATGCTGATCCCCTTCGTCTCCTCCCTGTCGGACGACATCATCAACGCCGTGCCCCAGTCCCTGCGCGACGGTTCTTTGGCCATGGGCGCCACCAAGTCGGAGACGATCGCCAAGGTGATCATGCCCGCCGCCCTGCCGGGCGTCATGGGCGCCCTGCTGCTGGCGGTGTCGCGAGCCATCGGCGAGACCATGATCGTCACCATGGCCGCCGGCCTGCAGGCGCGGGCCACCTTCAATCCCCTGGACACGGTGACCACCGTCACCGTCCAGATCGTCACCCTGCTGACCGGCGACCAGGAATTCGACAGCGCCAAGACCCTCTCGGCCTTCGGTCTTGGCCTGACCCTCTTCCTCATCACTCTTGCGCTGAACATCGTCGCCCTGCGCATCGTCCAGACGTACCGGGAACAGTATGACTGACGCGGCCCTCACCCCCGCCCAGGCCGCCAAGGCCCGCGTCCGCGCCGAGGCCGAGGCGCGGCTCAAGCGCCGCTATCGCGCCGAGGCCCGGTTCCGCTGGTATGGCCGGGCGGCCATCTTCCTGGCGCTCGCCTTCCTGGTGGTCCTCCTGGGGCGGATCGGCCTGCAGGGCTATTCCACCTTCACCGACTATCGGATCAGCCTGCCGGTGCAGGTGGACGCCGCCCGGGTGGATGTGTCGGATCTGGCGGGCTCCAACTTCAATCTCATGGTGGCGGAATCGGCCCTGGCCGTGCTGGGCGAGACCGACGACGACTATGGCGAAGCCTCATCGCGGATGATGGCTCTGCTCTCCAGCGATCTCGGCTTCCAGGTCCTCGACCGGCTGCGCGAAGACCCCAGCCTGGTGGGCCAGACCATCACGGTGCAGGGCCCCATGAAGGCGAACGCCAGCCTCTATTACAAAGGCCAGATGAGCCGCGACACGGAGCTGGGCGGCCGCCTGCTGGACGACCGGCAGTTGGACTGGCTGGACGAGCTGCGCGACCAGGGCCTGGTGCGGGGCGGCTTCAACTGGACCTTCCTCAGCCGCTCGGACTCCACCGAGCCGGAGCAGGCCGGCGTCCTGGGCGCGGTGGTGGGTTCGGCCATGATGCTGCTGGTCACCGCCCTGCTGGCGGCGCCCATCGGGGTTCTGGCCGCCACCTATCTGGAAGAGTTCGCGCCCAAGAACCGCTGGACCGACCTGATCGAGGTGAACATCAACAACCTCGCGGCCGTGCCCTCCATCATCTACGGCCTGCTGGGCCTTGCGGTGTTCATCAATGTGCTGGCCGTGCCGCGCTCCTCGCCCCTGCTGGGGGGGCTGGTGCTGGCGCTCATGTCCCTGCCGACCATCATCATCGCCACCCGCTCGGCCCTGAAGGCGGTGCCGCCCTCGATCCGCGAGGCGGCCCTGGCGGTGGGCGCCTCGCGCACCCAGACGGTCTTCCACCACGTGCTGCCGCTGGCCCTGCCGGGGATCATGACCGGGACCATCCTGTCGCTCGCCCACGCCCTGGGGGAGACCGCGCCCCTGCTGATGATCGGCATGGTGTCCTTCGTGCCGGGCGTGCCCGAGACCCTGACCAGCGCGGCCACCGTCCTGCCGGTGCAGATCTTCATCTGGGAGAACGCCTCGGAGCGCGCCTTCCATGAGCGGACCGCCGCGGCCATCATCGTCCTGCTGGTCTTCATGGTGATCATGAACCTGGCGGCCGTGCTGCTGCGCCGCCGCTTCGAGCGCCGGTGGTAAAGCCCATGCGTTCGACGAACCTTCCCATTCAGAGGATGCCGATGAACCGCCAACGCGACGACGCCCTGGCCCACGCCTCCGCGGCGGCCTCGGCGCGCACCGCCAAGGTCGCCGCCCACGGGGTGAACGTCTTCTACGGCGACAAGCAGGCCCTGTTCGACGTGTCCCTGGACATGCCCGATCGCGCGGTCACCGCCCTCATCGGACCGTCCGGCTGCGGCAAATCCACCTTCCTGCGCAGCATCAACCGGATGAACGACACCATTCCGGGCGCCCGCGTCACCGGGGAGATCGTGCTGGACGGCGAGGACATCAACGACCGCAGCGTTGACCCCGTCCTGCTGCGGGCGCGGGTGGGCATGGTCTTCCAGAAGCCCAACCCCTTCCCCAAGAGCATCTTCGAAAACGTCGCCTACGGCCCGCGCATCCATGGCTTCGCCACCTCCAAGAGCGAGTTGGCCGACATCGTCGAAAGCTCGCTCAAGCGGGCGGGCCTGTGGGACGAGGTGTCCGATCGCCTGCATCAGCCGGGCACCGGCCTCTCCGGCGGTCAGCAGCAGCGTCTGGTCATCGCCCGGGCCATCGCGGTGAGCCCCGAGGTGATCCTGATGGACGAGCCCTGCTCGGCCCTCGATCCCATCGCCACGGCCAAGATCGAGGAACTGATCGATGACCTGCGCAGCCAGTACTGCATCGTCATCGTCACCCACTCCATGGCCCAGGCCGCGCGGGTGTCGCAGCGCACGGCCTTCTTCCACATGGGCAAGCTGATCGAGGCGGGCGCCACCGACGAGGTGTTCACCAATCCGCGCGATACACGCACGCAGGACTATATCACCGGCCGGTTCGGCTGAGCCGGGGAGGGAGCGCCGCCATGAACGAACATATCGTCAAGGCCTATGAGGACGAGCTGAACATGCTCACCGCCGAGTGCGCCCGGATGGGCGGGCTCACCGAGGCGGCGGTGGCCGACGCCCTGGAGGCGGTGGTCCGCCGGGACCAGCAGACCGCCGACCTGGTCATCTCCCGCGACGAGCGGCTCGACGTGCTTCAGGCCGAGATCGAGCGCAAGGCCATCCGCATGATCGCCCTGCGCCAGCCCCTGGCCAACGACCTGCGCCGCACGGTGGCGGCCATGAAGATCGCCAACAACCTGGAGCGGGTGGGCGACCTGGGCAAGAACATCGCCAAGCGCACCATCGTGATCATCGAGTCCGACCCCATGCTGCCCCTGACCCGCTCCATCGAGCGCATGGGCCGGCTGGTGCTGGCGCGCCTGAAAGAGGTGCTGGACGCCTACACCGCCTCCGACCTCGACCGCGCCATGAGCGTCTGGTCCCGGGACGACGAGGTGGACGAGCACTACAACAGCCTCTTCCGCGAGCTGCTGACCTACATGATGGGCGATCCGCGCACGATCACCGCCTGCGCCCATCTGCTGTTCGTGGCCAAGAATCTGGAGCGGATCGGCGACCACGCGACCAACATCGCCGAGATCATCCGCTACGAAATCACCGGCGAGGAGATGGTCCCCTCCGACCGTCCCAAGACCGACGCCCTGCAAAGGTAGCCCGGAGCGCAGCCTATGACGCCCAACATCCTGGTGGCCGAGGACGAAGACTCCCTCTCGACCCTGCTGAACTACAACCTCGAGAAAGAGGGCTATGCCGTGGCGGTGGCCGCCGATGGCGAAGAGGCCCTGGTCATGGTCGATGAGAAGCTCCCCGACCTGATCCTGCTGGACTGGATGCTGCCCAAGGTGTCGGGCATCGAGGTCTGCCGCCGCCTGCGCGCGCGCACCGAGACCCGCAACATCCCGATCATCATGCTGACGGCCCGCGGCGAGGAGACCGACCGTATCCGGGGCCTGGACACCGGGGCCGACGATTACATCGTCAAGCCCTTCTCCATGTCCGAGCTGTCGGCCCGCATCCGCGCCGTCCTGCGCCGCCTGCGGCCGGGCCTGGCCGAGGACCGGGTGCGCATCGGCGATCTGGTGATCGATCGCGTCGCCCACCGGGTGAAGCGGGCGGGCAAGGAAATCCACCTGGGTCCCACCGAATTCCGCCTGCTGGACTATCTGATGCAGCATCCAGGGCGGGTCTTCTCCCGCGAACAGCTGCTGGACGCTGTCTGGGGTTCGGACGTCTATGTGGAGGCTCGCACGGTGGACGTCCATGTGGGTCGCCTGCGCAAGGCCCTGAACCGCGACTCGGCCCCCGACCCGATTCGCACGGTGCGCTCGGCCGGCTATTCCCTCGACGTCGAGGCGGGTTGACCCTTCGGAGCGGGCGCGGCAAAGCCCGCCCATGAACATACTGCTCGTCGGCTCCGGCGGTCGCGAACACGCCCTGGCCTGGAAGATCGCCCAGTCGCCCCTGCTCCGCCGCCTGGTGATCGCCCCGGGCAATCCCGGCATGGCCGCCCACGGCGAACTCGCGGCGATGAAGGTCACCGATGTGCCGGCCCTGGTGGCGCTGGCCCAGGAGATCGCCGCCGACCTGGTGGTGATCGGTCCGGAATCTGCCGTGGAGGCCGGCCTCGCCGACGCCCTGGCCGCCGCGGGCGTGCCCTGTTTCGGCCCCAGCCGGGCGGCCGGTCAGCTGGAATCCTCCAAGGCCTTCACCAAGGCCTTCTGCGCGCGCCACGGCCTGCCCACAGGGGCGTATGTGGTCTGCGACACCGCCGAGGCGGCCAAGGCCGCCCTGGACGGCTTTCAACCGCCCTATGTCATCAAGGCCGACGGCCTGGCCGCCGGCAAGGGCGTCACCATCGCCCAGACGCGAGCCGAGGCTGAGGCCGCCATCGACGACACCCTGGGTGGCCGCTTCGGCGCGGCGGGCGCGCGGGTGGTGATCGAGGAGTTTCTGGAGGGCGAGATCGGCTCGCTCTTCGCGCTCTGCGACGGGACCCACGCCATCGTCTTCGGCCACGCCCAGGACCACAAGCGGGCATATGACGGCGAGCAAGGCCCCAATACCGGCGGCATGGGGACCTATTCGCCCGCGCCGCTCTTCACCGACGAACTGGTGGAACAGGTGCGCGCCCGTCTGGCCGCTCCGGCCTTCGCCGCCATCGCCCAGGAAGGCTCGCCCTATCGCGGCGCCCTCTTCGTGGAGTTCATGGCCACCGCCGAGGGGCCCAAGCTGGTTGAGTTCAACGTCCGCTTCGGCGACCCGGAGTGCCAGGTCCTGATGCTGCGGCTGGAGAGCGACCTGCTGCCCTATCTGGTCGCCTGCGCCACGGGGACTCTGGCCGACCTGCCGCCGCCGGTCTGGCGCGATGAGTCCGCCGTCTGCGTGGTTCTGGCCGCCGAAGGCTATCCGGACAAGCCCGTCACCGGCGCGGCCATCACCGGCGCCGAAGGCCCGTTCGGCGAAGGGGCGCAGGTCTTCCATGCGGGCACGACGCGGGACGCCGAGGGGGTTCTGCGGGCCTCAGGCGGCCGCGTGCTCAACGTCTGCGCGCGCGGGAACGGACTGGTGGAGGCGCGGGAGCGCGCCTATGCGGCCCTGTCGCAGATCACCCTTCCCGGCGGCTTCTATCGCCGCGACATCGGCTGGCGCGCCCTGGCCCGGCAGGACTGAAGACGCCCTGAGCGCCGAACGGCTTGCGGCGAGTCGTCGCGCCTCGGTAAGGTGGTTCAAACAAGCGTACGAAACGCACGCCTGGATCAGACGAGTTAAGAGGGAAGCGCCATGGTCGACGCCGCCGAGCAGGAGCGGGAACAGCTCAACACCGGCACCAAGCCCGTGGCCGAGTCCCACAGGTTCGATGAGGCGCGCCTCGCCGAATGGATGCAGGCCCATGTGGAGGGCTTCGAAGGCCCGCTGGAGGTCCGGCAGTTCAAGGGCGGCCAGTCCAACCCCACCTACCAGCTCGTCACGCCGGGCAAGAAGTACGTCATGCGGCGCAAACCGCCGGGCAAGCTGCTGCCCTCCGCCCATGCGGTGGACCGGGAATACAAGGTCATCAGCGCCCTCTATCCCACCGGCTTCCCCGTGGCGCGCAGCTATGGCCTGTGCGCTGACGACTCCGTCATCGGCACCATGTTCTACGTCATGGACATGGTGGAGGGCCGGATCCTCTGGGACCAGCAGCTGCCGCAGTACACGCCAGAACAGCGCCGGCCCATCTACATGGCCAAGCTCAAGACCCTGGCCGACCTGCACAACACCGACCACGAGGCCATCGGCCTGTCCGACTATGGCAAGCCCGGCAACTATATGGGCCGTCAGGTGGACCGCTGGACCAAGCAGTACCGGGCCTCGGAGACGGTGAAGCTCGAGGAGATGGAGCGGCTGATCGAGTGGCTGCCCCAGACCGTGCCGGCCCAGGACCGCACCACCATCGTCCACGGGGACTACCGCCTGGACAACATGGTGCTGCATCCCACCGAGCCGCGGGTGATCGCCGTGTTGGACTGGGAGCTGTCGACCCTGGGCGAGCCCCTGGCCGACTTCACCTATCTGCTGATGAACTGGGTGAACGGCTCCATCGCCAACATCGCCGACCTGCCGGCCCACGGCGTGCCCACCATTGAGGAGTATGTGGCCGAATACTGCCGGCTCACCGGCCGGGACGGGGTGCCGGACCTGAACTGGTACTTCGCCTACAACATCTTCCGCCTGGCCGGCATCATCCAGGGGATTGTCGGACGGGTGCGCGACGGCACCGCCAACAGCCCCCAGGCCGCGGCCATGGCCGAACGCGTGCCGCTGCTGGCCAAGGCCGGCTGGTCCTTCGCCCAAAAAGCCGGGGCCCAGTAGGCGGGGGCCCAGCAGGCGGGGGCTAAGAGGCCGGGGCCTAGTGGCCTCCCCTGACAAGCTGCGGAAGGGCCCTGGCGAGGATCTCGTCCAGGGCCTTTTCGTCTTCGAAGGCCGCCCGCACGGGCCAGGCCGCCACGCGCCCGCGCCACTCTGCGGGCAGGCGCACCCAGTCCTTCTCGGTGGTGACAAGGCCTGCGCCGAAGTCCTCCGCCCGCCGCTGCAGACGGAGCAGGGTGGCCTCGTCATAGGCGAAATGGTCGGGCAGGGGAGCGAAGTCGGCCAGCTGGCAGCCCGCCGCCTGCAGGGCCTTCTCCACCTTCCAGGGCTTGCCCACCCCGGCGAAGCCCACCTGCGGGCCGCCGGGCGGCGGGGCGGCGGGGACCAGCCGGGCGATCAGCACCGGGGTCGGCGCCAGGAGGGCCAGCAGCTCAGGGTCCGGCGCGTCCAGATCGGCCGGCAGCATCAGCACCACGGCGTCGGCCCGCGCCAGACCGGCCTTCAGCGGCTCGCGCATGGGCCCGGCGGGAAAGACCGCGCCGTCGCCGAAGGGCCAGTCGCCGTTCCGCGTCTCCCCGTCCACCACCACCAGGGAGAGATCCTTCCGCAGGGCCGGGTTCTGATGGCCGTCGTCCATGACCACGGCGCGTGCGCCCGCCGCGGCGGCGGCCCGGGCGCCGGCGGGTCGGTCGCGGGATATCCAGATGCGCGCGCCCTGCGCCAGCATCAGGGGCTCATCCCCCACATCGGCGGCGGTATGGGCGGCCCTGTCCACTTCCAGCGGGCCGGTCAGACGGCCGCCATAGCCCCGCGACAGGCCGTGGGCGGCGAGGCCCTGGCTGTTCAGCCGGCGCAGCAGTTCGGCGACCACCGGGGTCTTGCCGGTCCCCCCCATGGTCAGATTGCCTACGCAGATCACCGGCACGGGCGCGGCTTCCGGCTTCGCCCGGGCGATCTTGCGCGCCGTGACGCCGGCCCACAGCCAGGAGGCCGGCCGCAGCAGGGTCCGCGTCAAGGGGGCCGGCGCGCCGTGCCGCACATACCACCAGCGAGGCGTCGAGAGCTTCAAGGCGCGACCTCCGGCAGCAGGGGCCAGATGTGCTCCAGCGCCCGGTCCAGGGCGGCGTCCCCCCGTCGGGCCACGGCCTGGGCGGCCTCGCCCATCCGGCGGGCGATCACGGGGTTGTCCAGCAGGCCGGCCATGTGGCGCGCCAGGTCCGCCCCGTCCCGGGCGAAGAGGACGGCGCAGGCCTCGAAAAGCTGATCATAGAGGGACTGGGCGTTGAACACCGCCGGTCCGGTGATCACGCAACGCCCCAGCCTGGCCGGCTCCAGGGGATTGTGGCCGCCCACCCCGGGGGCGAACCCGCCCCCCAGGACCACGGCGTCGGCCAGCCGGAAGAAGAGGCCAAGCTCTCCCAGGGTGTCGGCCACATAGACCGCGCCCGGCGCCTGGCCAAGCGCCCGCCGCCCCACCGGCAGGCCGGCCGCGCGGGCGGCCTCGCCCCCCGCCGCCCCAG
>NZ_DAIMHV010000096.1:0-10651 GCF_036723115.1 Phenylobacterium sp. | reverse complement strand
GAGCGACGCCGACGGCCGGCGTGCAGCGTGACGCCAACTGCGTGGCGGTGGGCGGTTTCGCGGGCTTCAGCGGCACGACGCCGGCCTGCTACTTCACCTATGTGCCCTTCGACAACCTGATCGAGGACGAGGATCGCTACCAGCTCTATGGCGAGGTGAACGTCGACCTGGCCGACAATGTGCGCTTCCACTTCGAAAGCCACTACGCCAAGACCGACATCCCCAACATCCGCTTCTCCCCGTCCTTCCCGCCCACGTCCGGGCCCAACGGGCCGGGCAGCGTCGGGGTCTTCACTGTGCCGACCACCAATCCCGGCGCCCTGACGGCTCTGCAGCAGGCCGGTCTGTCGCCGGCCCAGATCGCGGCCACCAACAACATCTCCCTGACCCTGTTCCGCCCCCTGGGCGCAGGCGGCAACAACGCCACGGGCGGCGGTCAGATCGGCAGCCGGTCCTACGAGATCTACCGGGTGTCCGGCGCCCTGACCGGGGAGTTCGACAACGGCATCGGCTGGGAAACCGCGGTCACCTATTCCCAGGCCACCAGCAACCAGAACAATACCGACGTCCTGATCGACCGGCTGCAACGGGCCCTCAACGGCCTGGGCGGTCCCGGCTGCACCGGCACGACGCCCGGCGCCAACGGGTGCCGCTACTTCAACCCGTTCTCCAACGCCTATCCGGGCAACCCGGCGCTCGGCCTGACCAATCCGGGCTATGTGAGCGCCAACGCCAATCCCACCGACCTAGTGGCCTGGCTGTTTGACACCCAGATGTCGGAAAACCGCGCCAGCCTGCTGGTGGTGGACGCCGTGGTGAACGGGACCCTGGGCTTCAGCCTGCCCGGCGGGGAGATCGGCTGGGCCGTCGGCGCCCAGTATCGCCGCAACGAGCTTCAGACCACTCTGTTCAGCCCGTTCCAGGACTCCCGCGTCACGCCCTGTCCGGTGCCTGGCGTCACCACCTGCGCCTTCCCCACCGGGCCCTACATCTTCCTGGGCCAGAGCACGCCCTCCCAGCTGGACGACTCCATCTATGCGGTGTTCGGCGAGGCCAGCCTGCCGCTGACCGACAACATCAACGCTCAGCTGGCCATCCGGTACGAGGACTATGGCGGCCAGACCGGATCGACCACCAATCCCAAGCTGGCGCTCAAGTGGCAGGTGACCGACTGGCTCGCCCTGCGCGGTTCTATCGGCACCACCTTCCGGGGACCGACCCCGGTGAACCGCTCCACCAATCAGGTGACGGGTCTGTCGGGGATCATCGCGGCGGGCAACAACTTCAAGTCCGTGGACTTCCCCGGCAATCCGGCCATCGGCCCTGAGAAGGCGACCACCTACAATATCGGGGTCATCTTCGAGCAGGGCGGGTTCCGGGCCATCGTGGACTACTGGAACTTCAAGATCGAAGACCAGATCGTCCAGGTGCCGGCCAATGTGATCGCCACCTCGGTGGCCGGCGTCGGCAACGGTACCCAGCTGGTGAACTGCGCCAGCCCCTTGCGCGGACTGATCACCTTCAACAACAACAACGCCTGCACCCAGGGCGTCACCGTGGGCAATGACATCGCCCGCGTCCTCTCGCCTGTCACGAACGGGCCGGAGTTCACCGTCTCGGGCATCGACGTCCAGATGGACTACAGCGCGAGCGATGTCTGGGGCGGGCGCCTGCGGACCGGCGTCTCGGCCAGCTATTATCTGGAGTACGAGTTCGCCGACTTCACCTTCAACGGCGTGCTGGTGAACCGCGGCTATGAAGCCAAGGGTTTCGCCAACTATGACCGTCTGCCGGGCACCATCTCGGAATGGCGCGCCAACGCCTATGTCGATTATGGCCGCGGCCCGCATAACCTTCGGGCCGACCTCACCTTCATCGACGGGGTGGTGGACAACCGGGCGCCGATCAGCGTCCAGACCCAGACGGGCGCCCTTCAGCCGATCACCTTCGGCCAGAAGGTGGAGGACTTCTATTCGGTGGATCTGACCTATCAGGCCGAACTGCCGTGGAACACCACCATGACCGCCTCGGTGTTCAACATGTTCGACCGCGATCCTTCGGCCGCCCGGCTGGAGCTGAGCTACGATCCGTTCATCGGCAACCCCTATGGCCGGACCTACAAGATCGGCTTCCGCAAGCGGTTCTGAGCCGGGCTGATCAGATCGGCGCCTTGGCCATGAAGACGGCCAGGGCGCCATAGCCGGCCACTTTGGCGGTGAGGTCGGGGTCGAGAGGCTCCACCCGCCGCCAACCTTGTTTGGCCCAGAAGCCCTCTGCGCCGGCCACGGCGATCAGCTCGGAATGGCCGAGGCCGCGGGTTCGGGCGGCCGCAGCGCCACTCGCCAGAAGGGCGGCGGTCACCCCCGTGCCCCGCTGATCGGCGGCGACGGACAGATCATGCACATACCAGCAGGCGTCCGCGCCTTTGGGCGCCTCGCCCAGCACCGCGTCCACCGGCGGCGGGGCGCCCCGTCGCCAGGGATGGCTCACGAGATAGCCGGCCAGCGCGCCGTTCCGGCGGGCTGTCAGGTTCAGATCCGGGGCCAGCGTCATGCGGCTGCGGAAGGCGGCGGCGGAGTCGTGCAGGCTCGCCGGATAGCCGGCGCCTTGCAGGGCCAGCACCTCGTCCAGATCAGCCTCGGTCATCGAGGTTACGGAGAGGGTCGCGCCGGATGCGGGCGTGAGGGGGTCAGGGACGCAGGACAAGGGTGGTCGGAGTCGCCTCGAAGCGGGAGAGGCGGCCAAGATAGCTCATCCCCAGAAGCGAGGCATCCAGCCCCTCGGGAATGACCAGGGCGTCCACATTCTCCACCCGCGCGCCGGCCACCGAGACAGCGCCCAGTTGAACCGAGGCCGCCCGCGCCTGACCAGACGCGGTGAGGACCGCGTGCCGGTAGTCGAGCTGCTCCACATCAATCCCCAGGCGTCGGGCGTCGGCCAGGGTCAGGGCGACGGCGCTGGCGCCGGTGTCCACCAGAAAGCGCACCTGCCGGCCGTTCACATCGGCCTGGGCCCAGTAGTGACCGTCCCGGGCCTTGGTCACCATGGCCGGCTGCCCCGAGGCCGGGGCGGCCGCCGCCTCCCGGAAGACCGGGGCCACCAGGGCGGTGGCCCCCCGCGCCGGGTCCAGCGCCACCACGGCCTGGGCGGCGCCCACGGCCGAGACTGCCGCCACAAGGGATAGAACCGCAAACCTGATCATTTCAGACACCCGCCTCACCAAAGGCCGACCGGCCTTTTCGGCCGTGTCGTGAGGCAAGGTTAGTCGCGGCCGGTTTGCATCCGGTGAATCACTGAACGCTGTCGCCCAGGGTGGGTCGATCACACCAGGCCGAGCTTCTCCGGGGCGATCAGGCTGCGCCGGTCGGGCAGGGCGGCCATCACCGTCTCCCGCTCTGCGTCGGACAGTCTCGCCCAGCCGGCGACCTCTTTCAGGGTGCGGAAACAGCCAAGGCACAGCCCGCTGGCGCCGTCGATGGCGCAGACCTTGATGCAGGGCGTCTTGATCGGGGCGGGCGGACGATCCGTCATGGTCGGAAGATAGGCGGCCTATACGGAACCCGCCACCCAAGAATGTGGCCGACTTTTGGCGCTCACTCGAAGATGAAAATTATGTAATCAACCGACGTTATCAGTGAACTCCGGGCCGTAGAAAACATTTCAAAGGTTTCATTTGAACGAGCAGCCGCAGAGCGCGAGTTTAAGTCATCGAACGAGGGAGAACGTCATGAAAATCGCTGCCGCCGCAATCATGCTCGCGGGTCTGACCATTGCGGGCGCCGCCCAGGCCAAGGCTACAGACGCGGAATATCTGCAAGCCAAGCGCTGTCTTGGGCTGGCCTCCTCCGAGGCCCTGTCGTCCGCGAGCCAGGCCGATCTGAAGGCCTTCGCCGACGCCGAAGGCCGCACGCGCACGGCCATCGTCCTGGCCAAGGGCGACGAGGAACAACGCCGCGCCGCGCGTGAGGCCCGCACCACCAACGACCAGCGGATCGCCCGCCTTGGCGCCGAGCTTTCCGGGCCGTGCCAGACCCTGGTGGGCGCGGCCACCGGCCACGCTCAACATTCCGGCGCTCAGCCCCGCAGCTGATCGCCCCGCCATCTGTCGCCTGACTTGGGCGCGTCTTCTCCCCTGGAAGACGCGCCATTTTTTGTTTCGAAAGGCCGAAAAAAGGGAACCGTCGCGCGCCGTGGGGCGTCTTTTGAGGGCCCGCCCAAGGCGAAGCTTTCCCGCCGAGCGCGTGATCGCGTCGATCTGACTTGGGAACGTCAAACAGCCCCGGCAGGATGGCGAGATGAACACCCTGATCCCAGGCGCCACCTGCTGGCGGACGGCGGCGGCGCAACGGGCCGCCTTCCTGATCGACAACGAGGCCTATTTCAACGCTCTGGCCGAGCTGCTGCCCAAGGCGCGCAAGTCCATCTATCTGCTGGGCTGGGGGTTCGACCCTCGCACCCGGCTGGCCCCTGACGGATTCGACGGGCCTGACGATCCCGACGAGGTGGGGCGGGTGCTGGTGGAGCTGTCGCGCAAGCGGCCCGACCTGGATATCCGCCTGCTGATCTGGAAGTCGGCCCTGCCCATCAGCGCCAGCCAGAACTTCTTTCCACACCGGGCCAAGCACTGGTTCCGGGGCACCACCGTGCAACTGCGCCTGGACGAGTCCGTGCCCTTCGGCGCCTGCCATCACCAGAAGGTCCTGGTGGTGGACGATGCGGTGGCCATCTGCGGCGGGGGCGACATCTGCGTCGACCGCTGGGACACGCCCGCCCACCTGGACGATGACCGCCGGCGCATCATGCCCGACCAGGAGTGCCACGCCCCCCGGCACGAGGTGATGATGATGGTCGACGGCGCCGCGGCCGAGGCCCTGGGCGATCTCTTTCGCCAGCGCTGGCGGGTCTCAGCTGACGAGGTGGTGCCCAAGTCCGCGCCCTCGGGAGAAGATCCCTGGCCCCAGCGGGTGCCCGCCCATCTCACCGATGTGGAGATCGGCATCGCCCGGACGGAGCCGGCCTGGCGGCATCACCCCATGGTCGACGAAATCCGCCACCTCACCCTGGCCTCCATCGCCGCGGCGAAGGACGTGATCTATCTGGAGAACCAGTACTTCACCTCGCCCATCTATACCGAGGCCCTGGCCGCGCGCCTGGCCGAGCCCACCGGTCCCGAGGTGGTGCTGATCTCCACCGGCCGCAGCCCCAGCTGGTTCGACCAACTGACCATGGACCGGGCGCGGATCAACATGCTGTGGCGCCTGCGCGCGGCCGACATCTTCGGGCGCTTCCACGCCTATTGGCCTGTCACGCCGGCGGGCGAGACGATCATCGTTCATTCCAAGGTGACCGTCATAGATGATCACCTGGCGCGCGTGGGGTCGGCCAACCTCAACAACCGCTCGGGCGGCTTCGACACCGAGTGCGAGCTGGCCGTGCGTGGCGAAAGTCCGGAGGCGCGGCTGAGCATCGCCGCCCTTCGCGACCGGCTGATCGGCCATTTCATGGGCTATACAGGCGACGCGGTCAGCAAGGCGCGGCAGGAGCGGGGAAGCCTGGGCGCCGCCATCGCCGCCCTCAACCGCGAGGGCCGCCTGCGCCCCCTGGAGCCGCAGAAGATGTCGGCGCCGGGTCAGGTGATCGCCGCGTTCCACATCGGCGATCCGGCCGACGTGGCCGATTCCTGGCGCGTTTTCCGACGGCGGGAGCGTCTCTATGAAACCGCCCGTCGCCTGGGCCGGGTCCTGGCCGACAAGCGGGCCAAGCTCTCAGAGGAAGCTGAAGTCCATGACCAGGGGAAGGTGGTCTGAGGCCACCCGCGTAAGCGCGTCGTAGGGGGCGAACACATCCTCCACCTTGATCTCGTCGCTGACGAAGATGTGGTCGATGCGCAGGACCGGCATGACTGAGGGAAAGGTCGAGGAGGGCGATCGCCGCTCGGCCAGCCGCCGGGCGGGATGAAGGGCGCCGCTCAAGGTGCGATAAACCTGCGAGGCCTTGGTGACGTTGAAATCCCCCAGCAGGATGGTGGGCCCCTGCCGATCGGGATGGGCCAGCCATTGCGGCCCCGCCAAGGCGGCGGCCTGGTTCTGCTGCTCGCGGGGGACCAGCCCCAGATGCGTGTTGAACACCTGCAGGGCTCGGCCCTCGATCTCGATGGAGACCCAGAGGGCGCCGCGGGGCTCCAGGGCCGCCACCCGCTCATGGCCGGGCAGGGCGGCGGACCTGACCTTGCGTTCGGGATGGCGGGTGAGGATGGCGTCGCCATAAAGCTCATCCTCGACCCGCATGGCCGGGTGGAAATGGAAGGCCATCTCCAGCCGTCGGGCGATCTCATGAGCCTGATCGACGCCATTGGTGCGCATGCGCCCGACGTCCAGTTCCTGCAGGGCGACGATATCGGGCTCCAGCCCGGCGATCACGTCGGCCACCCGACCTACGTCCAACCTGCGGTCGGTCCCGACGCAGCGGTGCACATTGTAGGTGAGGATGCGCGGCATGAAGGCGGTGTTCTGCGCGTCCATGGGGGCGGTGGCAAGCCGGAGATTGGACCTTCCGCGTTGCTCGTTACGTTGACGTTAGCGTCATCTTTTCCTTAGGCCCCGCCGCGCCTATGGTCACGCCCGAAGCATGGCCGGCGCACAGCCGGCGAGACCCCAAGGGAGTTCGCCATGAATCTTGATTTCTCCCCTGAAGACGTCGCCTTCCGCGAGGAAGTCCGCGCCTTCATCGCCGAGAACTATCCGAAGGCTCTGCGCGCCAAACAGGAGAGCGGCGAGCCGCTGGCCAAGGAAGACTATCTGGCCTGGCACAAGGTTCTGGCCAAGAAGGGCTGGGTGGCCCCGTCCTGGCCGGTGGAGCATGGCGGGACCGGCTGGACGCCCACCCAGAAGTATATCTGGTCTGAGGAACAGGCCCGCGCCGACACCCTGGCCGTCCTGCCCTTCGGCGTGAGCATGCTGGCGCCTGTGATCTACACCTTCGGCACCGAAGAGCAGAAGAAGCGCTTCCTGCCCGGCATCTACAATGGCGAAGTCTGGTGGTGCCAGGGCTATTCCGAGCCGGGGGCGGGCTCTGACCTGGCCTCGCTCAAGACCCGTGCGGAACGGGTGAAGGGCGACGACGGCAAGGAATACTACATCGTCAACGGCCAGAAGACCTGGACCACCCTTGGCCAGTACGCCGACTGGGGCTTCTTCCTGGTCCGCACCGATCAGGACGCCAAGCCGCAGGCCGGCATCTCCTTCCTGCTGATCGACATGAAGTCGCCGGGCATCGAGGTTCGCCCGATCATCACCCTGGAGGGCGGTCACGAGGTCAACGACGTCTTCCTCGACAACGTCAAGGTGCCGGTGGAGAACCGCATCTTCCACGAAAACCAGGGCTGGACCTGCGCCAAGGCCCTGCTGGCCCATGAGCGCTCCGGCATCGCCGGGGTGGCGCGCTCCAAGCGCGGCCTGGAGCGGCTGCGCGAAATGGCCACCACCGAGATGAGCGACTTCGGCGGCGCCCTGCTGGCCGACCCGTTCTTCAAGCGCAAGGTGGCCGAACTGGAGATCGACCTGACGGCGCTCGAGTTCACTGAACTGCGCACCCTGGCCGGCGAATCCAGCGGCAAGGGGCCTGGCCCGGAGTCCTCGATCCTCAAGATCAAGGGCACGGAGATCCAGCAGCGCCTGCAGGAACTGGCCCTTGAGGCGGTGGGCCACTATGGCGCGCCCTTCCTGCGCGACCTCGGCCACAACGCCAATATCGGCCCCGACTACGCCGAT
The DNA here is from genome assembly GCF_036723115.1 of Phenylobacterium sp. GTDB lineage: Bacteria > Pseudomonadota > Alphaproteobacteria > Caulobacterales > Caulobacteraceae > Phenylobacterium. The sequence continues at coordinate 2,882 of NZ_DAIMHV010000096.1, read as the reverse complement.
GGTCTGGCCGGCGAGTATTTCAACGGCCGCAAGACCTCGATCTATGGCGGCTCCAACGAAATCCAGCGCAACATCATCGCCAAGATGGTGCTGGGCCTCTGAGGTGAACCCCGAAGAAGCCTCTCTCCCTGGCGGGGAGAGGCCTTTCGGATCTGATCGACTTGGGAAGGCCCTCGCGACCTGCGCTGAAGGGGCCTGAATTCAGGAATTTGTCCAATGGACTTCAACTTCACCGACGAACAGTCGATGCTGCGCGACACGGTCGCGAGCTATCTGGCTGACAACTACGCCTTCGACGCTCGCCGGGCGGCGATCAAGAGCGAGGCCGGCTGGCGGCCGCAGGTCTGGAAGGCCTTCGCCGAAGAGCTCGGCATCCTGGGCGCCCCCTTCTCCGAGGAGCATGGCGGCCTGGGCGGCGGGGCGATCGAGAACATGGTCGTCATGGAGGAATTCGGCAAAGCCCTGGTGATCGAGCCCTATATGGGCACGGTGGTCATCGGCGGCGGCTTCATGAAGCACTCCGGCTATGCCGGGGCGGCCGATGTGATCGGCAAGATCATCGCCGGCGAGGCGATCATCGCCTTCGCCTATGCCGAGCCGCAGGCCCGCTACACCTGGCAGGATCTGAAGACCACTGCGGTCAAGGACGGCTCGGGCTACGTGCTGAACGGCCATAAGGCGGTGGTGGTGGGCGCGCCCTGGGCGACGCACCTGATCGTCACGGCGCGCACCGGCGGCGGACAGCGCGACGCCCAAGGGGTCTCGGTCTTCCTGGTGGACAAGTCCGCCAAGGGCGTCACCACCCGCGACTATCCCACCGTGGACGGGCAACGGGCCTCTGAGGTCACCTTCGAAAACGTCGCCCTGCCGGCCGAGGCCCTGCTGGGCGCCGAGGGCCAGGGCCTGCCGCTGGTGGAACAGGTGATGGACGAGGCCATCGCCGCCACCTGCGCCGAGGCCTGCGGCGTGCTGCGCCGCCTCCAGGAAGGCACGGTGGAGTACACCCGCGGCCGCAAGCAGTTCGGCCAGCCCATCTCCGTCTTCCAGGTGCTGCAACACCGCATGGTGGACATGTTCATCCAGCTCGAGCAGTCGATCTCGATGACCTACATGGCCAATATCCGCCTGGGCGAGAGCGCGGTGGAGCGGGCCAAGGCCGTCTCGGCCGCCAAGGTGCAGATCGGCAAGGCCTGCAAGTTCGTGGGCCAGAGCGCCATCCAGCTGCATGGGGGCATGGGCGTCACAGACGAGATGGCCATCGGCCACTATTTCAAGCGCGCCACCATGATCGAGGGCCTGTTCGGCTCCACCGATCACCACCTGGTCCGCTATGAGGGGCTGTCCTTCGACACGGCCGCCTAAGGCCGCTCCCTCGCATCCAGAGGGCCGCCGTCGGGACCGAAGTCCGGCGGCGGCTCTTATTCCCCTTGCCCGCCTCCGGGGAAGCAGGCTTAAGGCGCTGCCATGGCCCTGCGCGATTTCGCCCTGCTTGTTCTCGTCTGTCTGATCTGGGCGACCAACAACATCATCTCCAAATTCGTGGTGGCCGACCTGGCCGTGCCGCCGCTGTTCTACGCCGCCGTGCGCTTCGCCCTGGTGGCGGCCATCACCCTGCCGTGGCTCTTCCCGGCGCCCCGGCCGCGGTGGCGGCTGATCGTCGTGGCCCTGCTCATGGGCGGCGGCAATTTCGCCCTGCTGTTCATCGGCCTGCAGACCGCCACGGCCTCGGCCGCCGCCGTCGTCATCCAACTGGGGGTGCCGATCACCACGGTGCTTTCCATGGTCATGCTGGGCGAGCAGGTGCGCTGGCGCCGGGGCATCGGCATCGCGCTGACCCTGGCCGGCGCCCTGGCCGTCATGTGGGATCCGGGGGGCTTCGTGGTCTCCACCGGCCTGCTGTTCGTGGTGGCCGCAGCCTTCCTGGGCTCGCTGGGGGCGGTGATGATGAAGCAGATGCAGGGGGTGCGGCCCATGCAGTTCCAGGCCTGGGTGGGGTTCGCCTCGGTCTGGCCCCTGGCGGCGCTCTCCCTGGCCGTGGAGCCGGGGGCGATCCAGGCCGCGGTGGCGGCGGGCTGGACCTTCGTGGTGGCGGTGGTCTTCTCGGCGGTGGTGGTGTCGGTGGCCGCGCACACGGCCTATTACGGCCTGATCCAGCGCTATGAGGCGAACCTGATCTCGCCGCTGACCCTGATGACGCCTCTGGCCACCATCGGCCTGGGGGTGGCGCTGATGAACGATCCCTTCGGGCCGCGCATGATGATCGGGACGGCTGTGGCGCTCGCCGGCGTGCTGATCATCGCCCTGCGGCCCAACCAGGTCGCCCCCCTCTTGCTCGCCCTGCGCAATCGGGCCGAATAGGGCCATGGACATCATCCCGGCCCCATCCCCCAACCACAACGAGCGGACCGTCCCGCCCGACATCATCCTGCTGCACTATACGGGCATGGAGACGGGGCAGGGGGCGCTGGAGCGCCTGCGCGATCCCGAGGCCAAGGTCAGTTCGCACTATCTGGTGGAGGAGGACGGCCGCATCTTCTCGCTGGTGGCTGAGGAGCGTCGGGCCTGGCACGCCGGGGTGTCGTTCTGGAAGGGCGAGACCGACATCAACGGGCGGTCCATCGGGATCGAAATCGTCAATCCCGGCCACGACTGGGGGTATCGCCCATTCCCCGAGGCCCAGATCGTCGCGCTGATCGCGCTGATCGCCGACATCCGCACCCGCTGGATGGTGCCCGACGCCCGGATCATCGGCCATTCGGATGTGGCGCCCTCACGCAAGATCGATCCTGGCGAGCTTTTTCCCTGGAAGCGCCTGGCCGCGGCCGGTCACGGACTGTGGGCCGAGCCCCCCGCCGCCCCGGGGTCGCCCCTGGGGGAGGGAG
>NZ_DAIMHV010000095.1:0-10761 GCF_036723115.1 Phenylobacterium sp. | reverse complement strand
CCGGCCGCCGCACCTGCGGCCGGTGAACATGATGTTCCAGTCCTATGCGCTCTTTCCCCATCTCAGCGTCGCCCAGAACATCGCCTTTGGCCTGAAGCAGCTGAAGAAGCCCAAGGGGGAGATTTCCGCCCGGGTGGACGAGATGCTGGCCCTGGTGCGGCTGGAGGGCCTGGCCCACCGCAAGCCCGACCAGCTGTCGGGCGGTCAGCGCCAGCGGGTGGCCCTGGCCCGAGCGATCGCCCCCAATCCCAAAATGCTGCTGCTGGACGAGCCCCTGGGCGCCCTGGACCGCAAGCTGAGGGAAGAGACCCAGTTCGAGCTGATGGCCCTGCAGCAGCGCCTGGGCATGACCTTCCTGATCGTCACCCATGACCAGGAAGAGGCCATGATCACCGCCGACCGGATCGCGGTGATGCGGGCGGGCAGGCTGGTCCAGATCGGCCGCCCGGCCGACGTCTATGAGGCGCCGAACTCCCGCTACGTGGCCGACTTCATCGGCGATGTGAACCTGTTCGAGGCCAGGGTGGAAGCCGATGACGGCGACATCATCCGCCTGGTCAGCGCCGAGGCGCCCAGCGGCCTGGAGGCGGTGGAAGAATCCGAGGTGCCGCCCGGCTCCACCGCCTGGCTGGCCGTGCGGCCGGAGAAGATCAGGGTGCATCTGGATCCGCCGCCGCCCGGGCCCAACCGGCTGGAGGGCGTGGTGGCCGACATCGGCTATCTGGGCGACTGGACCACCTATCTGGTGGAACTGCCCGGCGGGCGCACCATCCGCGCCGCGCGGGCCAATGCCAGCCGCGTGGTGGAACGGCCGGTGGACTGGGACGACAGGGTCTGGCTGACCTTTGACCGCGACTCCGCCGTGGTGCTCACCCGATGAGCGAGACCGGCGGCCCGCGGTCGCGCCGACCGTGGAAGCGGCTGGGGCGGCCGCGCGGGCGGCCCAGCTGGGAGGCGCGGGCGGCCTTCCTGCCCTTCCTGTGGCTGGCCGTCTTCTTCCTGATCCCGTTCCTGATGGTGGCCAAGCTGTCCCTGTCGGACGTGGTCCTGGCCATCCCGCCCTATGCGCCGCGCATCGACTGGTCCCAAGGCCTGGCCGGTCTGACCGCCTTCGTCCGCGCCCTGGATTTCGAAGCCTATGCCCGCATGGGCCGGGACGGTCTTTATCTGGCCGCCTATCTCTCCAGCCTGAAGTTCGCCGCCGTGGCGACGGTGATCCTGCTCCTGGTGGGATATCCGCTGGCCTATGGCATGGCCCGCTGCGGCCCGGCCCTGCGCCAGGCCCTGCTGATGGCGGTGATCCTGCCCTTCTGGACGAGCTTTCTGATCCGGGTCTATGCCTGGATCGCCATTCTGAAGCCTGCTGGCCTGCTGAACATGGCCCTGAACGCCGTGGGCCTGCCCTCGGTGGACCTGCTGAACACCGACACCGCGGTCTATATCGGCCTCGTCTACGCCTATCTGCCCTTCATGGTGCTGCCCCTCTATGCGGTGCTGGAGCGTCAGGAGGCGAGCTTGCTGGAAGCCGCCGCCGATCTCGGTTGCACGCCGACCCAGGCCTTCTGGCGGGTGACCTTCCCCCTCTCCCTGCCTGGCGTGCTGGCGGGCGCCCTGCTCTGCTTCATTCCCATGGTGGGCGAGTTCGTCATTCCCGACCTGCTGGGCGGTTCGGGCACCCTGATGCTGGGCAAGACCATCTGGACGGAGTTCTTCGCCAACCGCGACTGGCCGGCCGCCAGCGCCCTGGCCATCGTCCTGCTGGCCACCCTGATCATCCCGATCGTCATCTTCCAGCGTCAGCAGACCAAGATGATGGAGACCCGGTGATGCGGCGCGGACCGAGCCCGTTCAACATCGCCGCCATCGTCCTGGGCCTGGCCTTCCTTTACCTGCCCATCGTGCTGCTGGTGGTCTATTCCTTCAATGACAGCCGGCTGGTCACGGTGTGGGGCGGCTTCTCCACCCGCTGGTACGTCGCCCTCTTCCAGAACGAACAGCTGCTGGCCGCCGTGTGGGTCACCTTCCGCGTGGCCTTCGTCTCGGCGACCCTGGCCACCCTGTTGGGCGCGCTGGCGGCCCTGGGCCTGGTGCGGGCTGGCCGGTTCAAGGGCCGCGGCCTCTTTTCCAGCATGACCTACGCCCCGCTGGTCATGCCCGAGGTGATTTTGGGTCTGTCCCTGCTGCTTCTGTTCGTGGCTGTGGGCTTTGCGCGGGGCTTCTGGACGGTGATGATCGCCCACACCACCCTGACCCTCTGCTACGCCACGGTGGTGGTGCAGGCGAGGCTGGTCTCCTTCGACGAGGCGCTGGAGGAAGCCGCTCGCGACCTGGGCGCGCCGCCCTGGAAGGCCTTCGTGCTGGTGACCCTGCCCAATATCGCGCCGGCCGTAGCCGCGGCCTGGATGCTGGCCTTCACCCTGTCCCTGGACGACCTTGTGATCGCCAGCTTCACCTCCGGCCCCGGCGCCACCACCCTGCCCATGCGCATCTACAGCGCCGTGCGCCTGGGGGTGAGCCCGGAGATCAACGCCATCTCCACCCTGCTCATCGGCCTGGTGGCCACGGGCGTCATCGCCGCCTATCTGGTGACTATGCGCCGGCGCAAGCCCGCCCATTAGCGCCTTCAGCCCTCCCCCTCGAAGAAAGACCGCCGCCATGAGCGACCCAGAAGCCCCGCCGGGCGAAACCCCGATGCAGCGCGCCCTGCGGCTGAAGAAGGCCGCCCAGGCCGCCCGCAGCCAGCCGCCCGGGGGCCGCTCGCCCCGCGATCCGGCCGGCGCACGATCGGCGGCCCGGTCCAAGCCCTGGATGACGCGCTAGAAGAGGCGCCCGGACTCAGGCCCGCGCCCAGACCTCGATGTGGTTGCGCCGGTCCACCCGGGCGCTGCGCGGCGCGCCGACGGCGGACAGGCCGGCGCGCGCCAGCAGATCCTGCGCCCAGGCCTGGTCCTCGCCCGTCAACTCTCGCAGGGCGCGTTCGGCCCGCTGGACCACATAGAGAAGGTAGGGCTGGACGCCCACCTCGTCAGGCGCGCCGCGATAGCGGCTCGGCGCCAGGCCCAGGGTCCGCTGATGGGGCTTGGCGCTCACCGGCTCGCCGTCCGCCGGCGCCAGGCGCTGATAATGCGCTTCCAGCCAGGCAAGCTTGTCGGCCAGTTCCGGCCCCATCTCCCGCCCCATCTCCAGCACCACCGCTTCCACCGTGGCCGGCACGGCGTCATCCGCCATCCAACCTTCGGCCTGCGGCATGTCGGGCAGGTCGAGATCGGGCGCATGCAGCCGCTCGATCCAGCGATAGGTCGCCGGCGCCGTGCGCTTCATGATGTCCGAAGGCACAGGGTCGCGGCCCAAATGGGCGTAGAGCGGACCAAACAGCCCGTAGTCGCCAATGCTGGGGCGGCCGCCCAACAGATAGGGGTGCAGGCTCAGATGAGCCTCCAGCGCCGCCAGCAGATCGGCGAAGCCCTGCTCGATCAGGGGGATGGTCTCCTCCCGCACCCCCAGAGCCGGCAGGTAGCTCTGCATCCGGCGCATGACATTCTGCGCCGCCCCGGCCGGCGCGCCGGCCGCAAAGGCGTGGTCGAGGAAGGCCGCCTGCTGGTCGTAATAGGTCCACCGATAGTGCATGGCGCTGCGCAGCAGGCCCTGGGAGCCAAACAGCTGCAGCAGGTGGGCTGCAAATCGCTGGCGCGGACCTTCGGGATAGGCGCTGAGCCGGGCTCCAGAGGCCTCCACATGGTCGATGATGTCGATACTGTCCTGGACGATCTGGCCGTCCGGCGTCACCAGCACCGGAATGATGGACCGACCGATCAGCGGCTGGACCTGGCCGGTGAATTCCGGATCGCGCGGCGAGCGCTCCACCATCGGCAGCCCCTGCTTCCGCAGATAGGCCCGCGCCGGGCCCGTATAGAGCGAATGGGGCAGCCCGTAGAGGATGAAGGGTGGGGTCATCGGTCAATCTGATCTTTCGCCATCAAGTCCAAAGCGCTTGCGGTCATGGCGCAGCTGTCCACCAGGTCGAAGCCAGCGAGAGGTCCGTCTCCTCCAGAAGCGCCGTCTTGGCTTCATCGCGGCGGGCGCCCACCACGACGATCTGCGCGTAGCCGAGCTCTCGCAGGCGTCGGCGCGCCTCATCCAGAAGACCTCGCCCAGCGATCGGCCAGAGATCAGGCTCCACCACGAAGTCATCGATAAGCGCGGTCCTTCCGCCCGGATCATAGACCGGCGGCGAGGGCGTCGGCTGGGCGATGAGGAAACCCCGAACCTGTCCCTCCGTCTCCGAAACAAGGGCTAGCGTTTCCGCCTTGGCGAACAGGTGGGCGAACCAGAGCCGGCTCAGCTCGGAGGCGCCGGCAGCCCGCTTCCAGAACCGAGGTTCAAACGTCTCGTAGAGGGCCCGGCGCGCCTCGGCTAAGCGGACGCAGGCCTCAATGTCAGCCTCTTGCGCAATTCGAACATGCATGTCGGCGCCTCTCAGAGCGGCGCCAGGCGGTCGAACCAGGGCCTGGCCTGTTCCAGCTGACCGGCCAGGCGGAAAAGACGCGCCTCCTGGCCCATGGGCGCCACGAACTGGAGCCCGAGCGGGAGGCCCGAGGCGCTCCAGGCCAGGGGCACGCTCATGGCCGGCTGGCCGGTGTTGTTGAAGGCTTGGGTGTTGTTCATGAAGGAAAACAGTCTGCTGGCGTATTGGGACAGGTCCTCCGACAGCCAGCCCACGGGCGGCGCCGGACGCCCCGTGGTGGACAGAAGCAGGATGTCGTAGTCGGCGAACAGTCCGGCCATGGCGCGGCCGAAAGCGTGAACCGTGCTCACCGCCTGGACATATTGCGGGGCGCTCAGCTCCCGGCCCCGGCGGTAGCTGATCCAGGTGGTCAGCTCGACCTCGTCCTCGGCGATGGGCCTGCCGCGCCGCTCGGCCTCGGCCTCCAGGGTGGCGGCGACGCTGGCGGCGATGATCACGCCCGCGGCCTGGGACAGGGCCGCCATGTCCCCAGGCAGGGCCGCCTCCTCCACCTGATGGCCCAGGCTCTCGCATAGGACCGCGGCGTCACGCACGGCCTGGACACATTCGGGGTCCAGCTCCGGACTGGCCAGGGAGGCGGTGGAGAAGGCGATCTTGAGCACGCCCGGATCGCGGCCCACCTCCTGAGCGAAGGGGCGCTCGGGCGGGGCGAGGAAGTAGGGGTCGCCCGGCTGAGGCTGGCAGATGATGTCCAGCAGGGCGGCGCTGTCGCGCACCGAGCGGGTGAGCGCGTGCTGCATGGAGGCGCCGGCCCAGCCTTCCCCCAGGGGCGCGAAGGACACCCGCCCGCGGGAGGGTTTAAGGCCGAACAGGCCGCAGGCGGCGGCGGGAACCCGGATCGAGCCGCCCCCGTCGCTGGCATGGGCGCCCGGCACGATGCCCGCCGCCACGGCGGCCGAGGCGCCGCCCGACGACCCGCCCGGCGTATGAGCTAGGTTCCACGGGTTGCGGCTGGGGCCGAAGAGGGCCGGCTCGGTCACCGGCGCCAGGCCGAATTCCGGGGTGTTGGTCTTGCCGAAGATGACCAGGCCGGCCCGACGATAGGCCGCCACGATGGCGCTGTCGGCGCCGGCGCGGGCCTGGGCGAAGGCGCGCGATCCGCCGGTGGTCACCGTCCCCTCCAGCTGGGCGCCCAGGTCCTTGAGCAGGAAGGGGACGCCGGCGAACCGGCCCTTGACCCCGCGGTCCAGCTCGGCCCGGGCGAAGTCGGCCAGGTCGAGGGTGATGGCGTTGATCTGCGGATTGACCGCGGCCGCCCGCTCAAGCGCCGTCTCCAGCAGTTCGGCGCCCGACACGTCACGCCGGGCCACCAGATCGGCCAGAGCGGTCATGTCGCACCGACGATAGTCTTCGAACTTCACCGCGCGTCTCCCGTCTTGTTGTTATGTCGTCGGCGCGATCAGCGGCTGCGGCCGCGGGCGCTCACCGGCCAGATGTCCACCAGGGTGTCGCCCCGCACCACGTGATAGCTCTCATAGAGATTGACCGTGGGGTCGCAGTGGGGGACCGCCAGGGTCACCATCTCGCCGGGCCGCAGGGCCTCGCCCACCCCCGGCGCGATCAGGGCGCCGTGCTCGTCCCCCATGAAGGCGAAGCGCGCCCCGTCCGGGGCGCCGGCCAGCACCTGGGGCGGATCTGCGTCGGTGGAGAACGCCTTGAACCCCGCATCCAGGGTGACCAGGGGGCCGTGATTGGCGCTGACCACCCGGGCGTCCACCATGAGGCTGCGGCCATAGGGCTGGCCCGGCGCGGCGCCCAGCTGGCAGGCGGCATACTGGTCGTCCATGAAGACGTAGGAGCCGACCTGAAGCTCGTTGAAGACCCCGAGCTCCAGGTCGATCTCATGGGTGCCCGTCCCGCCGCCGGTGACCACGGGGGGCGCCAGACCCGCCTGCGCCAGGGCCGTAAGGGTCCCCTTCAGGGCTTCGGTCTGGGCGAGGATGGCCGCCCGACGCTCGGCATAGTCCTCGATATGCTGCTCGCGGCCGCAATACTTCTGGACCCCGCCAAAGCGCAGGGATGGCGCTTCGGCGATCTGCCGGGCCAGGGCTACCGCCGCCTCGTCGCCGGCCACGCCTGTGCGCCGAATGCCGGGATCGATGTCCACATAGACGGTGAGCGGGGCGTCCGGCTGCGCGGCTGCGGCGAGGGCTGCGACATTATCGGGATGGTCGGCCACCACCGACAGGCCAGGACTGCGCCCGTTGAGGGCGACCAGCCGGGCGATGGCTGGGGGGGAAACCACCGGCGAGGTGACGTGCAGATTGCCGATGTCCCCGGCCGCCAGGGCCTCGGCCTCCCCCAGCTTGGCGCAGCACAGGCCAAAGGCGCCGGCCGCCACCTGGCGCCGGGCGATATCGACGCTCTTGTGCGTCTTGGCGTGGGGACGCAGCCGCGCCCCCGCGGCGGCGGCCTTTCGGGCCATGGCGGCGATATTGGCCTCGAGCACGTCAAGATCGAGGACCAGCACCGGCGTGTTGAGCGCCCGGCGCGAGCCTTGCTGACCGATCAGGTGGCCATGCAGGCGGCGGTCGTCGGATAGGGCGGACATGGGCGCTCCGGTCAGCTGAACAGTTCGGCGAGGTGGGGATTGAGGAACTTCCCCTGGGGATCGGCCCGGCGGCGCACCTGCCGGTAGCGCTCGGCCTGGGGATAGAGGCGATCCACATCGGCGCGCTTGAGGAAGTGACGCTTGCCCCAGTGGGGCCGCCCGCCATGGTCCTGGAAGATGGGCTCGGCGGCGGCGAACAGGGGCGCCCAGGGCATGCGGGCGTACTGGTGCATGGAGATCGAAGCGCCCGGCCCGCCGTTGAACGGGCTGATCCACAGATCATCCCCCGCCGCCCAGCGGAATTCGAAGGGAAAGGCCACCGGGCGGCGCCCTTTGCGGATCCAGTCGATGGCCGCCTTCAGGGCCGGCAGTCCGGCTTGCCGGGGCAGCTCATACTCCATCTCCTCGAAGCGCACGTTCCGGGTGGAGGGGAAGATGCGGTAGGCGGGCCCCACCTTGTGAACATCGCCCGAGGCCCGGGTCATGAACCTCTGGATCGGGCCGGCCAGGAAGGGGAAGGTCCGCGTCAGGTCGCAGCAGAAGCGGAAGATCTCCTCCTCATTGCTCGGCTGGCCGCGCGGGGTGTCCTCCGCCTCGATGGGGTGCAGGGTCTTGACGATGGCCTCGTCGGCATAGGGGAAGACGAAGAACTCCGCATGCCGGTGGCGCTGGGCCAGATCGGCGAAGTTCTCATAGACCCACGCCATGGGCTTCTTCTCCACCCGCTCCTCCAGCCGGTAGGCCGGCAGGACGTCGATGGTCGCCGCCACGATCACGCCGAACAGGCCGAGCGACAGACGCTGGGCCTCGAAGAGGTCCGGCTCCTGGGCGGGGCTGGTTTCAAGCATCTGTCCGTCCGGCCCCACCGCGCGCACCCCCCGCACCAGGGTGGACAGGCTGCCCAGGTCGCGGCCGGTCCCGTGCGTGCCCGTGCCGATGGCTCCGGCCAGGGACTGGGGGTTCACGTCCCCCTGGTTGGGCAGGGACAGGCCCTCGTCCCACAGGGCCTTGGTCAGCCGCTTCAGGCTCCAGCCCGCAGGCGCGGTGACCGTGCGACGGTCCGGCGCCACCACCAGTTCGCCCTCAAGCTCGGCCAGATTGAGCAGCAGACCTTCGGTTTGGCAGAGCGGAGTGAAGGAGTGGCCTGCGCCCACCACGCGGACGCGCTCGGCCTCGCGCACCAGGGCCTGGAGCTCGCCCAGGGTCCGCGGCTGTTCAAACCGCGCCGGCGTCGCGGCCACGCTGCCTGACCAGTTGGTCCACTGCGCCATGCTTCTCTCCCTCGGGCTCTTGTGGCCCTCCTCGTCGGAGTGAAGCGGATTGCCGCAGGCGCCGTCCAGCCTGCTTTGCCCCGCATTGACAAATACGAGGGGCCGTCGATGACTGGCGCCCATGAGCGAACCGAAGATCAAGGGGCCGGCGTCCTACTTCCCGTCCATCGAGAAGACCTATGGCCGTCCGATCGCCGAGTGGAAGGCCCTGATCCGCGCCGCCTTGCCGGCCAAACACATGGAGCTAGTGGCCATGCTCAAGACCGAGCACGGCATGGGTCATGGCCACGCCAATGCGCTGGTCGCCCTCACCCTGGCGGAGACCGACGGCTGAGGCCTGAGGCTTGGGCTTGAGGCCTGAGGCCTGAGGCCGCCGCCGCTCAGGCCGCGCGAGGCGGGCTGCGGCGGTCCAGGGCGTGCAGCACGTGCTCGGCCAGGCGTTCGGCCGCCACCGGAATGGCGCCGCGCGGCCGCATCAGGGCGATTTCCGCATCGGCCAGATCCGGCAGGCCGCTCTCCTCCCCCAGCACCACCAGATCGGACGGCGCCATGTCCCGGGGCAGGACGGTGATGCCCAGCCCGGCGCGCAGGGCCGCGTGCTGGCCCGCCAGGGACGGGCTGATATAGGCCGAGCGCCAGGAAATCCCACGACTGTCCAGGGCCGCGATGGCCCGCTTGCGATAGACGCAGGGCGCCGGCGCCAGCACCAGGGGCGCCCTTGCGCCGGGCTCCAGCACGCCCGGATCGGCGGCCACCCAGACCAGCGGCTCGCGCCACACCCGCACCCCGAGGTCAGGACCCAGCGGCTCGCGCTTGACCAGGACGAGGTCGAAGTCCCCGTCCCTCAGCCCGTCCAGCAGGCGCAGGGTCAGGTCGCAGGTGACGCTGAGCGCCACATGCGGATGGGCCCGGGCGAAGGCGCCCAGCACCTCGGGCAGGTACTGGGTGGCGAAGTCCTCCGGCGCGCCCAGCCGCACTTCCCCGGCCAGGTCGTCGCCGCGTAGGCCCGCCAGGATTTCGTCATTGAGCCGGAGCATCTGGCGGGCCTGGGGCAGCAGGGCCTCGCCCTCATCGGTGAGCACCACCCGGCGCGGATCGCGCGAAAAGAGGGTCACGCCGAGCCGCTCTTCCAGCCGCCGCAACTGCAGACTGATGGCGCTCTGGGTCCGGCCCAGCCGCTCGCCAGCCCGGGTCAGGTTCCGAACCTCGGCGATGGCCACGAAGGTGCGCAGCAGGTCGAGGTCGAGATTCTCGAAGCGATCCGGCGTCATGATTTCAAATACTCATCTCTGATATGCGGACAATCAAGAGAAATAATTGCTGCCGCACCGTTAGACGGGGATGGCCAAGCCCAGCCTGAGGAGCGCCCCATGGCCCAATCCGCCCCTGCCCCGATCACAGTCGCCCTGGGCGACGGCGTCGGTCCAGAGATCATGCAGGCCTGTCTGCGCATCCTTGACGCCGGCGGGGCGCGCCTCGCGCCCGAGTTCATCGAGCTGGGCGCCTCGGTCTGGTCGGCTGGCCACAGCGCGGGCGTCACGCCCGACGGCTGGGAGAGCCTGCGGCGGACCGGCGTCTTCTACAAGGCGCCCATCACCACCCCGCAGGGCGGCGGCGTGAAGTCGTTGAACGTCACGATCCGCAAGAGCCTTAGCCTGTTCGCCAATGTGCGGCCGGTGGCGACCTACGCCCCCTTCGTCGCCACCCGGGTTCCCCACATGGACCTGGTGATCATCCGGGAGAACGAAGAGGACCTCTATGCCGGCATCGAGCACCGGCAGACCGCCGACGTGGTGCAGTGCCTGAAGCTGATGAGCCGGCCCGGTTGCGAGAAGATCGCCCGGTACGCCTTCGAGTTCGCTCGCAGCCAGGGGCGGCGGAAGGTCACCTGCATGACGAAGGACAACATCATGAAGATGACCGACGGCCTGTTCCGTCGGGTGTTCGAAGAGGTCGGCCAGGACTATCCCGACATCCTCCAGGACCACATGATCATCGACATCGGCGCAGCCCGCATCGCCGATACGCCCCAGATGTTCGATGTGGTGCTGGCCCCCAACCTCTATGGCGACATCATCTCCGACATCGCCGCCCAGGTGGCCGGATCGGTGGGCCTGGCGCCCTCGGCCAATATCGGACCGCACGGCGCCATGTTCGAGGCTGTCCACGGCTCGGCGCCCGACCTGGCCGGGCGGGACGTGGCCAACCCCTCTGGCCTTCTGCTGGCCGGGCTCATGATGCTCGACCACATCGACCAGGGCGAGGCGGCGGCCAGGATCCGCAACGCCTGGCTGCGGACGTTGGAGGACGGGGTTCTCACCTGTGACATGGGCCGCGCCGGCGAGCCCGTGGGAACCCGCGCCTTCGCCGAGGCCGTCATCGCCCGGCTGGGCCAGGCCCCGCTGTCGCTGACC
>NZ_DAIMHV010000094.1:0-10852 GCF_036723115.1 Phenylobacterium sp. | reverse complement strand
CCGCCGCCGGCTGAGGCACGTATGCCTCTTCAGGCACAGCGGTTCCCCGGAGACACCCCATGCACATCTTCGCCGCGGCAGGCGCCCTTCTGGCCGGCGCAGCCCTGCTCGCCCTCGGCGTCCCCGCCCAGGCGGCCGATCCGCCCACCGCCGGGCCGCTGTCGCTGGACGTCTTTTACAGCGGGGTCTGGTATGAGCAGGCCCGCACCCCCACCCGCCTGACCCGCGACTGCGAGCACGCCACCACCACCTATGGCCGCACCCACGAGGGGGAGATCGCCGTCACCGACGCCTGCCGCCAGGGCGGGCCGGACGGCCGCGAGCGCGCGATCTCAGGGATAGGTCGCCTGCAGGATCCGGGACAGAACGCCGTTCTGGAGGTGCGCTACCGGTTCGGCCCCTTCCGCCCCAGCCGGACCTACCGCGTCATCGCCCACGCTCCGGACGGCCAGTGGTTCATCTCCGCCGAGCCCGGCTTTGAGCGCATCTACATGTTCAGCAGGCCCACGGCCCTGCCCGTGGAGGAGATCGAGGCCCAGATCACCCAGGTCCGCGCCCAGGGCTATGCCGGGGAGGTCGAGATCCTGGCGACGCCCGGCCGTCCCTGAGTCGTCCCTGAGTCGCCCCGGCGCGGTCGCAGCGGCGCCCTAGGCGTACATGCCCTCGCGAAGATTCAGGCCGTGTTCCACATAGGCCTTCATCGCCGACAGCATCTGGGTCCAGCCCTGGCAATTGCCGTAGGACGCCTCAAGCCCGGCCTGAGTGGGGCGCCAGCCTTCCTCTTCGATCCGCACCAGGGTCCGGCCGTCCTCCAGCGGCTCAAAGCTCATGGTCACCGTGGTCTGATAGGGGCCTTGGCCATCTTCGGTCCCGTCCCAGCGCAGCACGATGCGGCTGGGCGCCGTCGCCTCAATGACCTGAACTGGAAAGGCGCCGGGAAAGTCGGCGAAGTCCCACGTCACCACGGCGCCGGTCTCCAGGCGTCCTTTCGCGCCCCCTGTCGTGAAGTAGCCGGAGAGCCGCGCGGGATCGGCCACGGCCTCGTAAACCTCCGCCACCGGGCGCGCGATGCGCGCAGCGACCTTGAACCTCAGTTCCATGGGGCGTGCCTCCTTGTGCCGCATCCCATCATGTTATAATTTTATAACATGTCAACCGAAGCTGATTCGGACAAGGTCTTCAAAGCCTTAGCCTCGCCATGGCGGCGCCAGATGCTGGACGCCCTCAAGGACGCCCCGGCGACGACCGGCGAGCTTTGCGAGCGGTTTCCCGCCCTGGATCGCTGCAGCGTCATGCAGCATCTGAGGGTGCTGGAGGAGGCGGACCTGGTGATCGCCGAGCGGCGCGGACGGGCGCGGTGGAACCACCTGAACCCGCTGCCCATCAAGCACATTCACGACCGCTGGATCGGCGCCTATGCGGCCCGCGCAGTGGACTTCCTGGACACGCTCAAGACCACGGTGGAGGCCCCGTGACCGGCGCCCCGGCTGAGGCCAGGATCAGTGGGCCACCAGGATCGGGATCGGGGCTTCGGACATCATGCGGCGGCTGACCCCGCCCAGGATCAGCTCCTGCAGACGCGGACGGCCATAAAGCCCCATGACCAACAGGTCGGCCCGCTGCAGGCCCACCTGGCGCAGGATGACGGATTCCGCATCCACATCGGCGCTTCGATCCAGGATCAGATCGGCGCGGTAGCCGTGGCGCTCGATCAGACGCTGCAACATGCCGTCGGGGCCGCCCTCGCCATCAGGGGAAACCACCAGCACCTTCACCTCGTCGGCATGGGCGATGAGCGGCCAAGCGTCGCGCAGGGCGCGGGCGGCTTCGCGGCCGCCGTTCCAGGCCACCAGGACACGGCGTCCCAGGCAGGGTTCGAAGCGTTCCTCCGGCGTCACCAGGACCGGGCCTCCGCAGCCCATGGCGATGGTGGCGGCCGGGGTGTTGTGCTCGCTGAGGCTCGCCTGGGCCACGCGGCCCATGATGGTCAGGTCCGCGCGTCGGGCCGCAGCCATCAGCGCGCGCGAGCCATCGCCGCTAAGCGGCAGCCAGTCCGAGGATATGCGGAAGTTGGCGGCCTGGGCCTCGAAGGCCAGCCGCGCCTTCTCGGCCGCCTCCCCCACGGCCTTGGAATGCTCGGTGAGGATCTTCTGGACCACATCGGCGGGCAGTCCCGCCAGGCTCTCGGCGGCCATGTACTGCGAAAGATACTCGCTGGTGAGGAAGACGCCGGTCAGGTGCGCCCCGTGGCGTTGGGCGAGATCACAGGCGGCGCGGACGCGAGGATCAGCCGAGCCTGTGGCGTCGGTGACGACGAGAATCTGACGAAGCATGGCGATCTCCCTGAGGCTGGAGTGACCCTAGGTTGCACGTTCACGCCGCACCTTGATGCGGATCAAGGGACTTCGCGCCCAAGGACGGCGCTCAGTCGGGCCATCAGCGCCTCGCGGGCCGCATCGTCCGGCGACTCGGCCAGGGCCTCGCTCAGGGCCGCATTGAACGCGGCCCGCTGATTGTGCCAGTCGGCCCGGGTCACCGCCTCCGGGGCGAGACGCGCAACGGGATCAGCCTCCACCGGCGTCGCCGTCTCCCCGGAGATCAGATAGCCGTCGTCCAGTCCGGGGGTGAGGATCTTCGCCGGCGAAAAGCCCGAGCGGGAGAGGCGGCGCGCCAGGCCCTGCAACGCGTCGGGCTCCCCGTGATTGAGGAAGACGTGGCCGCGCACGGGCCGCCGCGCCCGGGCCCAGGCCACCAGTCCATCGGCGTCGGCATGGCCGGAATAGACGTCCAGGCTGCGAATGCGGGCCCGCACCTGGACCTCATCGCCCTGGATGCTCACTCGCGAGGCCCCGTCGGCCAGGATCCGACCCAGCGTCCCCTTGGCCTGGAAGCCGGAGAGCAGGACCGTCGCTTCCCGCCGCCACAGGAGCCGCTTCAGGTGTCGCCGCACGCGGCCGGCGTCGCACATGCCGCTGCCCGCCAGGATCAGGTGCCAGCCTTTCAGGCGCTCCAGCCGGTCGCTCTCGGCGGGCTTGGCCAGGAAGTTCAGCCGCCCCCCCGCACGCAGGCCAGCGAAGGGATTTTCCCCCGTGGAGCGGTTATAGCCCCGCCGCTGGAAGACCTCGGTCGCCTCGATCGCCAGGGGGGAGTCCAGGAAGATGTCGCCCTTGGGGACCTGGCCCGCCTCCATCAGGGCCACGATGTCGGCGATGAGCTCCTGTGCCCGTTCCACGGCGAAGGTGGGGATCAGCACCGGCCCACCGGCCGCGTGGGCCTCGCGCAGTATTTCCGCCAGGAGACCGCGCCGCTCATCGGGGGTGATCGCCATCCGTTCGCGGTCGCCATAGGTGGCCTCCAGCACGATGTGGTCGACCCCGGCCGGCCCCTCGGGGTCGGGCGCGAAGTCGCGGCCGCCCTGGCCGATATCGCCCGAGACGAGGACGACGGTGGTGGACTGGCCCTCGCTCAGCCGCAGCTCCACCGACGTCGATCCCAGGATGTGGCCGGCCTCCCAGAAGACGGCCTCCACGCCCGCGGCCACCGCGACCGCCTCGCCCAGCTTGACTTTGCGGAATGAGTCGATCGCCTTTTCCGCGTCCCGGGCGGTGTAGATCGGCGTCACCTGCGGCAGGCCGCGCCTCTGGTTGCGGCGATTGAGGCGCCGGACCTCGCCCTCCTGGATGTCGCCCGCGTCGGGCAGCATCACCCCGCAGAGGTCGCGCGTGGCCGCGGTGGCGAAGACCGGGCCTGTGAACCCGGCCTTGATCAGCTTGGGCAGCAGGCCGGAATGATCCAGGTGCGCGTGGGTCAGCACCACCGCGTCGATGGCGGCGGGATCGAAGGGGAAGTCCTGATAGTTCAGGGCCTTGAGCGTCTTGGGCCCCTGGAACATGCCGCAATCCACCAGGATACGCGCCTGATCGGCGGACACTTCCAGGCAGGAGCCGGTGACGCAGCCGGCGGCGCCGTGAAAGGTGAGCTTTGCGGGCACAGTCGGGATTCCCTGTTCGAAATGGGCCGCCACCATGACCCTCGCGCGACCGGGCCCCCTGATCCAGATCAATCCGCGCTGGGATGAGGACGCCCCCCAGTCGAGGAACCTCGCCATCGTTCAGGGCTGCAAACCCGGTCCGACTGGCCCATGATGGCTGGCCATGACATCCGAGTTTTCGCCGACACTCTTCATCGACGCCGACGCCTGCCCGGTGAAGGACGAGGTCTACAAGGTCGGCCAGCGCTACCGGCTGAAGACCTATGTCGTCTCCAACGCCTTCATGATGATCCCCACTTCGCTGCTCATCGCCCGCGTCATCGTCGAGGCCGGACCCGATGCGGCCGACGACTGGATCGCCGACCATGTGGGCCCGGGCGACGTGGTGGTGACCGCCGACATTCCCCTGGCCGAACGCGCCCTGAAGGCCGGCGGCCAGGCCATCGCGCCCAACGGGCGGCCGTTTACGGAAAACTCCATCGGCGCGGCGCTGGCCCAACGCGCGCTCATGGAGCAGCTGCGTTCCACCGGCGAGTTCACGGGCGGTCCCAAGCCGTTCGACCGCAATGACCGCTCCCGCTTCCTACAGGCCCTGGATGAGGCGGTGCAGAAGGCGCGGCGCCGACGGCCTTGACCGGGCGGGCTCAGCGCCGGCTGGCCACCCGCCAGAGCAGCCACAGGCCCAGCAGGATCGCCCCCTGGCCCAGCACCGCCACAAGCGGAACGGCCGCCAAGCCATAGCGGAACAGCAGGGTCTGCAGGGCCGGCGCCTGGCCATAGGAGATGGCCAGCATGCCGCTGAGAAGGGCGAGCCCCACCAGCACGAAGGCGGCGCCGGCGATGGCTTCGCCGCGCTTGGGCGGACGCTCGGCTGGGTCGCTCATGGGGGCCTCCGTGCGGTGATCCGGGTCAGGCTGCCCGTTCAATGAGCCCCCGGCCTTGAGCGGCGTCAAGGCCGGGCGCCGCCCTCAGCTCTTGGGCACATAGACCTCGCCGCCGCCCTCGCGGAACTTCTGGCTCATCTGCGCCATGCCCTCAGCGGCCACGTCGTTTTGGCCGCGGGCGGCCTCGCGGATGTCCTGGCTGATCTTCATGGAGCAGAACTTGGGGCCGCACATGGAGCAGAAGTGCGCCGTCTTGTGCGCCTCCTTGGGCAGGGTCTCATCGTGGTATTCCCGCGCCGTTTCCGGATCGAGGCCCAGGTTGAACTGGTCCTCCCAGCGGAACTCGAAGCGCGCGCGCGACAGCGCGTCGTCCCAGGCCCGGGCCGAGGGATGGCCCTTGGCCAGGTCGGCGGCGTGGGCGGCGATCTTGTAGGTGATCACCCCGTCCTTGACGTCCTTGCGGTCGGGCAGGCCCAGATGCTCCTTGGGCGTCACGTAGCAGAGCATGGCCGTGCCGAACCAGCCGATCATGGCCGCGCCGATGGCGCTGGTGATGTGGTCATAGCCGGGCGCCACATCGGTGGTGAGCGGCCCGAGGGTGTAGAAGGGCGCCTCGCCGCAGGCGGCCAGCTGCTTGTCCATATTGGCCTTGATCTTGTGCATGGGCACATGGCCGGGCCCTTCGATCATGGTCTGGACGCCATAGTCCCAGGCCACCTTGGTGAGCTCGCCCAGCGTCTCCAGCTCGGCGAACTGGGCGGCGTCATTGGCGTCGGCGATGGAGCCGGGGCGCAGGCCGTCGCCCAGGCTGAAGCTGATGTCATAGGCCCGCATGATCTCGCAGATGTCCTCGAAGTGCTCGTAGAGGAAGCTCTCGCGGTGGTGGGCCAGGCACCACTTGGCCATGATCGAGCCGCCGCGCGAGACGATGCCCGTCACCCGGCTGGCGGTCAGCGGGATGAAGGGCAGGCGCACCCCGGCGTGGATGGTGAAATAGTCCACCCCCTGCTCGGCCTGTTCGATCAGGGTGTCGCGGAACACCTCCCAGTTCAGGTCCTCGGCCACGCCGCCGACCTTCTCCAGGGCCTGGTAGATGGGCACGGTGCCGATGGGCACGGGGCTGTTGCGGATGATCCAGTCGCGGATGTTGTGGATGTTGCGGCCGGTGGACAGGTCCATGACCGTGTCGGCGCCCCAGCGGATGGCCCAGACCATCTTGTCCACCTCGTCGGCGACGGTGGAGAGCACGGCGGAGTTGCCGATATTGGCGTTGATCTTGACCAGGAAGTTCCGGCCGATCGCCATGGGCTCCAGCTCGGTGTGATTGATGTTGGCCGGGATGATGGCCCGCCCGCGGGCCACCTCGTCGCGGACGAACTCCGGCGTCACCAGGTCGGGGATGGACGCGCCGAAGTCCTCGCCGTCGCGGATGAAGGCCTCGCCTTCCTTGCGCCGCAGGTTCTCG
This sequence comes from Phenylobacterium sp., assembly GCF_036723115.1. GTDB lineage: Bacteria > Pseudomonadota > Alphaproteobacteria > Caulobacterales > Caulobacteraceae > Phenylobacterium. The sequence goes on along the minus strand of NZ_DAIMHV010000094.1, from coordinate 4,512 downwards.
CGGATGGCCACATACTCCATCTCCGGCGTGATGATCCCCCGGCGGGCATAGTCGAGCTGGGTGACGCTGACGCCTGGCCGGGCGCGATAGACCCGGCGCGGGGCCTGGAACTCCGGCGCCAGATGGGCGCCGCGGGCGAAGCCGTTGTCCTCGGGCTTCACCACGCGGGGCTCGGCCACCACCTCCACATCCCCGCGGGAGACCACCCAGGGCTCGCGGGTGCGCGCCAGTCCCTTGTCGATGTCGATCCGCACGGCCGGGTCCGTATAGGGGCCGGAGGGGTCATAAAGGGTGACCGGGGGTTCCCCGGCGCTCTCATGCACCGCCACCTCCCGGAAGGGCACGCGGATGTCGGGGAAGAGCACGCCGGGCTCATAGACCTTCTTGGACCCGGGACGCTCACCGGTGGGGATGGCGGCGGCTTCCAGCTTGGCGGCGGGCTTGTTCATGGGCGGGCCTCGTTGTGGGACGGCGGGCGTGAAATGAGGAAGGGCGGGGATCAGACCGGCGCCCGGCGATAGCCCACCAGGGTGAGCCAGACCCCCAGCGCCACGGCGGCCAGGCCTGCGCCCACGGCCAGGGCCGTCGATCGCATGAGCCGCTCGGCCAGGTCGAAGACCACGCCGGGGACGAGGATGAGCAGGACGCCGCGCAGGGTGAGAAGCCAGGCGATGAGGCTGACAGCCGCCTCGGCGGGGCGCCGCCACTTCTGATGATGGGCCAGCAGGGCGAGGCCGGCGAGCATGATCAGCACGCCCACCGAAAAGGTCAGGGCCGGGGCCTCCCGGAACCCCTGCACCAGGCTGGGCAACTCGTCCCGGCGCAGGACCGCCGCGCCCCCGGCGAGCGCCAGGAAGGGCCCCAGGATGCGGGCGCAGAATCGGGTCGGTTCCGTCAGACGCGCCATGGCGCTCTCCCTTCCCTTCGCCGGCATGACCCGGATCAGGTTCAACGGGTCGCGGGCTCGCCCGCCTCTCAGCCGCCCAAGCGCGGCCCCCCGAGGTTCAGCAATGAGACTAGCGACAGCCGACCCTTCCGCCAAGACCTGCGCCTTGAACCGGCGAACGGTCATCGACACTGTTTGGCCCAATTGAGGTGCAAGCCTCGGACTTCAGTTTCAGCCCAGAATGTTCAGCATGCACAGCCAGACTTGGTCGCCCCTCGCCCTCCTCGCGCTCGGCGCCGTTTTGGCCAGCTGCGCCGCCGCCCCTGCGGCGCGCCAGGACGCCGCCGCGCCCCAGACCCTGGCCCAGAGCCCCGCTCAGGAGCGGGCTTGTTTCCGGCTGAGCTCCATCCGCGGGCAGAAGGTCATCAGCCGCGACACGGTCCTCTTCCGAACCGGTGTGGGCCAGGGCGAGATCTTCCGCATGGACATGGCCAACGCCTGTCTCGACACGATGAATTCCGACCCGCTCGTGCTGACGCCCAGCGGCGGAACCGATCAGATCTGCGGTCGACTGGACCTGAGCGTGCGCGTCGCCACGCCCATTGGAGCGACGCCCTGCATGATCCAGGACGTCCGGCGCCTGACGCCGGCCGAGGTCGCCGCCCTGGCGCCTGATCAGCGTCCCTGAGACCTCTCAGGCTGTCCCGATGTCCACCCCCTCGGCCTGCAGAGCCGAGATCAGGGGACCCAAGGCTGCGCCATAGCGGCGCCAGCGGCCGATGGCGCTGGAGTAGATCGGGCTGCGAACCTGAACCGAGCGCCTTACGCCGCGCCCCATGATCTTCCCAGGTCCCGGCCGGCGTGACCCATATGGAAGCGAGCGTCGGCGACGCGGCGGTTCGGGGAGGGTAGAAGCGCGGGTTGCGGTTCCGACTGATCACATCAGGCTCAAGGGCGCCGTAGGGTCGCGCTTGACGGGGCCGAGCGGGCGGCGTCCTCTCGGCGGCATGAGGCCTGAAGGCCTGCTCGTGGGGGGAGCCGCCGATGACTATTGACCTGATGATGCTCGCCTGGACCCTGGTCCTGGCCTTTGTGCAGATCCTGCTGTTTGATTTCGCCCGAACGGCCCAGTACGGCCTGAAGTGGAACACCGGCGCCCGGGACGAGGAGATGCCGCCCCTTAATCCGCGCGCCCAGAGGCTTCAGCGCGCTCAGGCCAATCTGTTCGAGACCCTGCCGCTCTTCATCGGCGCGGTGCTGATCGCCCATGTGGCCGGTCGCGCCGGGGAAACCACCGCCCTGGGCGCCCAGATCTATTTCTGGGGCCGGGTGGCCTATGTGCCCCTCTACGCCTTCGGGGTGCGGGGCCTCCGGTCCCTGGCCTGGATCATCTCCATCGTGGGGCTGGGCATGGTGGCGGGACCGATTCTGGTTCCCTGATTTCAACCGGCCTCGGCGCCGCCTCAGCGGCGATCGCCCACCGCGTCCATCACCCGCGCATTGGACCGCTGGAGGCGTTCCTCCGGGATCTGCGGAAAGGGTTCGGGCGGGGCGGCCCGGTCCTGCGCCGCAGGCTCGCCAGGCCGAATTTCGGGCTGCGGCGCGCCCTGCATGGACCGCAGGGACGAAAGCGCGCGCTCCGTCTCAGCCCGGGTCGACTGGACGTGGAGATCGTTTTCCATCGCGGTGAGGCGGTCGCGGGTCATCCGCTGCTCGGCCTCCAGCACGCCCTGCCAATGGCCGGCTGCGGGGTCAGCCGCAGGTTGGGCGACGGCGGCCCCGGCGGCGAAACCGCCCAGGATCGAGACGACAAGCAGACGGATCATGGCCAGACCTCCGGTGGGCATGGCCTTCTAACGCGGGGGCCAGGCGATCGGGTCCGTCTCAGTTCCGTGGGGCCGGCCGCGTCACGGTGAACCGGGCCAGTTGTTCGGCCGGCAAGGTCCAGGTCGGCGCCAGCTCAATGGCCTTCTGATAGTCGAAATAGGCCGCGCGGGCGTCCTCGAGGCCCTCGTTGGCCAGGGCGCGGTTGTAATAGGCCTTGGCCGGCTCCTCGACGCCGAACTGCAGGCCGCGATCGATTTCGGCCAGACTCTCGGCGTAGCGCTGCTGGCCGATATAGGCCGCGCCGCGATTGACATAGCCCTCGCCCAGTTCCGGCATGATCTTCACCGCCTGATCGAAATCGGCGATGGCGCGGCCGTATTCGGCCCGGCGCATGCGGATGACCCCGCGGTTTACATAGGTGCCGGCCCGGTCGCGGGCGTTGAGAGGTTCGGTCTCCAGGGCGAGATCGCACAGGCCTTCGGAACGGCGGTCCGACTCGCCGGTCACCGCGGCGCGCGAACAGGCGTCGGCCGCCCCGCCCCCGATGACGGTCACCGCCGCCTGCGCCGCGCCCGCGGCCAGCGCGGCTGCGCCGGCCAGCAGCCAGAGGGTGAGACCGCGGGGCATGGGAGACCTCCTGTCGCTGCGCCTTCGATGCGGCGCGTTCCGATGGGAGATTCGCACAGAACGTCGTTCCGTCAATCGCAGGCTTCCCGCCAACGATGCAAATTCCCGTCAGGATTCAACGAGGGGTTGACCATCCTTGGCCGCTTCGCGGGACTTTCGGGTCTCGCGGTAGAGGATGTAGACCCCGCTGCCGGCGACGATGGCCGCGCCGATCAGGGTCGTCCCCCGGGGCAGCTCGCCCCAGACCAGGAAGGCGATCAGGCTCGCCCAGATCAGCTGACTGTAGTCGAAGGGCGCCACCACGGCCACCGGCGCCACACGGATCGCCTCGGTGAGCAGCAACTGCCCCACCCCGCCCAGGAAGCCCATGACGACCAGCAGGGCCAGGGTTTCGGCGTCGGGCATGACCCATCCGAAGGGCAGGCTGGCCAGGCCCGCCACCATGCCGGCCAGGGTGAAATAGAACACGATGCGGGGGCCGGGCTCAGTGAGGCTGATCTGGCGGATGGTGACCATGGCGAGCGCCGAGCCCACCGCGCCCACCAGGGCGAAGATCACGCCGATGGAGGCCATGTGCGCGGGATCGGGGCGGATCATGATCAGAACCCCCGCCAGACCCACCGCCACGGCGGCCCACCGGTGGGCTCCCACCTGCTCCTTCAGCAGGGGAACCGAGAGCGCGGTCATGAACAGGGGCGCGGAGAAGGAGAGCGCCGTGGCCTCGGTGAGCGGCAGGTGGGACACCGCCATGAAGCCCCCCACCATTCCGGTGAGACCCACCAGGGCGCGGGTCAGGTGCGCGCCGGGCCGGGTGGTGCGCAGGACGCCGAAGCCGCTGGTGCGTGCGATATAGATGGCGATGGGGATGAAGGCGAAGGCGTTGCGGAAGAACAGGGTCTCGAACACGGGCACGCCGCGTTCCGACGCCACCTTCACCAGGGCGAACAGTCCCGCCATGCAGGCCATGGCGCCCATGCGCAACAGGATGCCCAGTCCGTTGCGGGCGGCCGGACGCAGGGGCGGCGAAGGGGGGCTTGGCGACACAGCGGCGGAATGACCCGGCGACCGGGCGGCGTCAATCGTTTCGACCCCTCGGGGATGATTTGCGCACGCCCCTGGCGCGAGGGGGGCGGCCTGGACCATAGTGAGACGGGGCAGGCGCGGTGCGGGGG
>NZ_DAIMHV010000093.1:0-11001 GCF_036723115.1 Phenylobacterium sp. | reverse complement strand
CGCCCGCCCCTGGCGCCCCCTCAGAGCGGCCCGACCTGCGCGCGCCGGGCTCGCAGACCGCCACGCCGCCCGCCGGCGCCGCTGCGCCGCCGCCGGCCTCTCCGCCCCTGCAGGGGCTGCTGATGGAGGAGTTCCGCCTCGCACCGCCGGCGCCGCCGCCATCGGCCGGCCCCCAGACGCCCCTGCCCTGGATCCTGGCCAGCCTCGCCCTCCTGCTGGGCGGCGCGGCCCTGTGGCGTCCCCGCTGGTGACCTATTTCAAGGTCAGGGGCAGGCCGGCGGCCAGGAAGACCACCTGCTGGGCCTGGGCGGCGATCTGCTGGTGAAGCCGGCCGGCCGCGTCGCGGAAGCGCCGGGCCAGGGGGTTGTCGGGGACGATGCCCAGGCCGACCTCGTTGGACACCAGAAAGAGGCTGGCCGCGGAGGCCGAGCAGGCCGCCAACAGCTCGCCCGCGGCAGGCTCCACCGGTTTGTCGGCCAGCATCAGATTGCTGAGCCAGAGGGTGAGACAGTCGACCACCGCCACGTCCTGCGCCTCCAGGCTGCGGACGGCGGCGGCCAGCTCCAGGGGCGCCTCCACCGTGCGCCAGTCTGCGCCCCGGTCGGCCTGGTGACGGGCGATCCGCTCGGCCATCTCCTCGTCGAGCGCGGTGGCCGTGGCGATCATCAGCGGCGCCCGGCCCGCCTTGGCGGCCTGGGCCATGGCCGCCTCCTGCGCCCAGCGGGTCTTGCCCGAACGGGCGCCGCCCAGCACCAGCACCATCGCCACGGCGATCTCTCCTTGCGGTTGACGCTGGGCGAGAGTTGACGCCCGGCGTGCAGCGTATAATAGCCGAGCTGCGACAGGTTCCCCGGAAGGGGATGAAAAGGGAACTCAGGTGTGACACCTGGGCTGCCCCCGCAACTGTAAGCGGCGAGCCTGCGCGCCATTAGCCACTGGACCTCGGTCTGGGAAGGCGGCGCGCAAATGGTGATGACCCGCGAGCCAGGAGACCTGCCTGTCGCGGTCGTTCTTCGCCCGGCCGGGGTGCGCCGAGTGAACGGGTCTTCCCGAGAGACGACAGCATGGGGCCGCCGCAGGGCGGCGGGCGCCGATGGGTCACCGCGGCGTTCGCGGTGCTGCGCGGCTCGTCGACAGACTGGGGACAGGACCCGATGAAACGACTGCTGCTCTCGACGGCTTGCGCCGTCGCCTTCGCCTCCACCGCCGCCCACGCCGAAGAGGCCGGCGCCACCGCCGACATCGCCTCACGCGAGGTCGCCAATGCGGTGGAGACCCTGGTGGTCACCGCCACCCGCACCCTGACGCCCGCCGATCAGGTGGGCCAGCAGGTGACCGTGCTTTCCCGCCCCGCCATCGAGGCCAGTCAGGCCATCTCCGTGGCCGACCTGCTGGTGCAAACCCCAGGCGTGACGGTGTCGCGCAACGGCGGGCCAGGCCAGGTCACCACCCTGCGCATCCGGGGCGCGGAGAGCGACCAGACGGTTGTCGTGGTGGATGGCGTGAAGCTGAACGACCCCTCTCAGGCCGGCGGGGGCTACAACTTCGGCAATCTGCTGACCGGCGACATCGCCCGGATCGAGGTGCTGCGCGGCGCCCAGTCCACCCTTTGGGGCAGCCAGGCCATCGGCGGGGTGGTGAACCTGATCACCGCCCAACCCTCGGCCCCCTTCGCCGCCAGCTTCGACGTGGAGGGCGGCGCGATGAACACCGGCTATCTCCGCGCCGGCGTGGGCGGCGCCAGCGAGCGCCTGAGTTGGCGGGTGGCGGCCAGCCACTTCACCACCGACGGCGTCTCGGCCTACCGCTTCGGACAGGAGGACGATGGCTATCGCAATACGGGCTTCAGCGGCCGGGTGAACGCCCAACTCAGCGACGCAGTGTCGCTTGATCTGCGGGCGGTCTATTCCCGCGGGCGTAACGAATTCGACGGATTTCCCCCACCCGCCTACACCTTCAACGACACCCCCGACTACGGCCGGACGGTCGATCTGGTCACCTATGGCGGCCTGAACTTCGGCCTGCTGGACGGGCGGCTGCGCAACCGTCTCGCCTATGGCTACACGCGCACCGATCGCGACCAGTTCAATCCGACCCAGGCCAACACCCCCGTGACCTTCGACGCCCAGGGGGAAAACCGCCGCTATGAGTACCAGGGCGTGCTGGACCTGACGCCCGCCTGGATCGCCACCTTCGGCGCCGAGCGGGAGGACGCGGAGATGCGCTCGGCGTCCCCCACGGCCTTCACCCCCAATCCCACGCCCATTCGGGGCGAAGCGCGGATCGACAGCCTCTACGCCCAGGTGCAGGGCCCGGTCGCCCCGGGCCTCAGCCTGACGGCCGGGCTGAGACGCGACGATCACGACACCTTCGGCGATCGCACCCTGGGGCAGGCCGCGGTCGCCTGGTCGCTCAACGAGGGGGCCACGGTGCTGCGGGCCAGCTTCGGCCAGGGCTTCAAGGCGCCGACTCTTTACCAGCTCTACAGCGAGTACGGGAACACGGCCCTGCGGGCAGAGGACGCCGACAGCTGGGACGCCGGCGTCGAGCAGCAGTTGCTGGACGGCGCCGTGCGTGTGTCGGTGACCTACTATGCGCGCCAGACCACAAACCAGATCGACTATGTGTCCTGCCCCGCCTCGGTGACGCCGGCGGCCGCGCCCCTCTGCTATCGCGCGGGCGTGCGCCGGTCGGGCTATTACGACAACACCGCCCGCACCAAGGCCGAAGGGGTGGAGGTGAGCGCCGGCGCCCTTCTGGGTCCGCTGGACCTTCAGGCCAACTACACCTGGACCAAGGCGCAGAACGATGTGGCGGGCAGCGCCAATTTTGGCCGCCGACTGGCGCGGCGGCCGGAGCATCAGGCCAATCTCAGCCTCGGCTGGGAGTGGTTCGGGGCCCAGTCGGCCGTGGTGGTGCGCCATGTGGGCGAGGCCTTCGACAACGCCGCCAACACCAACAAGCTGGAGAGCTACACCCTGGTGGATCTGCGGACCGCCTATCCGATCAATGAGACCTTCTCGGTCTATGGCCGGATCGAGAACCTGACCGACGAGATCTATGAGACCACGCGCAACTACGGCGCTCCGGGACGCGCGGCCTATCTGGGCCTGCGGGCCAGGTTCTGATGGATAAGGCGACGGCGACCTTCCGCCGTCACGGCGGGCGTCTGGCCACGGCCCGGGCGGCGTTCCCCGACGCCCCTGAGCCGTGGCTGGACCTCTCCACGGGGATCAGCCCCTATCCCTGGCCGACCGGCCGGGCGCCGCAGGGGGACCTGCGGCGCCTGCCGGCGCCGGAGGCCCTGGCCGAACTCGAAGCCGTGGCGGGCCGGGCCTTCGGATCGCCGCCCCAGCGGGTGGTGGCCCTGGCGGGCGCCGATGCCGCCCTGCGCCTCCTGCCCCTGCTGACGGGCGCGCCCACCGTGGCCATCGGTTCGCCCACCTATTCCGGCCATGCCGAAGCCTGGCGGGCGGCGGGCGCGGAGGTGGCGGAGGTTCCCTTGGCCCGCCTGGGCCGAACCGAGGCCAAGGCCGCGGTGATCGTTCATCCCAACAACCCCGACGGAGCCATCTGCGAGGCCGCAACCCTGGCCGATGGTCGCCGCTGGCTGATCGTCGATGAGTCCTTTATCGAGACCATGCCGGCGCTGAGTCTGGCGGGCCTTGACCTGCCACGGACCATCGTCCTGCGCTCCTTCGGCAAGTTCTACGGCCTGCCGGGCCTGCGTCTGGGTTTCCTGATCGCCGAACCGGAGGTCGCCCTTCGCGCCCGGCGGCTGACGGGGGATTGGCCGGTCAGCGCCCAGGCCCTGGCCATCGGCGCGGCCGCCTATGCCGACCAGGCCTTCGCCGCCCGCGCTCGCGCCCGCCTGGCCCGGGCCGCCGCCCGGCTGGACAGCCTGTTGACCCCGCACGGTTTCCAGGTGGTCGGCGGAACCAGCCTCTTTCGCCTCACCCGCAGTCCCGACGCGGCGCGAAGGTTCGAGATTCTGGCGCGCCAGGGCGTGCTCACCCGGCCCTTCGACCACGACCCCGCCCTGCTACGTTTCGGCCTCCCGGCGCCTGGCCAGTGGAAACGCCTGGCCGCCGCCCTGGCCCAGCTTTGAGAAGGATCAGCTTCCATGTCCAAGCCCGATGAGGCCGAGACCAACCAGCGCCACGCCGAAGCCATGAAGGCGCTGAAAGCCGAGCGCGAGGCGCTGATGAGCACCAAGACCGAGGAGCGTGGCCTGCTGCTGGTTCACACCGGCGACGGCAAGGGCAAGTCCACGGCGGCCTTCGGCATGGCCGCCCGCGCCCTGGGCTGGGGCCAGAAGGTGGGCGTCGTCCAGTACATCAAGGGCAAGTGGGTGACGGGCGAGCGGCAGTTCTTCAGCCGCTTCCCCGATCAGGTGCGCTATGAGGTCATGGGCGAGGGCTTCACCTGGGACACCCAGGACCGGGCCCGCGACGTCGCCGCCGCCGAGGCCGCCTGGGCGCGCTCCCTGGACATGATCGCTGATCCCGAGCTCAGCCTGGTGATCCTGGACGAGCTGAACATCGCCCTGCGCTACGACTATCTGGACATCCACAAGGTGGTGGAAGGCCTCGTCCGGCGGCCGCCGGACAAGCACGTCTGCATCACCGGGCGCAACGCCAAGCCCGAACTGCTGGCCGTGGCCGATCTGGTCACCGAGATGCGGCTGGAGAAACATCCCTTCGAGGCCGGGGTGAAGGCGCAGCGCGGGATCGACTTCTGATGGAGACCACCCGCAGGGCGGTGGCGACGGGCCTGGCGTCCTTAGGGGTCGCCGCGGCCGCGCCCCGGGAGAGCCGGATCGATCCCACCAATGAGCTGGTCGCGCCGGCCGAGCGGCCGCGCCGCATCGTCTCGCTCAATCCCTGCCTGGACGTGATTCTGGTCCATGTGGCTGACCGCAGCCAGATCGCGGCCCTGTCCCACTATTCCCGCGACGCCGACAGCTCCAGCATCGCCGAGCTCGCCAGGACCTTCCCGATCACCCACGCCACGGCCGAGGAGATCGTCGCTCTCTCGCCGGACATGGTGCTGAGCGGGCGACATTCCGCGCCGGCCACCCGCTCGACCCTGCGTCGCCTGGGGGTGCGGGCGGAGTTGTTCGGCGTGCCCGCCACCATCGACCAGAGCCTGGAACAGGTGCGCTGGATGGCCCGGCTCGTCCACCACCCCGACCGCGGCGAAGCCCTGGCCCGGCGCATCGAGGCCGCCATCGCCGCCGCCGCCCCGCCGCCGGGAGAGCGGCCTTTGTCGGCGCTGGTCTTCCAGTCCAACGGCTTCGCCTCGGCGCCCGGCACCCTGGTGGACGAGATGCTGACCCGAACAGGATTTGAGAACGCCGCGGCCCGCTATGGCCTGAAGATGACCAGCAATGTGCCGCTGGAACGCGTCCTGGCCGATCCCCCTGACGTCCTGCTGGCGGGCGTCATCCGTCGGGATGAGCCCAACTGGGCCGACCGGGTCGTCGCTCACCCGGCGCTGAAGTCCGTCGCCCACCGCATGCACCGCGCCGTCTTCCCCCGCCGCCTGATGAACTGCGGCGGGCCGGTCCTGATCGAAACCGCCCAGGTCCTGGCCCAGGCCCGCCAGGACGCCCGGAGGCGAAGGACATGACGCCGCTGTCGCCCTGGCCCCGCCGGGGACTGATCGCCGCCCTGGCGGTCCTGACCCTTCTGTTGGTGGTGATCAGCCTGATGACCGGGCGCGTGGCCACGCCCTGGAGCGCCTGGCTCGACACCTCCGATCCCCGATGGACCATCATCTTTGAGCTTCGCCTGCCCCGCACCCTTCTGGCGGCGGCGGTGGGGGCGGCCCTGGGCATGTCCGGCGCAGCCCTGCAGGGCTATACGCGCAACCCCCTGGCCGATCCCGGCATACTGGGGGTGTCGGCCATGGCGGCCCTCGGGGCGGTGATGACCCTCTATTTGGGAAAGGGCGCGGCCGAGACCTGGGTGATGGCCTCGGCGGCCATGGCCGGCGCCCTGGCCGGCGTGCTGCTGCTGATGGTCATTTCCGGTCAGGCCTCCACCACCGTGACCTTCATCCTGGCCGGCGTGATCCTGAACACCGTCGCCAGCGCCGGCGTCTCCCTGGCGCTCAACCTCGCGCCCAATCCCTGGGCGGTGAGCGAGATCGTCAACTGGCTCATGGGTTCGCTGACGGACCGCAGCATGAACGAGGTGCAGTTCGCCCTGCCCCTGATCGCGGCGGGCCTTGTTCTGCTGCTCTCCACCGCCCGCGCCCTGGACGCCCTGACCCTGGGGGAGACCGGCGCCCGCTCGCTGGGGATTCCTATGGGCCTGACCCGCTGGACCCTGGCCCTCGGCGTGGCGCTCAGCTGCGGCGCCAGCGTAGCCGCTACAGGAGTGATCGGGTTTGTGGGCCTGGTGGTGCCGCATCTTCTGCGGCCCTTCCTCGGCTCCCGGCCCGGCGCCCTGCTGGCCGCCAGTGCGGTGGGCGGCGCCGTGCTGGTGCTGGCCGCCGACATCCTGGTGCGCCTGCTGCCCACCGCCGTGGAGCTGAAGCTGGGGGTGGCCATGGCCGCCCTGGGCGGACCCTTCTTCTTCGGCCTGCTCATGACCCTGCGGCGGAGGATGGCGTGATGAGCCTGTCGGCTGCAGACCTGTGCGTTCGCCTGGCCGGACGCCCCATACTGAACGAATTGTCCCTTGAGCTCGCGCCGGGTCAGGTGACCGCCATCGTCGGCCCCAATGGGGCGGGCAAGTCCACCCTGCTGGCCTGTCTGGCCGGGCTGCGCCGGCCCGCCACAGGCCAGGTCCGATTGGCCGGCGAGGCCATTCTGGCCATGAACATCCGCCAGCGGGCGCGGAAACTGGCCTTTCTGGAGCAGTCGCCGGAAGTCGCCTGGGCGGTGGATGTCCGCACCCTGGTGGGCCTGGGCCGAACTCCCTATCTCGGCGCCTCGGGCCTGGGGGACGAGGACGCGGCCGCAGTGGATGACGCCATGCGCCTCACGGGCGTGGAGGCCTTCGCCGGGCGGCTCGTCCCCACCCTGTCCGGCGGGGAGCGCGCCCGGGTGCTGATCGCGCGCGCCCTGGCCGGGGATCCTCAGTGGCTGCTGGCCGACGAGCCCCTGGCCGGGCTCGATCCCGGCCATCAGCTGGACGCCCTGCAGCTCTTCCGCCGCCTGGCGGGCGACGGCCGCGGGATTGTGGTGACCATCCACGACCTGACGCTGGCCGCCCGCGCCGCCGACCGGATCATCGTCCTGCACCAGGGCCGCATCCTCGCCGACGGGCCGCCCGGCCAGGCCCTGGCGCCGCAGGTCCTGGCGCAGGCCTATGGGGTCGAAGCCGTCCTGTCCCAGGGCGCGGGCGGGGTTTCCGTGGAGGTGGTGCGCCGCCTTGGCTGATCCCTGGAGCCCCCCCTTCCTGACGCCGCACCCGTGGATCGTGCTCGCCGCCGCCATGGTCGAAGGCGCTGTGGGCTATCCCCACCGGCTGCACGCAAGACTGCCCCATCCGGTGGCCTGGATCGGCGGGCTGATTGGCGGGCTGGAGGGGCGTCTCAACTCGCCGCGTTTCGGCGAGGCCGCGCGACGGGTCCTCGGCGTCCTGACCCTGCTGATCGTGGTCGGCCTGGCCGTCGCTGCGGGCATGGCGGTGGAGGCGCTCGCCCGGGTCCTGCCGGGGGGCGTCCTGCTGATCGTACTGGCCGGCGCCCTGGGCCTCGCGGCGCGCAGCCTGTGGGATCATGTGCAGGCGGTGGCGGCCCGCCTGCAGGCCGCCGACCTCGCCGGCGCCCGCGAGGCGGTGGGGCGGATCGTTGGGCGCGACACGGCCGATCTCACGCCGGACGAGGTGGCCGCCGCGGCCCTAGAAAGCCTGGCCGAAAGCCTCAGCGACGGGGTGGTCGCCCCCCTCTTCTGGTTCCTGGTCGCCGGCCTGCCGGGGCTGTTCGCCTACAAGGCTATCAACACCGCCGACAGCATGATCGGCCACCGGGAGCCTCGCTGGCGCGCCTTCGGCTGGGCCGCGGCGCGCACCGATGATCTGGTCAACCTGATCCCCGCCCGACTGAGCGGAGGCCTGATCGCCCTGGCGGGCGGGGGCGGCTGGAGGATCATGCTGCGCGACGCCCCCCGGCACGCCTCCCCCAACGCCGGCTGGCCCGAGGCCGCCATGGCCGGCGCCCTGGCCGTGCGCCTGGGCGGGCCTGCGACCTATGACGGCGAGCTTGCGGAACGGCCGGTGTTCGGGGAGGGGCCGCCCCCCTCCTCCCAGGACCTGGCCCGGGGCCTGCGGCTCTATGAGCGCGTGCTGGGCCTGCTGGCCCTGGCTCTCGCCCTGGGAGGGCTTCTATGGCCGCTTTGATGATCCAGGGCTGCGGCTCGGACGTGGGCAAGTCGGTGCTGGTGGCGGGTCTCTGCCGCCTGTTCACCAATCGCGGACTGAAGGTGGCGCCCTTCAAGCCGCAGAATATGTCCAACAACGCCGCGGTCGCCGCCGACGGCGGCGAGATCGGCCGCGCCCAGGCGTTGCAGGCGACGGCCTGTCGCCTGCCCCCCAGCGTCCACATGAACCCCGTCCTGCTGAAGCCGCACTCCGACCAGGGCGCCCAGCTTGTGGTGCGCGGCCGGGTGGAGGGCCACTGGCGGGCGGCCCCCTATCAGGCCCGCAAGGCCGAGCTGCTGCCCGTCGTCCTGGAGAGCTTCGAGCACCTGCGCGCCCAGGCCGATCTGGTGCTGGTGGAAGGCGCCGGCAGCCCGGCGGAGATCAATCTGCGGGCCGGCGACATCGCCAATATGGGCTTCGCCAGAGCCGCCCAGGTTCCCGTGGTCCTGGTGGGGGATATCGACCGGGGCCATGTCATCGCCGCCCTGGTCGGCGCCCATGCGGTGCTGGACGCCGCCGACCGCGCCATGGTGGCGGGCTTCCTGATCAACAAGTTCCGCGGCGACCCGGCCCTGTTCACCGAGGGACGGGCCGAGATCGTCCGTCGCACGGGCTGGGCCGACCTCGGCATGGCGCCCTGGCTGGCGGCGGCCCGCCGGCTGCCGGCCGAAGACGCCGTGGTGCTGGAGAGCGGCCTCGCCGCGGCCTCCGGGCGCCGCCGTATCGTCGTTCCCCTGCTGCGGAGCATCGCCAATTTCGATGACTTTGACCCCTTGCGCGCCGAGCCCGAAGTGGACCTGGCCTTCGTGCCCCCCGGGACGCCCCTGCCGGCCGGGGCCGACCTGATCATCCTGCCCGGGTCCAAGGCCACCCTGGCCGACCTGGCCCTGATGCGCGCCGAGGGATGGGACATCGACCTTCTGGCCCATGTGCGCCAGGGCGGCCGCGTGCTGGGCGTCTGCGGCGGCTTCCAGATGCTGGGCCGGCGCATCGCCGATCCGCAAGGCCTGGAAGGTCCCCCCGGCGAAGCCGCCGGGCTCGGCCTGCTGGACATGGAGACCGTCCTGTCCGGCGAGAAGATCACCCGCCCCGCCGCCGGCGTCCTGGCCGAAGGGGGCGCGGCCTTCACCGGCTATGAGATCCATATGGGCCGCACCACCGGCCCCGCCCTGCAAAGGCCGCTCCTTCGCCTCGCCGATGGCGCGACCGACGGTGCGGTCACGGCCGACGGACGGGTGGCCGGCGCCTATGTCCATGGCCTCTTTGACGCCGCCTCGGCGCGGGCCGCCCTCCTGGCGCCCCTGGGGGTCCGCACGCGGGCGGAGGACCACGCCGTACGGGTGGACGCCGCCCTGGATGAACTGGCCGAGGCCCTGGCCGCCTGTCTCGACATTCCCGCCCTCGCCCGTATCGCCGGATCGCCCCTATGAGCCTGCCGCCCCTCCCGCCCCTCGACCGTGGGGCCGAACCGGCTCTGCGCGCCCGTCTGGACGCCAAGGCCAAGCCCCCCGGCGCCCTTGGGCGGCTGGAAGACCTGGCCGTGGAGTTGGCCCTCATCCAGGGCCGCGACCACCCCTGCGCCGATCAAGCGGTGCTGATGGTGTTCGCCGGCGACCACGGGCTGAATGCGGAGGGGGTCTCGGCCTATCCCTCGGCGGTGACGAAGGCCATGGTCGCCACCCTGCTGGACCAGGGCGCCAGCGCCAACACCCTGGCGCGGGCCGTCGGCGCCCAGGTGCGGGTGATCGACGCCGGCGTCGCCGCCGACCTTGCGCCGCATCCCGACCTGATCGCGCGCAAGGTCCGCAAAGGCTCGCGCAACGCCGCCCGGGAAGACGCCCTGAGCGCTGCGGAGGTGGATGAGGCCCTGGCCCACGGCGCCGCCCTGGCGGCGGACGGCGACGCCGACATCCTGCTGCTGGGAGAGATGGGCATCGGCAACAGCGCCTCGGCCGCCCTGATCATCCATCGCCTGGCGCCTGCGCCCCTGGCCGAGTGCATCGGTCCAGGCGCCGGTCACGATGCGGCGGGAATGGCGCGCAAGCGGACGGTCCTGGCCGCGGCCGCCGCCCGCACGGACGCCTCGGAGGCGCATGCGGTGCTGCGCGCCTTCGCAGGCCTGGAGATCGCCATGATGGCCGGGGCGGTGCTGGGCGCGGCCGCCGCGCGGCGGCCGGTGGTGATCGACGGCTTCATCTGCACCGCCGCGGCCCTGGCCGCCGTGCGGCTGTCGCCGGCCGCCCGCGAGGTCTGCATCTTCGCCCACCGCTCGGCGGAGCCCGGTCACGACGTGGCCCTTCGCGCCCTGGGCGCCCACCCCCTGCTCGATCTCGGCCTGCGCCTGGGCGAGGGCACGGGCGGACTGATGGCCCTGCCCCTGCTGCGCGGCGCCTGCGCCCTGTTGAACGAAGGCGCCACCCTGGCCGAGGTGCTGGCCCGGAGCGAAGGGCCATGATCGGCCGGCAATGGCGCTATCTGCGGGTGGCGACCCAGTTTCTGACGCGGATTCCGGTGGGGGAGATCAAGGGCTTTGATCCTGAGGACATCACCCGCTCGGCCCGCTATTTCCCCCTGGTGGGACAGGGCGTGGGGGCGGCGAGCGCCGCGGCCCTGCTGGCGGCGTCGGAGC
>NZ_DAIMHV010000092.1:0-11022 GCF_036723115.1 Phenylobacterium sp. | reverse complement strand
GTCAGCAGCCGCTCGGCCCCGCGGTCGGTGCGCAACAGGATGGGCTGGTTGGCCGACAGCCCCAGATCTTCGGCCAAGCGCTCCCCCAGCAGAACACCGTCGGCGCCGATATTGGCCGTGCCGGAGACGAGCCTGGGCGTGATGGGTGAAATCACGTCGAGCCCGTCGGGCTCCAGACCGGTGACCGAGACCGGGCGGACCGCCTCGCCGCGCACCAGAAAGGCGCTGCCGGTGATCTGCGGGCTCACGCCGGAGATACCTTCCTGGGTGCGGATCAGGTCCACCACCGAGCGCCACTGGCGGATCTGCTGGCGCTGATAGGTGGAGACCAGGGCCACGCCCTGGCTGCGCACGCCCGGCGCCTCCAGGATGCGGGCGCGGCGGGTGTCCGGCTCAAGGCTCACATGCGGACTGTTGGAGGTCACCTCATCGGTCAGCCGCACCGCCAGCCCCTCGATCAGGGCGGTGATAAAGACGAACACCGTCACGCCCAGCGCCACGCCGGCCAGCAGAAGCAGGGTCTGCAGGGGGCTGGAGGTCAGATAGCGGCGGGCGATGGTGAACTCGAACATGGTCAGGGCGCGGTCACAGGACGTATCCGCTGGCCCGGCTCGACCTTGGCCGGATTGAGGATCACCCGCTCCCCCGCCGCCAGGCCGTCCAGGATGATGGCGGCGCTGGAGGGCCAGTCATCGATCTTCACCGGCCGCGCCTCCACCCGGTCGTCGGCGCCGGCCACATAGAGCTTGGGCGCGACCGTGGGGTCCACCAGAGCCTGGCGCGGCGCCAACAGGCGCGGCTGGGCGGCCTCCACGATGATGGTCACATCCACCGAACGGCCAGGCACAAGCTCCGGGTGAGCCTGATGAGACAGTCGCACGAACCGCCCGCCCGTGGAGGCGTCGATGCGCGGGGAAACCTCCGTCACCTGGGCGTCCAGGATCAGGCGCGATCCGGTGGGCGAGATGCGCGCGGCCATCCCCGGACGCAGGACCCCGCCATAGGCCTCATCCACCTCGGCCTCGATCTCGCTGCCGGCCGTGGCGCCGAGTTCGAACAAGGTCGTGGTGGTGGCGACCACCTGGCCGGGATCGATGGGACGCGCCAGGATCAGGCTGTCGGTCGGGGCACGGACCACGAACTCCTCGGTTCGCTCCGCCGAGGCTCGGGCCGTGGCTCGGGCGGCGGCCACCTCGGCCTGGGCCGTGCGCAGCTGGGCCTGGGCCTGATCGAGGGCCGCGCGCGCGGCAAAGCCGCGCTCGAATAGGGTGCGCGTCCGCTCATAGGACTGGGCGGCCTCGGCCGCGGCCGCGCGCGCCGCCTCCACCCGCGCCTCATCAGCCCGCGCCTGGGCGGCCTCCACCGCGCCGCGGATCACCGCCAGGGGCTCCCCAGCCGCCACCGCCTCGCCCTCGTCGCGCAGAAGCCGCACCACCTGGCCCGGATAGACCGGGCGCACCTCCACCCGTTCTATGGGCCGGATCCGCCCCACCACGGCCAGCACCCGCTCCGTCGGCTCCGCCTCCGCCGGCCGCACCAGCGTCTGCGGCGGGCGGTTGAGGAGGAAGAGAGCGAGCACGATCACGATGCCGGCGGCGACAACGATCAGGCCAGCGCCGACACCTTTTCTCGACACCTTCATGGTCGCCTCACCCGCCACCTTCCCTTCTGCCTGATCATACGAGAATTCTCGGCCTTGGACGCCGCGCCCGCCTGGGACGAACGTCGAGGCCTGACCTTCGTCGCACAGGAAGGCGTCAGGCGCAGCCCTGGGGCTGGCTGAACAGGTAGTCGATCAGCGTCTCCGCATTCAAAGGCTTGGTGATGAGTTCGTCGGCGCCGGCGGCCAGCGCCTCACGCCGATGTTCCTCAAGGGCGTTGGCCGTGACCATGCAGATGGGTGTTCTTGGCCGCCGCTCCGCAAGCTCCAACGCCCGGATACACCGCACGGCGCTAAGCCCGTCCATGACGGGCATCTGCATGTCCATGAGGACGACGTCGAACGGCTCCCGCGCAAAGGCCTCCACCGCCTGCTCCCCATCCTCGACGCAGGTGAGGTCCACCGGAAGGTTGTCCAGGATGAGTTCCACGGTCCGCCGATTGATCGGATGGTCCTCCGCCAACAGCACGCGAAGGGCCTCGGCGGGCGCATCGACGACGCTGGAGGCGGCGACCTTCTCGGCCGGGGTCTGCGCACAGCGCCGCAAGGGGACGGTGAATGCGAACCGCGAGCCCTGGCCGGGTTCAGAGTGCGCCGTAATCGACCCGCCCATGAGGTCCACGAGGGCTTTGGAGATGGCGAGGCCGAGACCCGTGCCCGAACTTGCGCGTGATCGACGCGTCGCCCTGTTCGAAGCGCTCGAAGAGCTGAGAGCCCAACTCCGGGTCAAAGCCGATGCCGGTGTCGGTGACGGTGAAGGTCACCAGGGTCTGATCCTCTTCGCCCTGCGCGCAGGCGAGGCTGAGGCGAACCTCTCCGGCCTTGGTGAACTTGATGGCGTTGCTGACGAGATTGGACAGCACCTGACGAATTCTGAGCTCATCGCCGCGGAATGTGGCGCCGACTTCGCAGGTCAGCTGGACCTGGATCAGCAGGCCCTTGTCGGCCGCCCGAGCCTGAAAGAGGGAGGCCGTTTCGTGAAGGACACGCGCCAGATCCAGCGGCGCATCGTGGATTTCAATGAAACCCGCCTCGACCTTCGCCAGGTCCAATATGTCGCTCAGCAGCCCTTCCAGCGCTTTGCCCGAGGTTTCGATCAAGGCGACCATCTCGGCCTGGGCCGGCGACAGACCCGTCCGCGCCAAGGCGCCGGTGATGCCCAGGACGCCGTTCAGGGGGGTCCGAATCTCGTGGCTCATATTGGCGAGGAAGGAGGATTTGGCGCGGTTGGCGCGTTCAGCCTGTTCGCGCGCTTCCACGAGGCGTTGTTCGGCGGCCCGCACCTGGGTCAGGTCGCGGACAATAGCCGTGAAGATATGGCCGCCGCGGGTGGTGAGCTTCTTTAGGGAGGCCTCAGCGGGGAAGGTCTCTCCATTACGGCGTCGGCCGCGGATTTCCGTCCTCTGGTGCATGAGCAGGGTGTCGCCCGGCTCGGCGGCGAAGGCCTGCACATGGCGCCTGTGAACCTCACGCACCGCCTCCGGCAACAGGGCCTCGACCGGCTGGCCCTCCATCTCGGCGCTCCGATAGCCGAACATGGCTTCTGCGCCAGCGCTGAAGATGAGGATTTCACCCGCCCCGTTCGTCACCACGATGGCCTCGGGCGAGCCCCGCAGGAGACTGTCGAGCATCTGCCGGGTTTCCCGGTGCTCGTCCAAGACGCGGCGCTGCTCGGTGACATCGGTGATGGCCCCGGTCATCTGTGTGGGCCGGCCCTGGGCGTCCGACGTGATCACGCCCACCTGCCGCACGGCACGGACTTCGCCGCCCGGGGTGATGATGCGGTGCTCCAGGGACTCCCAGGCCTGACCGCTCACCGCCCTTTGGATCGTGGCCTCCACCTCGGGCCGATCGTCGGGGTGAACCCTGGCGAGAAAGCGCGGAAAGCTGGGCTCGATGTCTCCCGGCTCCAGCCCGAAGATCCGATAGACCTGATCGGACCAGACAATGAGATTGGTCTGGAGATCCCATTCCCAACTGCCCGTCTTCGTCACCGCCTGGGCGCGATCAAAGTGCTGGAGTCGCAGGGACAGAAGGGCCTGCCCCGCCGGCGCGGCGCCGGCAGGGGCCGCCTCGGCGTCCGGCGCGGAGGCTGGGCGATCGCCGGCGGGCGGGTCGGACGCGCTGGTTTCAGTCATCATGACCAGACCTTCCAGAGCCTGCGGCTCTGCGGCCGTTTGCAGGCGCGCCCATGTGAGGCAGGCCAGGGGGAAGCGGCGGTTTCACAGCAGACTCACAGATCGTTGGAGGCCTGCGCCACCTGTTCCGAACTCGCGTCAATATTGGCGGCGGCGTGGGTCACCGCCGACAGCGCCTGTTCCAGCTCCGCCATGGCCTGATTGAACTCATCCCCGAGGTTCGCATAGGCCTCCGGCAAACCCGCCGGCAGGCGGAACGTCAGGTCGCCCTGGGCCAGGGCCGTCAACCTCGCCCCAAGGGCCTGAGCCACGCGGAGGTTTTCACACGCCAGGGCCTCGGCTTCAGCCCGTCGACGGACGACTTCGGCGGCCTCCAGATAGGCGGAGATGGCGAGACCCATGTCGCGCCAGGCGGCCTGTGCCTGGGCGGCCAGCTCAGCGGTTACGGCGTCCACGCCAGCGGCTTCGCGAGCGACCCAATGGCGGGGTTGAGCCCTGGCCAGATGACCGTTTCGGCGCGGCGCGAGTGGAGAACGCTCCGATGACCGCGAGACCGCATCTCGATCTAAAGTATAGATAAGCATTGTTCGCCCCCTGAACGTGCGCCTCTACTGGCATACTCGAGAGGTTTTTGGCTTGAGGCGTAACTGAGGGTTAACGAGCCCTAAATCCCTTACCTAAAAAGAGTAAGCGCAGGAAAAAGGCGCCGCCATGGGACGATCCTCACCCCCGCACCCCAGCGCACGGCGCCCCTATCGCGACGTTCAGCGTTCGATGCCGGGTCCCGGCGGAACGGAATCCGCCAAGCTGCGAAGGAGGCTGAGGGCCGCCTCCGGCGAGATGCCATAGGAGAGCTGCGGCATTCCGACCAGTTGAGCGGCCACATGCGGCGCGCAGGTCAGCTACCCGGTGAACGTCCGCTCGGCGACTTCCGACTGTTCAAGAACCATGGGCTGGGTGTGCCTGGGGTCCAGAGCGATCATGCCCGCCAGAGCCTGGAGGCTGGACTTCGGCCCTTCGATGGATTGCAGGAAGAAGCCGTCCGCGAACCAGAGGGCGCCGGTGACCGCCAAGCGGGAATTTCGCCGTCCGGCTTCATGTCGGATGGTTTCCAGAACCTCGGCCTCGCGGCCCGCCGGTCCCGTGGCGCGGCTGATGTAAGTTATGCGGTGCAGCGCGCCCTGGCCGCCGGGCTCGAACTCGGCCGCACCGCCTTCCCCAGGCGCGGCCGGGTGGAAGACGACAACCTCCGAGCAGTCGGCGTCGTGCCGCAGGCTGACGCCCTTGGCCCGAAAGGCGGCCGTGATCCTGGCGAGCGTCTCAGCGTTGGCGCGGACCGTTCCTCGAAATTCTTCCAGGCGCTTGATCGTGTCGAGCCCCACGCCCGCCGCCGTCGCAAGTTCCTGCCGACTGAGCCTGGTCAACGCCCGGGCGGCGCGGATCATCTCTCCGGTCAGCGGGCCGAGGGTTTCAGGACACATGGGGCGGGACGAAGACGGTTACGCAGAAGGCTGACGTGGCGGGGCGCGTCGATACGCCGCTCATTTTGGGCGCCCCGCGTTCGTCGACCTTGATTCAGGTCAATGCGCGCCCGCCATTTCGCCCGTTCGAGATCGGCGCTCAGTTTGCTAGGGGTCGACGATGCAGTTCGTCAGCCCCCTCACGCGTGGCCGCCTCGTCCGACGCTACAAGCGCTTCCTCGCCGATGTGGCGCTGGAGGACGGCCAGGAGATCACCGCCCACTGCCCCAACCCCGGCGCCATGCTGGGGCTGAACGCGCCGGGCCTGCCGGTCTGGCTGTCCCGCTCGCCCGATCCCAAGCGCAAGCTCGCCCACACCCTGGAACTGGTGGAGGCTGACGGCGGCCTGGTGGGCGTCAACACCATGCATCCCAACCGACTGGTGGCCGAGGCCCTGGCCGAGGATCGCCTGGCCGAGCTCACCGGCTACGCCACCCACCGCCGCGAGGTCCGCTTCGGCGCGGCCAGCCGGGTGGACTTCCTGCTGGAAGGCGCCGATGCGCGGCGGTGCTGGCTGGAGGTCAAGAACTGCCACCTCATGCGGGGCGGGGGGCTGGCCGAGTTTCCCGACTGCGTCGCCGCGCGCTCGGCCAAGCACCTGCGGGAACTGGCGGCGATGGCGCAGGCGGGCGACCGGGCCGTGGTGGTCTTCGTGATCCAGCGCACCGACTGCGACCGCTTCGCCGCCTGCGCCGATCTGGATCCGGTCTTCGCCCAGACCCTGGCGGCCGTGCGCCAGCAGGGGGTGGAGGTCTATGCCTATGCCTGTGACATCTCTCCGGACACCGTGCGCCTGAGCCGGCCGGTGGCGGTGATCTAGGCGTTCACCCCGCCGCGGCCTGAGCCTCGCAACGCTCGGCCGGGACAGGCGCCGGATCGGCGTCCTGCGCCTGGAGGTGCAGCATGTGGCGGGCGACGTCCACCACCGCGCGATGCTCGGTCATGACGTCCTGGCCGATGATGCCGTGCACGGGTTCACCGCTGAGGCGGCCGAGCACCGCCTCCATCTGGGACAGATCGGCCAGCATCAGGCTGCCTTGACGGATATCGACCCCGCCCAGGCTCAGGCTTTCGATATTGGCCATCGACGCCCGCAGCGCCCCGCCCAGGCCCATGGCCACGCCGGGCGCCGCGCGCCGGGCCGTCAGGCCGAAGCCATCGGCATGGGCGGAATGCACAACGCTGCGATTGGCCCCGGTGTCGAGGATGAAGCGCGCGGGCTGGCCGTTCAGCTGGCCGGTGATGACGTGATGGCCGCTGGCCAGCGGCTCCAGGGGCGCGCCGATAAAGCCCAGCAGACAGAGGGCGTGGTCCACCGTACCGGACTGACCGGGTTCGTAGGCCACCTGCGCCGGCGCCGCGCGTCCGGGCGCCAGAGGCTGATCGCAAGCCGCAAGCGCAAGGGCCGCAACGCCGCAGGCGCAGGCCAGCCTAGTCCTTCTCATGCTCAGGACGCTTGCGCAGGGGCGAAAGGGCCGCGCCCCCTTGAGGCCCCACGGGGCTCAGCGCGGGCTCTCCGCCGGTCTCCTGCCGACGGTCGCGATGCTCCGGCGTCTCTGTCGGCCGGTGGGGTTGGTCCTTGCCGCTCATGTGAGAAGGTCCCTGTAGTCATGGCTGCGCCGCAGCCAAGCCGCGGCATAGCCGCAGATGGGGGTGATCTTGAGGTCTCGAGCCCGCGCGTCAGCCGCCAGGGCCGCCATCAGCCGCCCCGCCGCCCCGGTTCCCCGCAGGGCCGGCGGGCTTTCCACGTGGTCGATGTAGAGGCAGCCGTCCTGTTCGCGGTAGTCCGCCCAGGAGGTCTGACCCTGCTCATCCATCTCGTAGCGGCCGGCCGCGGCATTGTTGCGAAGTTCGCTCATCATGGCCTCTCCAACGGGCTTAACGGGGATTTCGATCCCGGCTAAGCCTAGTTGAAGATCTAGCCTGCCAAAGGGCAAGCCAGCATGGGAGAAGGCTGATGCGCATGCGACCTGCCGGCCACGCGACCGCACTGGCGCTTGGCGCGGGCCTGACCCTGACCCTGCTCAGCGCTTGTGGGCGCAATGAGGCCGAGACGGACGCGCCGCCGCCGGCTGCGCCCGAAGCTGCGGCCTCCGCCACCCCCGCGCCCGGCGCAGAGGCGCCCCGACGCAGGCCCGGCCTCTGGGAACAGCGGGTGTCGTCCGAAGGCATGGTTCAGGTCAGCCGCATCTGCCTGGACGAGGCCCTGGAAGCACGCTTCAGCTGGTGGGGCCAGCCGGCCACGCAGGAGGTCTGCGAGAAGAACCTGGTCTCGCCGCGCACCGATGGGGGCTGGCAGTTCTACAGCGTCTGCGACATGGGCGCGGGCGGGCGGACCACCACATCGGGCGTCGTCACCGGCGACTTCCAGAGTCGCTATGTCGTTGAGGCCGAAACCTCCACCGTCGGCGCCAGCGCACCGCAGATGAACGGGACGCGTCAGATGCGCATCGAAGGCGTCTGGCAGGGCGCCTGTCCCGATGGCTTCCGCCCCGGCGACATGCAGCTGCCGGGGGGCATCCGCATCAACATGCTGGATCTAGCGCCCGGCGGCTGAGCCGGAAAAGCGTCAGGCCCGGCGGGCCACGGCGAAGTCAGCAAGGTCGGCCAGGGCCGAGCGCCATTCCCCGGCCGGGAAGTGGGCCAGGGCCGACTTGGCGCCCTCCGCATAGCCGGCGGCGGCCTTCAAGGTCGCCTCCAGGGCGCCGGAGTCTTCCACCAGGGTGCGGGCGCGCTCGAAGTCGGCCTCGGTCTGGTCGCGGGCGTCCACCGTGCGCATCCAGAAGTCCCGCTCCTGGGCGCCGGTGCGCTCAATGGCCAGGATCAGGGGCAAGGTCGCCTTGCCTTCCCGGAAGTCGTCGCCGGGGTTCTTGCCCAGGGTCTCGCTGGTCCCCGAATAGTCCAGGGCGTCGTCCACCAGCTGGAAGGCCAGGCCCAGTTCCTGGCCATAGCGGCGAAGGGCGGCGGCCTGTTCGGGGCTGGCGCCGGCGCAAACCCCGCCGGACTCGGCGGCCGCGGCGAAGAGTTCGGCGGTCTTGGCCTTGATGATCTCCAGATAGACCGCTTGGTCGAGATCTAGATCATGGGCGCGGGTGAGTTGCAGCACTTCGCCCTCGGCGATCACCCGGCTGGCGCGGGCCAGGATCTCCAGGGCCGCCATGGAGCCGGTCTCCACCATCAGCTCGAAAGCCCGGGCGAAAAGGAAGTCCCCCACCAGCACGCTGGAGGGAGCCCCCCAGATCAGGTGGGCGGCCACCTTGCCCCGGCGAAGCTCCGAAGAATCGACCACGTCGTCGTGGAGCAGGGTCGCGGTATGGATGAACTCCACCGCGGCTGCGAGATTGTGGCAGGCTGCGTCGCTCGCGCCCGTGAGCCGCGCCGCCGCCACGGTGAGCAGCGGGCGCAGGCGTTTGGCCGAACCGCCGATCAGATGCTCCGCCAGGGCCGGGATCACGGCCACCGGGCTCTGCATGCGGTCGCGGATCATGGTGTCGACGCCGGCCATGTCGGGACCGGCGATCTTCAGCAGGCGATCGATGCTGACGGGCTTGGCCTGGGAGTCGGCTTGGGCGGCGTCCAAAACGTAAATGCTCCAACGGGACGGCCAGCGGCCGCCATTGCGTCCGGACAATGGTCACGCGATAGGGGGCGGTCAAGGCGCGGCGGGCGCCTGAGGATGGCCCATGGACGAGCACGCCCCCGTTCCGTCGCCCGAGGCGACCTGCGACACGCTTCTCGATGGCCGGCTCGTGTTCTGGCAAGGCGCGCGGGGCTACCGGGCCGGACTGGACGCGGCCCTCCTGGCCGCCGCCTGCGACGCGCCGGCCGGCGCCCGGGTGCTCGAGGTCGGGTGCGGCGCGGGCGGGGCTCTCTTGGCGGCCGCGTGGCGTAGGCCTGAAACCCGCTTCACGGGTCTGGAGCGCGACCGTGTCCCCCTGCTCCTGGCCCGGCGTAACATCGCCGAAAACGGCCTATCCGAGCGGGTGGAGGCAGTGGAGGGCGACGTGGCTCGTGGTTTCAAGGTCCTGGGGCTCGCGCCATTCGACGCCGCCATGGCCAATCCGCCCTTCTTCGATGACCCCGCAACGCTGCGCACGCCCTCCCCTGAGAAGCGTGGGGCCTGGATGGCCGAGGACGGGCTTGCGGCCTGGTGCGACTTCCTGATGCGCGCGGTGCGTGACGGCGGGCGGGTGACCGTGATCCACCGCGCCGACCGCTTGGCGGACCTGCTCATGGGCCTTGGCGCTCGGGGCGGTTCGTTCCAGGTGCGGCCGATCCACGCCTTTCCCGACGCCCCGGCCAAGCGGGTCCTGATACGCGCTGTGCGGCTCGGAAAGGCGCCCTTGCTTGTGCTCCCGCCGCTGGTGCTGCACCAACGCGACGGGGCCGCCAAGCACACGTCCGAGGCCGAAGCGATCCTGCGCGGAACGGCCGCGATCGCCTGGCGCTGAGCCAAGCTTAACAATAACCGATTGATTTTCCGGGACATTGCGCCGCATAGGCGCCCAAATTCCAACCTATAGGCTGGAGACAGGCGCAACGAGGCTCCGCCAGAGAGCCGGACCAGACGGCCCACGCGCTGCACATCTACAACAACGAATTACGCCAGGGGTTCCCGCGGGCGCCCCTGAAACGCATCGACGAGAAGAGATTTGCAGAGGCAGGACCTTTCCCCCGTCGCCCCGACCCCTGGGCGTCACCCGATCCACCGCATCTCCATCGCCCTGGCCGCCCTGATGGCCGCCAGCGTGGCCACCAATGCGCTCGCCAAGCCCGCCGCCGGCGTGGTGGCGCGCATCAGCCAGGCGGCGGCCGCCTCGCCTCTGGCTGAGGTGCTGCGCGGCCCGCCGGCGCCCGCCGCCGTCGGCCCGCGGCTAGCCGCCCGTCAGCTGGTCTGGGAGGGGAAGGACATTGACGGGGACGGCGCACCGGATTTCGTCAATCCCACGGGTCAGGCGCCGCGCACCATCGACGCCTATGGCTCCGGCGCCTTCGGGGCCTCTCGCGACGGCGGTCATCGCGCCCATGATGGGGTGGACTATGTGGCGATCCCGGGCCAGCCAATTCACGCCCCGATCTCCGGGTATGTGAGCAAGATCGGGCACGCCTACGCCAACGCGCCGGAGTTGAAGTTCATCGAGATCAGCAACCCGGCGCTCGGGTACACCGCGCGGGTCTTTTATGTTGATCCCTCTGTGCAGGAAGGCCAGGCCGTCGCCCTCGGGGCCACCATAGGCCGGGCGCGCAGTCTGCAATCGCGTTATCCCGCCGGTATGACCGATCATGTCCACCTGGAGATCTCCGACAACCGCAGCAAGCTTGACGCGACTGAACTGATCGTCGCCCGCTATGCCGTGGTCGAGAGCCTCGCCGGAGACTAAGGGTCGCGGCCAGGCGACCTGACGCGCGGCTGCGAGGGATCAATCGCGGCGGTCATCCCCCGCTGAGGCTTGGCGCGGCGTCACCTCTTTGCGTGAAGCCACGCCCCGCCAGGCGACTACACGGTCGGCCTTGGCTCTGCTGGCGCGCCGAACCCCTGGCCGCAATAGGCGCCGCCGCCCAACACAGCGATCCAGGTCTGGCAGGCTTGGAGCGGCGGCGATCGCATCTGAAGAGCGCTTCTCGTTTCGCCGATCAGAGCTAATCTGTCGTTCGTCGGGGAGCCTGACGGCATGTCCAGGGCGAAAGCCTAAAACCCCAGGGA